>NZ_JADGFC010000002.1 GCF_016744025.1 Sulfurimonas sp.
AGAGCTTTTTTATAATCCATTATAGAAATACCTTGGTTTCTTACCAATATACAGAAGTTTGCAAGGGTTTTCAAACCCCCATATTTTTAATTAAGTCCATTATTTGTATTGTCTCATAGATAGCATCTATGAGTTTTTGTAGTTCATCTTCTTTTGTAATATATGGAGGCATGATATAAACTGTTTTCATAAATGGTCTTATCCAAACACCTCTTTTTACAAACTCTTTTGTGACAAAATCCATATCTACATTTTTATGTAGTTCTACAACACCAATTGCACCGATAACTCTTACTTCTTTTACTTTTTCTAGTTTTTCACAAATAGTTAAATTCTCTTTTAAATATTTCTCAATACCTAAAACTTTGTCTTGCCAATTATTATTTAAAAGTAGGTCTATACTTGTAGAAGCGACTTTACATGCAAGTGGATTTGCCATAAAAGTTGGTCCGTGCATTAAAATATTTCCATCTTTTTCTATACCCTGTGCAACTTTTTCATTTGTAATTGTTGCTGCCATTGTCATATAACCACCAGTTAAAGCCTTTCCTATACACATAATGTCTGGAACTACTCCTGCATGCTCATAGGCAAACATTTTTCCTGTTCGTCCAAAACCAGTTGCTATCTCGTCAAAAATAAGCAGTACATTATATTTTAAAGATAACTCTTTGAGTCCTACTAAGTACTCTTTATTGTATATTCTCATACCACCAGCACCTTGAACAATTGGTTCAATTATTATAGCTGCGATACTCTCATGTTTTTCTTCTAAAAGTTGAGTGATTTCATTTAAATCATCTTTATCAAACGCTTCATCAAACTTACTTTTAGGCTCACTTACAAAATAGTTCTGCGGTAAAAAACTACTAAATATAGAGTGCATTCCAGTAGTTGGGTCACAAACAGACATTGCGCCAAAGGTATCTCCGTGATAGCCTCTCTTTACTGTTAAAAATTTATTCTTTGAAATACTGTTTTCTCTAGAGAAGTATTGAAGTGCCATTTTCATAGCAATTTCCACTGCCACAGAGCCTGAATCACTATAAAAAATGTATTTAAATTCATCATCTATAATACTTAATATTTTTTCAGTCAAGGCAATAACTGGTTCATGAGTAAGTCCACCAAACATCACATGACTCATTTTAGCTATTTGCTCAGTTATGGCAGAGTTTATAGTTTCATTGTTATATCCGTGTATAACAGACCACCAGGAAGACATACCATCTATGATAGAGGTACCATCTTCTAAGTTTAAGTAAATGCCATTTGCACTATCTACTTTTATATTAGTTCTTGGATTTAAAACACTGCTATAAGGATGCCAAATATGCTCTTTATCAATATTATTCAAAAGTTCTCTTTGTATTAAAATATAGCTCAAATTATACTCTTATTTTAAACAAGATTCTTTCTTAAATTATAACTTTACGAAACAAAAATTTCTAATTGATTAAAATTTAAACAGGATAAGAGATTCAATTAAATATTTTTGAGCTATACTAATAGCAATTTAATTTCAGGAGAGAATGAATGGGAAAATTTGTTAATAATACAGAAGAGTTTTTTACTTTTTGTGAAGAAAACGATGTTCAATTTGTAGACTTTAGATTTACAGACATTAAGGGTGCATGGCACCATATTAGCTACAGAATGAGTGCTGTTAGTGCTAATCAACTTGAAAATGGTCTTCCTTTTGATGGTTCATCTGTAGATGCATGGCAACCGATTAACAAGTCAGACATGTTGTTAAAAGTTGATATCGGAACTGCTTTTTTAGATCCTTTTACTGCTGATCCAACTGTAATCGTAATTTGTGATGTTTATGATATTTACAAAGATCAAGCATACGAAAGATGTCCTCGTTCAATCGCTAAAAAAACTCTTAAGCATGCTGAAGAAATCGGTATTGCTGATACAGCATACTTTGGTCCTGAAAACGAGTTCTTTGTATTTGACTCTGTAACTTTTGTTGATAATATCAATGAAGCTGGTTATAAAGTTGATACTGAAGAAGGTGAGTGGAATTCAAACAATCCTTACCCAGATATGTACAACACAGGTCACAGACCAGGAACAAAGGGTGGTTACTTTCCAGTAGCACCAACTGATTCAGCTGTAGATATGCGTGCTGAAATGATGCAAGTACTAGAGCAAGTTGGTCTTGAAGTTATTCTTGGTCATCACGAAGTTGCACAAGGTCAACATGAAATCGGTATTGTTTTCTCTGACCTAATCGGTGCTGCTGATAATGTTCAAAAATATAAGTATGTTGTTAAGATGATTGCACACCTTAATGGTAAAACTGCTACATTTATGCCAAAACCAATGTATGGTGATAATGGTAATGGTATGCACGTTCACCAGTCACTATGGAAAGATGGTAAGAACCTTTTCTATGCACCAGGTAACTATGCAAACCTAAGTGAAATGGCTATTAACTATACTGGTGGTATCTTCAAACATGCTGCTGCTGTTTCTGCGTTTACTAACCCAACAACTAACTCATATAAGAGATTATTACCAGGTTTTGAAGCTCCTTCAATTCTGACTTATTCTTCTCAAAACCGTTCAGCTGCTTGTCGTATTCCATATGGTGCTGGCGAAATGGCTACACGTGTTGAGATGCGTTTTCCAGATTCAACTTCTTGTCCTTACCTTGCATTTGCTGTAATGATGATGGCTGGTCTTGACGGTATCAAAAAAGCTACTGTTCCTGTTGGTCCAATGGATGAAGATTTATATGAGCTTTCTCTTGATGAAATTCGTGAAAAAGGTATTCCTCAAATGCCACACACACTTCGTGAAGCACTTGAAGGTCTTATCTCTGATAATGATTTCCTTAAACCAGTATTTACTGAAGAATTTATCAATGCTTACCAACATTATAGATTTGCAAGAGATGTATGGCCAGATGAAGGTCGTCCAACTGCTTTCGAATTTAAAACTACTTACCAGTGCTAATCGTACTATAAGTTGATATTTCCGCTTTTTTGCGGGAATACATTCTTTTAGCTATAATAAACATAAATTATTAATACTGGTGAAAAATGTCAAATAAAATCACTCAAATCCTACTCAAAGAGATAGTCAACCTATCTAAAAAATCAGACCAAAAATTAGCAGAAAAAATCCAAACCGTTTTAGATTTCTACGTAAATGAACAAAAAGAAAATCAAAAAATTATAAAACAAAATGAATATTTTTTAAAACAATGGGATAAAAAAAATATAATTGCCCATGAAAAAGATGCTCAAAAAGATGAGATGTTAGAACAACAGTCTAGACTTGCATCTATGGGTCAAATGATAGATGCCATTGCTCATCAATGGAAGCAACCACTTAACTCTATTAGTATGATGAGTGACATGCTAAAAGAAGATTTTGACAACAATATAGTAGATTCTACATACATAAAAGATCTTGATGAAACAATGCATATGCAGGTAGATCATATGGTTAGTACTCTTCATGAATTTCGTACATTTTTTCGTCCATCAGTTAAAAATGAAGAGTTTACAGTCCTAAATGCAATGCAAAGTGTTCAGATTCTTATGAAAGATGAACTTATATTGCAAAACATACTTTTAGATATTGAGATAGATGAACTTATCAAGATATTTGGAAATAAAAATGAGTTTAAACACCTCTTAATTAACCTTATAAATAATTCTATAGATGCATTTAATGATAAAGATATAAGCCATAGAAAAATCGATATTAGATGCTACGAAGAAAGCAATAACATATATATTGAAGTTGAAGATAATGCAGGTGGCATAAATAATGAAGTCATTCAAGATATTTTCAAAGCTAATGTCACAACTAAACCTGAGGGAAAAGGCACTGGTATCGGCTTATATATGAGTGAACAATTAGTTAAAAAAAACAATGGAACTATAAATGTATTTAACACCGACAAGGGCGCTTTCTTTATAATAATTTTACAACAAACTACTACTTAATAACATCTTCTAATTCTCTAATACAAAATTTGATATAATCCCGATTAAGATAGTTATGTAAGAGTGTACTATCAAATTTAAAGTTCAAGGATTCATAATGAATCAAGTAAAAATGGGCAAATATCGCCCTTACCCACAAATTGATTTGCCTAATAGACAATGGCCAACAAAAACTATAACAAAAGCTCCTAAATGGTGTAGTGTAGATTTACGTGATGGTAATCAAGCACTAATCAACCCTATGGATATGAATAAAAAACTTGAACTTTTCGCACTCTTATTAAAACTTGGTTTCAAAGAAATTGAAGTTGGATTTCCATCTGCGTCTAAAGTAGAGTTTGACTTTTTACGCCGATTAGTTGATGATAAGCTTATCCCTGATGACGTAACAGTTCAGGTTTTAGTTCAAGCTAGAGAACACTTGATTAAAAGAAGTTTTGAAGCACTTGAGGGTGTTAAAAAAGCAACTGTACATATTTACAACTCTACTTCTACTGCCCAAAGAAAGATAGTATTTGGAAAAAGTAAAGAAGAGATAGTTGCTTTAGCTTTACAAGGCGTTGACTTAGTTAAAAAGTATGAAAAAGATTTTGATGGAGAAGTGTTCTTAGAGTATTCACCTGAGAGTTTTACTGGAACTGAGTTAGAGTTTGCTGCAGAAATTTCAAATGCAGTAACTGCTAGATGGGGAATCTCATCTACAAGAAAGGTTATTATCAACCTTCCTGCGACTGTAGAGATGGCAACACCAAATATTTATGCAGACCAAATAGAGTGGATGTCTAATCACTTAGACAATCGTGAAAATGTAATCATTTCAACTCACACTCATAACGATAGAGGAACTTCTGTTGCGGCTACTGAGTTAGCACTTTTAGCAGGAGCTGATAGAGTTGAGGGAACACTTTTAAGTAATGGAGAGAGAACTGGTAATGTAGATATGATTACTCTTGCTCTTAACATGTTAACTCAAGGTGTAAACCCAGAGTTAGACTTCTCAGATATAAATGAAGTTTTAGAAGTTGTTGAGAAATGTACTGAGATGGATACACATGCTCGTCACCCTTATGTTGGTGAGTTGGTTTATACAGCATTCTCCGGTTCACACCAAGATGCAATCAATAAAGGTCTTGCATATCAAAAGAACTCTCAAGATAGTTTTTGGGAAGTTCCTTATTTACCGATTGACCCAGAAGATGTTGGAAGATCTTATGAGAGTATTATTCGTATCAACTCTCAGTCTGGAAAAGGTGGAGTAGCTTTCATATTAGAGAAAAACTTTGGTTTTGCTCTACCAAAAGCTATGCATCCAGAGATTGGAAAAATTGTCCAAGGTATTACTGATGTTAAAGGAAGAGAACTTAGTTCTGATGAGATTTTAGATATATTTGAAGATACTTATTTTAAAGCTAAACAACATATATCATTTGTTGACTTTACTGTTGAGTCAATCAACAAAGTTTCTACTTGTAAGCTTACTTATAGCTACAATGGAAAAGAGATAATCGCTTCAGGAGAGGGTAACGGTCCAATCGATGCTTGTAAAAATGCACTGATGAAAGACTATAAAAATGATTTTACTATTAAATCTTATTCTGAGCATTCATGTGGTGATCAAAGTTCAGCAAAAGCTATTGCTTATATTGAAATACAGACTAAAGATACATTGTCTTGCTACGGTGTAGGAAAAGATAACGATATTGCAACTGCATCTATAAAAGCAATGTTCTGTGCTTTAAACAGAGCTTTTAACTAAACACTCACTAAGCTCTCTAGGCATCGCCTTAGAGAGCAAGTCTTCAAACTCATATACTTCAATAAGTAACTATTTTAGTTTTTCATGGAACTTTTTCAGAACTTCGAGCTGTTTTTTAAGCTCTTTTTTTTCATTGGAGTTTTCTGATATTTTGACTTTCTTTTTAAGAGAAGTTATCTTTTTTAAAAGAGAATTTTTTAGTTTTTCTCTTTTATTTTGCTTCTTTTCTTGCTCACCCTTATCTAGTATGAAAAACTTTTCTGCTTTTTTAAACAATTTTTCTATGTTCATGCAATCTCCCTTAAGTCTTGAATATCACTATCTTTTATCCATAAAATAGATGCTGTGTTGATAAGATTTTTAGAAATATCATATGCAAATGAGTTATCATTTATAAGTGAAGTTGCCATTTTTCTCTTTATCTTATCTGTTCTGATTAGAGAATCAATCTTTCCATTTTGTATAAGATCTAACTTATCTATCTCTTTTTTTAAAAGCTCAATGTTAGATAGTATATCTAAGTCATCATCCATATTTCGAATCTTGTTTATGGTATCTATTGCCTCAGCTATCTCTTTTCGTATCAAGTTATACTCAGCTTTCATAATCTCATTGCTTGAGGTTAGATATATCTTGATATTTTTTTGTATCTCTCTAACATACTTGATAGACTCAACAATATCTCTACAAGAGATTTTCAACTCATATACTTTCATCTTTTGCTCTTCATTCATATTTTCTTGAGCTTTTGTTGCATAGTACAAGATTTGTCCATATATCTCTTTAATGTTGTTGTCATAAAAAACGTTAATATCTGTATTTATTTTTTCATCCGAATGTTTGATGACATGAGACATGTCTTCACATCCTAGATATTGGTGTCGATGAAGAGAAAGGGCAGGAGAGATCACTTCTATTGAATTATCATATAGATGCTCAACTTCTTTTCGTACAACTTCTAGAGCCGCTTCTGGGACATTTATAACTATATCATCAAGGTATCTTGCCTTGTCAACATCTTTTACCTCTATAAAAAGAGATTCTAAAAATTTTACGAGGTAGGAGGTAAATGGAGCGACTACAAGTATGCCTAAAACATTAAAGATAGTATGAAAAAGAGCTAACTGCATTGCATAGTCGGTTTCATTTATGCCAATCATGCTAGATAAGTATGCAACTAAAGATGCCAGCTGATATAAAAATACTATTGCAACAAATCCGGTTACTATGTTAAATATCAGATGCGCTATTGCTAGTCTTTTTCCATTTGCGTTTGAGCTAAGTGAGCCAAGTATTGCAGTAACTGTTGTACCAATAGCTAGTTCTAAAGCATTAAAGTACTCAATCTGTCCTGTTGCAAGAGCCGTGATAATCAGTGCCATTGTTGCACTACTAGACTGAATGACAACTGTAGCAACTGAGCCTATAAGAACATAAACTAATACTCCAAGGTATCCGTCCATAGCGTAAGATGCTAAGTCTATTCCACCCTTTAGTGCGTCAAATCCTTCTTTCATATAACCTATGCCAAGAAAGACAAAACCAAGACCGACTAAAATAGTTCCAATACCTTGATATGATTTAGCATCTTTAAACCTAAAGACTACTCCAAAGATAATCATAGGAAGAGCAAACTGAGCTATTTTTATCTTTACCCCAAATGCTGAGACTATCCAAGCTGTCGCTGTTGTTCCTATGTTTGAGCCAAAGATAACACCAATAGCTCCACTAAGAGAGATAAGCTCGGCACTTAAAAATGAGATAACAATTATTGTAAGGAGTGAAGAACTTTGAACGATTGCAGTAGCTACAAATCCAGCACCAATTGCTTTAGGTACTGAAGAGGTAGTTTTTTTTAAAACTTTTTCTATGACTCCACCGCTAAAAAGCTTGAAGCCGTCTTCCATAAAAACCATACCTATTAAAAATATGGTAATTCCAGCGATAATGAGTTTTGCATCATCACTAGAAAACAGAAGATACGCAAGTGCCAATACAAAAATGGGAAATAAATACTTTTTAAAATTCATTATAGACCTATCTTCTTCGGTTTGAGTTACCTCTTGAAGTACTACCACCTTGGGCAGGCTTATTTCGAGGTCTATTTCTAGAGTTTCCTCCACCCTTACCTCTTCCGCCGCCACCTTGGTTGATTGCTTCTGCTTTTATTGATGGATCAGGTTTAAAACCTTTTAACCATACTTTTGGAATATCTTTTTTTATAAGCTTTTCGATGTTAGCTAAGTACTCATCTTCATCTATACAAACAAGAGAAACAGCTTCACCTTCGTTACCAGCACGACCTGTTCTACCGATACGGTGAACATAGTCTTCACTTACATTTGGAAGTTCATAGTTTACAACATGAGGAAGTTGGTCTATATCTATACCACGAGCTGCGATGTCAGTAGCAACAAGAACTCTTACCTCACCTTTTTTAAAGTCAGCTAGAGCTTTTGTTCTTGCATTTTGGCTTTTGTTTCCATGAATTGCAGCAGCTGTGATTCCATCTGATTCTAACTGTCCAGCTAAACGATTTGCTCCATGCTTAGTTCTACTAAACACAAGAACTTGTTTCCAGTCACCATCTTTGATAAGGTGAGTAAGAAGTTCACGTTTACGAACTTTATCTACAGGGTAAACAGCTTGTTTAACTGTCTCAGATGCAGTGTTTCTACGAGCAACTTCAATCAATGTCGGAGAGTTTAAAAGTCTATCTGATAGTTTTTTTATCTCATCTGAATAAGTAGCAGAGAAAAGTAAAGTTTGCTTCTGTTTAGGAAGAACTTCTAAAACTTTTTTGATGTCATTTATGAAACCCATATCTAACATTCTGTCTGCTTCATCTAAAATAAGGAAGTCTACTTTTGAAAGATCTATAGTTTTTTGATTCATATGGTCTAAAAGTCGTCCAGGAGTTGCGATAACTATATCCATTCCCTTACGAAGTTGTACTATTTGAGGGTTTATTTTTACACCACCAAAGATTACACATGATTTAAATGGAAGATGCTTCCCGTAAACTGCAACACTCTCTGCAACTTGCGCCGCTAACTCTCTTGTAGGAGTCAGAATAAGTGCTCTAACATGATGTGCTTTTTGCTTTGTATGTTTAGAACGGCTTAAAAGTTCTAGCATAGGAAGAGTAAAACCTGCTGTTTTACCAGTTCCTGTTTGTGCACCCGCAAGGATGTCTTTTCTATCCAGAATAACAGGGATAGCCTGTTTTTGAATCGGGGTAGGCTCACTATAGCCTTGTTCTTTAATTGCTTTTAATAGTGGAGCTGATAACCCTAAGTTGTTAAATGACATGTATTTCCTAGTCTTAATATCTTTCTATAATAGCATAATTTTGGGCTTGTTTTTTGGGAATTTAAATTTAGAACAGCTTTTTACTTAAGCGACATTATGTTCTTTTCATGGATTATTTGAGAAATTAACAAACCCTTTCAAATAACTGCTATTTCAGTATTAAATATACATGATTTTTTTAAGTTTTAAAAATCATATTTGGTAAAATAGTAGTTTTTATCACTTTTTTTTTATATATAACAAATTAATAAGCACTTTCAATAGTGTGTTATTTTGGTATTTAAGGTTATTATACATATAATGTTCGTTGAATAAATAGTTATATCAACATGAATGGAAAAAATGGCAGGTCATCCAATAAATTTATCACATAGACAATTTTCTACAAAAACAGAAGCTACAAGTTTTTTTAAAGAAATGCTTGAAAGCTACAACGATGGGGATACGGTATCATTAATAGATGACAATATACTTTTCGATTTAATTCAACGTCATCCGGAAGTTGAAGAAAAGATTGGAGTAGGAATAACTAGTTTTTATAGAGATACATCACCAAATCATCCGACAAGTTGTTTTCATGTAAAACGAAACGATGATAGTAGTACAGATTTTTCAATAAAGACATGTATAAATAATGCTAGTCCAACACTATTGCAAGATTTTTACTCGGCATGTCGAACTGCTATTTCATTAAAGTTAATCGAAGAGAAAAAACAAATATTTAGTCATAGGGAAGTGCCTTGTTCTATTACTGGAGAATTAGTCACAATTGACGATTCTGAATATAGACATACTCAACCACGATTTAGAGATATAGTTAATAACTTTATAATTTCAGAAAACTTAATAATAACCAACGATATGATTGTAGATAATGCAGATATGCAATATATAACGTCATTTGAGAATCAAGAATTAGCAAATAAATTTAATACTTTTCATTCAGAGTGTGCAAATTTAGAAATAGTGAAAAAATTTGTAAGAAGATAAAAAATACACTTTAAATATGAAAATTTATTTATGATAAAATAATAATAATTAGTGATTAAGGACAATCAATGGCAAAAGACCTGACAAATTCAAATTTAGAACGACAAAATATATTAAATAATCCGTATGCAATTCAAGAAATACAAAAAGCAACAAATATTACAGGTGTTAATTTTGAAGATAATTTACGATTAACGAAAGAACAAGTAGCTATGTTCTTTGATGTCGATATACGAACTATTGAACGTTACCTTGAATCACATACAAGTGAATTAGGACAGAATGGTTATATAGTTATTAAAGGTCAAAAACTAAAAGATTTTCGTGCTGCAATTGAAGATCAATCTGTGACCGACATTGATGTCGGTCACAAAGTTCGAAACCTCGGTATATTCGACTTCAGGTCGCTATTAAATATTGCAATGCTATTAACAGAAAGTGAAACAGCACGAGTGTTAAGACAGACTATTTTAGATATTGTTATTGATACAATTAATCAGCGTACTGGAGGAGGAACTAAGTATATAAATCAACGTGATGAAGAATTTATACAAGCTTCTTTTGCTGAAGAAAACTATCGTAAAGAATTTACAGATGCATTACGTGACTATGTTAGTATGGGACCATTTAAATACCCTTTATATACCGATAAAATATATGTATCAATATTTCGTGAGAATTCAAAGGCTTACAGAAAAGTTCTTAAACTACATGAAAAAGACAAAGTTAGAGATACCTTTTATTCAGAAATTTTAGACCTAATTGCATCTTTTGAATTTGGATTTGCAAAATCATTAGAGAAAACAAGTAAAATATATGCCAGACCTTTAACTTCCTTAGAAGTTGAAAAGCTATATAAAGAATTTGAAGCACAAGACCATTGGAGACCACTAGTAGAACGTGCCCGTAATAAAATGGCAAGTCGTGATTTAGCATTTAGAGATGCATTACATAAGCAATTATCAGAATATATCACTCCTGTTCAAGGCTCAGAATTTGAACGTTTTCTTGGAGATAAAAGTAAAGAACTTGAGGAACGTCTTGAAGATGCGAAAGATGTTTTTAAACGTCTTAAAGAAAGAGAATAATAATGTCATTAATCTATTTAACTCTTGAACAGGCTATCGAAACTCATGAAAAAACTGTTGATATAAGTGGAGGTGGTGCTAAAGGTCACTTAGATGTTGAGAAACTAGGTAGTTGTCTTGAACATATTCAAAATGATGACTATTACCCTACATTTGAAAAAAAGCTTACTCATATATTTTTTTGTGCGAACAAGTTTCATTGTTTTGAAGATGGAAATAAGCGTATCGCAATTTCTATAGGAGCACAATTTCTTTTGTTAAATGGATATGTTTTTGCTGTTCAACGTTTTCTAAGAGAAATGGAAAATATAAGCTATCATGTAGCTGCAGGTCTCATTGATAAAGATTTTTTAGAAGAAATCATATCAGCTGTTATAACTGATGATATTGATGATGAATCATTAAAATTGAAAATATTTACAGTAATTTCACAAGAATTATCTTAAAATAAGTAGTAGAAAATATAACAAAACTTTGGAACTAATAAATTTTTTATAAAAATTTGCAGTTAAAGTCACCCGTTATCTTCAACGTTATGCTAAAGCAAACTCTTCAATCGACATAAAACTTTTGAAGTTATAGAATGGCAAAACACAGTTCCTTACCGCAAGAAATAGTTATTCCTCAAACTTGAGTAAATCACCTATCTCGCATTTAAGTGCTTGACAGACCTTAGCTATTATCTTTGCGTCATAACGTTGGATTCTATCCTTGTGATACTCGTTAAGAGATTGTCTGCTAACACCTGTAATAATAGAAAGCTTATTAATACTCATCTCTTTTTCTAACATCACCTGAGCCAATACATTTTTAAATCGCATCTTTATCCTATTTACTGTTAATGAATATATATTGACATTCTATTTGAATGATGATATTATTACAATTGTCAATATATATTGACGACAATAACTATTGACAGTTAACTATATTATTTGTTTATAATAGAAAGGGATATTTCATGAAAAATTCTAAAATTAAAGAAAAAATAGAAGAATTAAAGCAGATGCTATTAGCCTTAAATGCTTTAGGTACACTTGACTCAAAGACCTATCGTTTAATTGAAAATCATATCAATGGACTATTTTGTAAACAGAAGCTTGAAAATTAGAATAACACTTCAATAGAATTATTTATGCAACTTTAAGATATAATTCGACCAATAATTTAAATTGCTTACTTAGGACTTCTTATGTCATCGACACAATCAACTATCAAACCAAACAACCACCGCGTTCATCCATGTCCTAATGATAAGAAATTATCTCTAGTTAACAAACTTATATCTGATAACAGAGAGAGTAAAATCATCGTAGTAACATCTATAGATGCTAAAAGTGTTGAAGATTTTTTACAAAATGAAAACTCTCAAGCACTAGAAAATGTACAAGTTGTAGATGACAGAACTCTTATCAAAGATGAGACACTTGTTTGTGACTTATTAATCAGTCTTGATGTACCTGGTAAAGCTGTTTTATATATGGCTAGACTTGCTCATACTACAAGTAGAGCTCTTCTTCTTTTAAACGAAACTGAGCAAAAACTTCTTTATCCTATTGAGACTCTTTTAGGTCGTGTAATCAAGCAAGACATAATAGAAGGTTTTGAGTATGTAGTTATTGAAAAACCACAAACAGACTCAAAATATACTCCTAAAAAGATGACTCAAAGTCAAATAAAAGAAGAAGCTAAAAAACGTTACGATAAAGAAACTGGTGAGCCAAAGCCAAAAAGAGAATACTCTGACGACAAAAAAGACTTCAAGAAAGATTTTAAAAGAGATGATAAAAAAGACTTTAAAAGAGATGACAAGAAAGATTTCAAAAAAGACTTTAACAAATCAGGCAAAGACGACAAATGGGCTAAAAAAGACAAAGCACCAAATAAGTACTTAGGTAAAGATGAAAATGGCAAAGCAATCTTCTCAGGAAAAAGTGGAGATAGAAACCATCGTCATGATGGATCACAAAGAGAAGAAGGTTATCCTCCAAAAAAAGTTGGAAGAAAAATTAACATCAAGTCTCTTAAAAAATCTGAAGATAAAAAAGACTAAAAAGACGCTCCAAACACAAGCTCAGGATATGTGCTTGAACAACTATCTTGCCACTCAGCGCAAGATGATTGGTGCTCGCTTACCACTCCAAAACTAACATAAGAGTTTGGAGATAAGATCATTGCTATCCCTAACCTTCCACCATATGACTCATAATCTTCATAACCATCACTAACATATGTTTGTCTCGCAAATCCTCCAAAGTAAGGACGAAACTCTTGATCCAAAGGTACATAGTAAGTCGCTGTTGTAGTCACTTGTTTTAGTGTTGGAGTAGCTCCAAGCCAGCTCATAACACCAAGAGAAACTGACAAGTTATCTTGAACAAAGTACTCGGCACTAAAACCCAATATTGTATAATTTTGCTCTCCATCTTCAACAGTAGTTAAATTACCATTTCCGATACTTAGACCAAGACTTACGTTTGAGCTTTTAAATAGTTCTGCATTTGCTACACTGCTAAGTACTAACAGTGCTAATATAATTTTTTTTATCAAAATAATAACTCCTCTTCTGGTTTTGCGTCATTTTCAGTTCTAGGTGGTTTTGAGATATCACTAAAATACTCTTTTCTTTTTCCTACATCAACTTCAACTATTCCCTCAGGAGCTATAAACTCCCTTTGTATCTGTGGATATAACTTTAAAACATTTTGGTAATACTGAGCAAAAGCAGGACCGGCTATCTTACCACCAGTTTCCCATCTATGCATTGGAGTATTATCATCATTTCCAAACCAGACTATTGTCTCTATAGTTGGTGAATAACCTGCGAACCAACCATCTATATTTTTGTTTGTAGTTCCTGTTTTTCCTGCTAGTTCTATACCTTTAGCTCTAGCTCTTCTACCCGTACCACGACTAACAACGTCTCTTAATATAGTAGTCATTATAAAAGCTTGTGTAGGTTCTGTTATAAACTGAGTCTTCTCACTTTTTTCATAAATAGTATTTCCATTTTTATCTATATATCTAATTAGATGCGGCTCTATTTGAAGTCCATGATTTGCAAAAGATGTGTAGTACTTTGCAAGCTCTAGTGGTGAAACGGAAATAGTTCCTAGAGAAATAGATAAATCACGAGGAAGATTTTTTATACCAAACTTGTCTAACTCTCTTAGTAACTGCTGTAAGCCAATATCATTTACAAGATTTATAGTTGCAAGATTTCTAGAGTGTATAAGTGCTTCTCTTAAAGAGATAAGACCTTTATAGTTCTTTTCATAGTTTTTAGGTTGCCACTTCATCTCTTCGCCATCTTTTTCATACTTGTAAGTTCTAG
The DNA here is from genome assembly GCF_016744025.1 of Sulfurimonas sp. Taxonomy (GTDB): domain Bacteria; phylum Campylobacterota; class Campylobacteria; order Campylobacterales; family Sulfurimonadaceae; genus Sulfurimonas. The sequence goes on from NZ_JADGFC010000002.1 coordinate 14,449, forward strand.
AGACATCTATAAGTTTAGTAGCTCCAGAATAACCTAAGTCAACTGCAACTTGGTAGATAAAAGGTTTAAAAGCAGAACCAGGAAGTCTCTTTCCTTGTGTTGCACGGTTGTATGAAGAAATTTTATAGTCAGTACTTCCAACTAGTGCCAATATATCTCCTGTGGCTGAATCAAGTGATACAAGAGCTCCATTTAATACAGTTGTGTTTACATCTGGAGATATTTCGTAGTCTGGTTTTCTTAGAAGAATCTTCGCTTCTCTTACTTTATAAGCTTCGATTCTTGCTAGTGACTTGTCATAAGCACTTTTTAGAGATTCTCTAGCAACTTTTTGAAGTCTGATATCAATAGTAGTATATATCTCATAACCACCTGTTTTCATATCGTCTATACCTAGTTTTCTTGCACGTCTAGCAACTTCATCAACGATAAATGGTGCTTTGTTTTGAGTAAGAGTGTCGTTAAAAACTTCAGGATTTTCTTCTAAAGCAGTTTTATAAGCCAAATCATCTATCCAACCAAGTACATGCATTCTGTCTATAACGCGATTTGCTCTGCCCATTGAGATTTCATAGTTTTTTGTCGGGGCGTAAGTACTTGGTGCTTTTGGAAGTCCAACCAAAATAGCCATCTCTTTAAGAGTCAAATCTGCAAGCTTTTTATGAAAATATCCATCTGCAGCTGTCTTTATACCGTAATAACCATGACCGTAATAAATCTCATTTAAGTAGCATTCTAGAATCTGCTCTTTTGTAAGAGCACGTTCAATCTTTAGAGCAAAGATAGCTTCTTTTATCTTTCTTGATAATTTTTTTTCTCTTGTTAAAAGTACATTTTTCACTAACTGTTGAGTAATTGTACTAGCACCTTCAACAGCCTTACCAGCTCTTATAACTTTTATAGCTGCACGAAAGATAGCATCTATATTGATACCTGGATGCTCAAAAAAAGTTGTATCTTCTATGGCTACAAGGGCTTCAATAACCCTTGGAGGAATCTCATCAAAAGATGCATAGTATCTATGTTTTTTATCAAATATATTTGCTATTTTATCGCCGTTTTTATCGTAGATTCTAGTTGTTACATCTGGCTGATAATTTGTTAATGCAGAAACATCATAGTTTTGCACAGTTAAAAAATACCCCAGTACTAAAAAGGGAGATAAAAATCCCAGTAGTAATATGCTTAAAAATATATTTTTAAGTTTGCTCATTGTCTAAATTCCCTGTTCGCAAAATTTGCTTCAATTAATGTTTGTGTATATTTTTCTTGTGGAGCATTTAAAATACTTTGCATATTCCCGCTCTCAACTATTTTTCCGTCTTTTATAACGCATATCTCATCACAAATAAGCTTTGCTGAGTTCATATCGTGAGTTACAAATAGCATCTTAAAACCATGTTTCTTTTGTAAATCTCTTAACAAATCCAAAATCAAAACTCTCGTCTCAGGATCTAGGGCTGTTGTTGGTTCATCCAAGAGAATGAGTTTTGGATCTTGTTCCAAAGCCATAGCTATAACAACTCTTTGTAGTTGTCCACCTGATAGTTCAGGAGCAAATCTATCTGCTAGTTCTATGTCTAAGTCTACCTGATCAAAAAGTTCTTTAATTCTTTTATCATCTACAAAAAATTGTTTTCTAATTTTTGTAAGTGGAGATAGCGCGGTAAATGGATTTTGAGGAACAAAAGAGAGGTCTTTTCCAGCTTTTAGTTCAAACTTTGACTCTACTTCTAATTCAACAGCCATACTATTAGGCAACATTCCCAAAAGTGCTTTTAGTGTTAAGCTTTTTCCACTTCCACTCTGCCCAACAAGAGCTAATGAAGAAGTTATCTCAAAGTCTATATCTACTAAAGTTATGTCTTTTAGTGAAATTTTCAGCTGCTTAATTTTCATAATATATTTTATCTAATTTCTGCCTAATAATTGGTAATTAACACTTCTTGCGTAGTATTTGTATTTTTATCTTTAGCATGATAACTACAGTTGTGATAAGTATGTTCTAGATTATGAATATTATACTTTTTGCTCCACTCTATTAAAAGATCATTTTTACGACCTTTATTTTCAAAAACATTAGAGAGTGCGAACTTTATATTTTTGGCATTTAACTCATCCATATACTTTAGTAACTCTATCTCTTTAGTTTCATTCCAACCGCCATTTTCGTTGTAAGTCGCTTGCGTAGCCAAGTATGGAGGGTCAATATAAACAAAAGAGTCTGATGGTATTTTCACATCTTTAAAGTGTTTTGAGTTAAACGAGATATTTAGCGTATTTAATCTATCTATGAATAGCCCTAAATTTTTCTTCATATTCTTATTAAAATCTCTTTTATTTACAGGAGTGTTAAACTTACCGCTGGCATTAAAACGTATCTGATTGTTAAATGCAAAAATGAGAGTCGTGTAAAACATAAGTTCACTAGGATTCTCATTATAGTCAGCTCTTAGTTTTTCATAGAATTTTTTATTATACTTTCCAACTCCAGAACTTGAGTTTGTATTGTACTTTTCATATCCATATTTTGTAGTGTTTGATAGTTCATATTTCTCTATTATTACTTCTATTTTTTCAATAATTTTATCAGATGAACTCTTTTTAAAAAATTTGTATAGGTTGATAATATCAGCACTTATATCATTAGCAATAATTTTCTTTGCATCTATGTTTACTGCAACATTACATCCACCAGCAAAAAGATCTACAAAGGTGTTTATATTTTTTGGAAATAACGGTTCTATCTGTTTTAAAAGTTTATATTTTCCACCAGTATAGTTTAGTGGAGATTTTAAATAATCACTCATAAAAACTCCCTTTAAAATCATGAAGAACCTTAGGTATAGCTCTTAACCACTCATCTGATGTATGAACTTCATCTTTTAGATTTATGATACTCTGCATAAATACTTGAAACTGGGTATGAAAGAAAGGTCTTTTTTCTTCTTTTAGAACCTTTATAAACTCCAATATCTCTATGATTTGAGATATAGTTAAAGGAACTATCTTTTGTTTTAAACCCTCATACTCGTACTTCACAGAAAACCAAAATGTGTTTATAGTATCTCTATGCATCTTAGGTGCTACAAATATACAATAGTTATCTTCTTGTGCAGAGTTGTTTTCAAAATCTCTAAAGTGCCTCATAACAGGTTGCCCTTCATTATGCCATTGGTCTCTTCCATTTAACATAGTAACTTCGCAGATGCTATTGAAACTCTCATAGAAACACTCTATATCTGGCTTATTTGCAGGAGCTGTAAATATAAACTCATTATCATCTCCAACCAAAGAGTTTGCTCTTACCTCTTTAGCATCGTTGATAATATTTAGTGCCATTGTTATGTACTTCTCTAAAGCAATACTAGGCTTCAAGTCTAAGCTTCTTATATTTATTAGAGCATCTATAGTTTCATCTATTTTAGAGATATGTTGAAGCTCTTTTTTTATCTTTATATTTTGGAGTTTTTTACGATACCCTCTCAACTCTTCGACACTCTTTGCATCTAGGTTCTCTTGCATCTGTAGTTGAGATTCAAGAGTCTCTATCTCCACTTTTATAGCATCTGATATCTTCTTCTGTTCTTGCTCACTTTGCCACGGCAAAATAGGTAAATTAATATCTGAAATGTACTCTATATACTCTTTCTTACTAAGAGATTCACTACTTCCATCATAAGTTTTTAAGAGTGCATTTATCTCTATCATTCTTCTTGGCTCAAGGTCTATATAAAAACCTCCACCGCGAATATATATAAGCCTTGTAAGTCTAAAATATCTTATAGTATTATCAGAATAATCACTTAGATTATTGTTATCTATATTTGTAAAATCTGCTAAAAACTCTTCTATATAGTTTTGTGTAAACTCTTTTTTTTCTTTGTGAGTTTTAAGTGCTCTTAGTGCTAATCTAAACTCAACTAAGGTCTTAGCTTGGTCTGTTAAATCTTTATAATTTACAAGTGTCTGTCCAAAAATTTCAAACTCTGTTTTTGAGATTCCTACTTCTTTTATATCTTTTACTTTACAAAGTTTATTCACTTCGTTTATAAGATGCAGCGTTAAGATAAATGGTTTTAGATTATAAATCTCTGAATCTTTAAAGTCTCTATCTACAGGGTTTGGATATTGCCATTTTAAAAAGCTTTTAAAAAACATTTCTCCTAAGTCATAATCATCTTTTAATAGATAGATGCCAAGAGATGTTATTTTTATCTTTTTATTTACAAGACAAACGAGCCCTATTTTTTCCAAAGGTTTATAAGATGTTCTTCCTCTTATCGCTATGCCTTCAGGATAATTTCTTTTCTCAAGTATATTCATAGCTTCATCTAGAGTTATTTCATGGTTCATATCTTGTAGAAGGTCAACAAGTTTTGATGGTAAGTTATTGTAAAACTGATTACTTCCAAATCCATAAAATCTATTTTTGACAAGTCTTGCTTGAAACTCTATCTGAGTTTCATGGTTCCACTCTCTATTTTGGATCTCTTTTAGAGTGATTAGAAAGTTACGAAGTCTCTCCGGATTTCTAACTGTTGTAGAGATTGACCAAGCTTTTTTCAATTTTTAACCTCAACAAAAAACACTCTCTCTTTATTATCGCTATGAGAACTTTTTCCAGTTGTAAAAGCCTTGTAATCTTTTTCAAATATCTTCACTTCACCGCGTTTAGACATACTTTTTATAATCTCTTCATCAGTGATTTTTGCATTACTTCTAGAGTTGCCTTTTTCGCCCATGTTGTTGTATGAAAGTAAAATATATTTACATTTTGCATTTATTATCAGGTCATCAAAACTCTCAGCTGCGCTTTTAAGTGAATACTCACTTTTTATTTTACTTCTGTCAAACTTTTTTGCAACTCCAAATACTTCAGGTTTGTTCCAAAGAGATAAGTTTTCAAGAAGATGATAAGCATCACAATACTGTCTAGAGTTGTAAGGTGGGTCAAGATACAAAACATCACACTCTATATCTCTTATCAAGAGGTTTGCATCTGTATTGTGTACTTCATTGTTTGTATTTTTATCTTTAGATAAATCAAGCATTTTCATAACAAAAGCTTGCTCTCTTATATCTTTTTTTATATACGCGTCGTAGTGTCCAACAGTGTTGGCTATTCTATCAACTGAGTACATCAAAGAAGTCGTTAGTATATTTTTCTCTTTTAAATTGATATCATTGTTTACAAATAAGTCTCGTATATTTTCTCTTATATAACCTATCTTCTTTGCTATCTTCATAGAAAAATATCTATCTCCAAAGTTATCTGAGAAGTAGTTACTCTCATCAACTTCTAACTCATTAAACTCATCTATAATTTTTAATAGTTTGGCTTCATTGAAAGGTTCAGGATTTAAAAAAGCATTTAGTGAAACATAGTTATTATAAAGTAGATCGTTAGAGATAATTCTTTTATTTTTTGCATTAAAGTACTCTCCGACAACTCCAGTTCCAGAGAAAATATCGCATAAAGAATCAAACTCTCCAACTTCAGCTTTTATAATTTCATCTATAAAATTTAAGATTCTGTTTTTGTTGCCTAGGTATCTTCTTTGCGATATTTTATACAAGAGTTATCTCCAACGTTTTATTGCTACAATTGTACAAAAAAAATCTCTATCTCTTCTTGAATATTTCAAACTGTCATACTTTTAATTGATTTACATACAACTCTTAACTCATCTTCACTCTGACCAAGTCTAGCAATGAGTCTAATGATAGCACTTGGCACAGTTGGTTGTCTTATACCACCGACTGCATAACCATCTAAGAAGAGTTTGTTTTTCATATCTAGGACTTTGGCATTATCTCCTATAAGTATAGGAACAATAAGTCCTTCAACGGCAATTCCCAACTCTTCAAAAACTACTCTTTGACGAAGTGCTATTTCTCCCTTTAAAGAGTTTGTATTTGAGCGAATAAACTTAAGAGAGTTGTGAGCTAGTAAAGTATCATAAAGTGAGAGTGAAGTAGCATAGATAATTGGCTTAGCACGATTTATAAGGTACTCGATTATATGCTCAGATGCTAAGATATAAGCACCAAAACTTCCATAAGCCTTACCAAGAGTTCCCATCTTTATATGGTTTGGCTTTGCATCTATCTTATAAAGGTCAAACACGCCCATAAGCTTGTCTCCAACAACACCACAACTATGTGCTTCATCGACTATAAGAATGGCATCTTCTTTATCACAGATGCTAAAGACTTCTTTTTCTACCAAGTCTCCATCCATTGAGTAGATGCCCTCAACTGCGACTATCTTTCTCTTTGCATCTGAGGCTTCTAAAATTGTAGAGAGTTCTTTCATATCGTTATGTTTAAAGAACTTTACATTTATACCATTAAGACTAGATGCAAGGACTCCAGAAGCATGGTAGAGCTCATCCATAAATAGTTCATCACCCTTTCTTACAAGTGCTTCTATTAAAGCTATATTTGCACTAAATCCACTGCCCAGAACTACTGCATCTTCAAAGTTGTTTGCCTCTTTTAAAGAGTCTTCAAAATCTTTATGTATTTGATGATAACCATTTACCAATAGAGAAGCTTTTGAACTATGAAGTGGAAGTTCTGATAAGGCTTGAGTAGTTTTGTTATGAAGCTCTTTGTTGTGTGAAAGACCTAAGTAATCATTAGATGCAAAGTCTAAAATATCATTGTTAACTACTTCTCTTGTTCTATATCTAGCCGAACGCTTAAGTGCTTTTATCTCATTATCATAATACATATCTATCCAACCGCAACTATTTTTTACTCTTTTTATATATAAGTGTATTATACTATAGTAATTTTTTTCTTCTTTATCATATATTGTATAATGCAAATTTTCAATGGCTTATCAAGAGATTTAGTGTAAAATATTTATAAGGTATTAATATGCATATTATGAAAATATTTTTTATTTTATTTTTTAGTCTTACTTTCTCTCTTCATGCAAATGAAAAAGTGTCTTTACAACTTAAATGGCTTCATCAGTTCCAATTTGCTGGTTACTATGCAGCAAAAGAAAAAGGCTTTTATGAAGAGCTTGGTCTTGATGTTGAGATAAGAGAAAGAGACAGAAGTAAAAATAATATAGAGCAAGTTATAAATGGCGACTCTGAGTATGGAGTAGCTGATTCTATCTTATTTTTATACAAGGCAAAAAAAGAACCAATAACTATAGTTACACCTATCTTTCAGCATTCTCCTGCTGTTATTATGACTTTAAAAAGTAGTGGCTTAGACTCTCCATACAAACTCAACAATAAAAAACTAATGTTTTATAAAAAAGATACTGATGGATTTAGTATCTTATCAATGCTTCAACATATTGAAGTTACACCCAACCTTAAAAGAATTAAAGACACATATACCTATGAAGCTCTAATTAACAAAAAATTTGACGCTTATGCTGGATATCTTACAAATGAATATTTCTATTTTAAAGAAAGAGGCATAGATATAAATATTATACATCCAGCTAATTATGGACTGGATTTATATGGAGATATGCTTTTTACGAATAACCAAGAAGCAAAAAATCACCCAAAAAGAGTAGAAAAGTTTAAAAAAGCGACCATTAAAGGTTGGTACTATGCACTAGAGCATAAAGAAGAAATAATCAAACTTATAAAAGAAAAATATGCCGCGTCAAAGTCAATAGAGCATCTAAGATATGAAGCAAATACACTAGAAGAAGTCATACAGCATAAACTAATTCCAATAGGTACTTTAGACAAGGGAAGAATACAATACACACTTCAAATATACAAAAAACATGGTCTAATAAAAAATGAAGTAGATATTCATGATTATATTTTTAAACCATCACAAAGTAACATAACTCTCACTAAAGAAGAAAAAGAAAAGTAACATAACTCTCACTAAAGAAGAAAAAGAGTGGATAAAAAATAATCCTGAAGTTAAATTTGCTGCAATTAAATATCAAAAACCTCTACTTTTTTTAAATAAAGACAATCATGTAGTTGGAATCATACAAGACTACTTTAATCTTTTATCTAAAGAAATAGGGATAGAAATTTCAGTTGACTTAAGGGTAATAGATAAAACAGCAGGACATGAAGTTTCTAAAAAAAATGGAAATTATGGATTAGCATCTATATTTAAACACCATAAAAATGAAAAAGATTATCTTATTACAGACCCATATTTGTTTACAAACTTTATTATATTTTCAAATAGAAAAAATAAAGATAAGTATAAGTCTCTAAAGGACTTAGAAGGAAAAAAGGTAGCCATAATACGAGGGCATAGAATGATGGAGTCATACTTCTCAAAAGTTAAAAATATTGAACTAGTATATGCTTCTGATGCGATACAAGAGATGAATATGCTTCAGTATGGAGAAGTTGACGCAATTGTTGGATATATCTCCTACCATAACCTTATCCAAGACAATTTATTTACTGATATCTCTGCGGCTTTTACAGACACTAAAAGGTTTCCAATAAGTATGGGGATAAATAAAGAGCACAAGATACTTCACTCTCTCATTAACAAAGCCTTAGCTATCCTATCTCAAGATCAAAAAAATGAAATTATTTCAAAATGGATAAAAATTAGAAATATTCAAAAGAATGAAATATTAACTAGTAAAGAAATTGCTTATCTAAAAAAGAAAAAAGTTATTAAGCTTTGTATTGATCCGGATTGGATGCCATTTGAGAAAAATGAAAATGGAAAACATATTGGTATGAGTGCTGAGTATATAAAAATAATAGAAAAAGAAATAGGCACGCCAATTGAACTTTTACCCACTAAAACATGGAGCGAATCTTTAAAACTAGGATTACAAAGGAAGTGTGATGTTTTATCCTTAGTGATTCCAACAAAAGAGAGAAAAAAATATTTTCATTTTACAAAATCATATCTACATATTCCACTGGTGATTGTGACAAATATTGATGAATTTTTTATCAATGATATTAGCAAAGTAGTCAATAAAAAAATCGGTATCGCAAAAGATTATGCTTTTGCAGAGATTCTTAAAGATAAATATCCTGATATGAATATTGTTGAAGTGAAGAACATCAAAGATGGTCTTCACCAAGTAGAAAACGCTAAACTATTTGGATTTATTGGTACTCTTGCAACTACCGGTTATCATATACAAAAAAATTATATTGGGCAGTTAAAGATAGCTGGTAAGTTTGATGAGAAGTTAGAACTTGGAGTTGCAGTTAGAAATGACGAGCCAATACTAAGAAACATTTTTGATAAGGTTATAGCTAAAATACCAGCAGATAAAGAACAAGCAATATTAAATAAATGGGTATCTGTTAATTATGATAATGATGTGAACTATAAACCTGTTTTACAGTGGATTATTGGATTAGGCTTACTTTTTATAACTATACTTTTAATCATTCTTCGTGCAAATAGAAAGTTAAATGATGAGATAAATAATCGTAAAGAGACAGAGAAAAAACTACAAAAACTCTCCATTACAGATGAACTTACATCTCTGTATAACAGAAGATATTTTAATGAGATATTTCCAAAACTTATCAATAGCGCTAAACGTGAGAAATACAATATTTGTTTTGCTCTACTAGATATAGATTTCTTTAAACAATACAATGATACATATGGTCACATTAGCGGAGATCAAGCACTTCAAAGCCTCTCAGCTTGCATAAAAGCTTCTATGACAAGAGCGGATGATTATTGTTTTAGATTAGGAGGAGAAGAGTTTGCACTAATATTTAAAGGGCATTCACCTAAAGAAGCTATCAAGTTTATAGAAAAAGTAAAACAAAATATAGAAGATTTAAAAATTGAGCATAAAAAGAATAGTGCAAGTAAGTATCTAACAGTCTCATTTGGTCTTGCCATAAAAGATGCAACCTCTATAGATGATGAAAATGAACTCTATAGAGAGGCAGATATACTTCTTTATGAAGCAAAAAATAGTGGTAGAAATAAAATCTGCGTTAGTTCTTAAATAAAGGCTTTTAGAGTATCTGTATTTAGTCCCATTGCAGTACTTTCAAATCCTCTTACTTCTTTGATATAAGACTTGCAAAAGCCTTCAACCATACAAGCGCCAGCCTTTCCTCTCCACTCACCACTTTGTAGGTACAATTCTAAATCATCAAGATTAAATTCATCAAAAATATAATCTGTTTGAGAGATATCTATAATTTTTTTCTCTTTTGAGTGGTAAATCATACAAGTAACTATAGAAGTTATATTTCCGCTTTGAGTCATTAAAATATCTCTTGCTTCATCTTTAGACCTAGCTTTGCGAAGAATTTTTCCTTGTGCAGTTACAACAGTATCAGCAACAAGTATTGGGTAATCTTCAATTCCAAATTTTTTTAAATTGACTTCATATTTTCCAAGTGTTGCTTGATATACAAAGTTCTTAGGTGAAGATGCAACAATGGCATCTTCATCGAAATCTATGGCCTCTTGAATAAACTCTATACTAGCTTCACGTAGAAGCATAGCGCGAGTCTGAGAACCAGATGCGAGTCTTATCATATACTAAATGCCTTAAGTTATTTTAATTACTCTTCAAGAGTTTTCTCTGTTTATAGCTTATTATTAAAAACTTGAAGAAAAATATGATCCTATAAAAATAGCTGTGATTCCTAAAAGGATATTTAGAGGAACCATAAACTTACCAATAAGCTCTAACTGAGATTTAGCACCTGCAAAATTACCTTCGTTTAGCATCTTATCAGCTCTATTTCTTCGCTTTATCATTACGATAAGGTTTATAAACATAAGAGACCATATAGCTTCTTTTGCGTGAGATAAAGTACTGTATTTAGTATATGAGAGACCATAACCTTTTATCATTATGATAGCTGTTATAATTAGAATAATTACAAATGGAAGAACTATAGTAAATAGTCTTTTTAGTGCATGAGATATACGTTCAAGTCTTTTTGCTGGAGACTCAATTTCGATAAATGATGGATGAGCAGCATATCCCATAGATACCATGCCACCAACCCATACAACTGCTGAGATGACATGTAAGAAAACTACTAATGTCTTATACTCAACAAAAATTTCTTGCACTATGAAAGAGCTTCTGTTATAAAAGCAAGAGATGCTTCTTTAGCTTGAGGTAATTTAGTTTTATCTTTTCCACCAGCCTGTGCGAAGTCTGGACGACCACCGCCACCGCCACCAAGGATTGGAGCAATATTCTTAATCCAGTCACCAGCTTTAGCAGAAGCATTTTTAACACCAGCAGCTATTAGAACCTTGTCACCTTTTACTTGAAAAAGCATTGCACAAAGAGATTCGTTTGCATTTTTAAGTTCATCAATTTTTTCTTTGATGTCTCCAGAGATTAACTCTTCAACTACAACTGCAACACCATTAATTTCATTAGATGTTATTTCAACTTTTGAGCTTTCTTGAGCATCTTTGAGTTCAGTTTTCAACTCTGTTATATTTGACTTAAGTCTAGCAACACCCGCTAGAACATCTAAGTTTTTAACATCACTTTCAACTTGTTTGATAAGCATTCTTTGCTCACAGAAGTGTTGGTATGCAGCTTTACCACAAACAGCTTCTATTCTTCTAACACCAGCAGAAACACCACTCTCTTTAGTAATGATAAATGAACCTATATTTGCAGTGTTATCAACATGAACTCCACCACAAAACTCTACAGATGCATCTGCAAAACTAACTACTCGAACTTCATCACCGTACTTCTCACCAAATTGAGCTTTTGCACCACTATTTTTAGCATCTTGTATACCCATTACTTGAGTATTTGCACTTATGCCTTTAAGTACATCATTGTTAACTCTAGTTTCTATCTCAGCTATTTCAGCATGACTTAGAGCTTTTGGATGAGAGAAGTCAAATCTAAGTCTCTTAGCTTCAACAAGTGAACCTGCTTGAGAAATATGATCGCCTAAAACATCAGATAATACAGCGTGTAAAAGGTGAGTAGCTGAGTGATGTTTAATAATTGCATTTCTTGAAATATCAACCTTAGCATCTACGAGATCACCAATTTTTATTGTTGATGTAACAGTGATTTGTGAAAGGTTAAGGTCGAAAAACTTTTTAGTATCTTCAACTTTAGCAAAACCTTCAAGCTCTCCATTGTCACCTGTTTGACCACCACTTAAAGCATAAAAAGGAGTTATATCTAAAAGAACCCATCCTTTTGAACCAGCTTGTAAGGTTTGCACACTCTTGAAGTTATCATCAAGAAGAGCTTGTACTTCCCCTGAATGTTGAGTAAACTCATAACCAACAAAAGTGTTCTCGCCAAACTTCTCTAAAAGCTCTTTAAAATCACCATGAGTCTCAGAATCACCACTACCTTTCCAAGCAGCTTTAGCGCGAGTACGTTGCTCTAACATTAGCTCCTCAAATTTTGCAGAGTCAAGATTAAGGTTTTTACCTTTTAACATATCTTCTGTCAGGTCAAGTGGGAAACCAAAAGTATCATAAAGTTTAAATGCAACCTCACCTGAAAAAGTCTCTTTTGTGTTTAAAAGTTCTTCTTCAAATAGAGCGATTCCAGACTCAATAGTCTTGAAAAATCTTGCTTCTTCAAGTTGTATTTGTTCTGTAACAGCTTTTGCTTTTACTATTAGATAATCATATTCTCCACCCATAAGTTCTACAACAGTATTTACAAGTTTGTACATGAAAGCTTCTCTAAAACCAAGAAGGTAACCATGTCTTACAGCACGACGAAGAATACGACGAAGCACATAACCACGTCCTTCATTTGAGAAGTTAATACCCTGAGCTAAAAGGAAAAGTGCAGTTCTAATATGATCAGCAATTACACGATAAGATGCCCCAGTTGCATATGAATACTCTTTGCCAATTAGTTTTTCAACATCCCTAATGATAGGCATAAATAGAGATGAATCATAGTTACTAAGAACTCCCTCTTTTATAGCTACAACACGTTCAAGTCCCATACCTGTGTCGATTGAAGGTTTTGGAAGTGGCGTCATTGTTCCATCAGCATTTCTTTCATACTGCATAAATACAAGGTTCCAAATTTCTAAAAATCTGTCACCCTCACCACCAAGATAATCTTCTTCGCCAGAAAAATTCTCAGCACCTTGATCATAAAAGATTTCACTACATGGTCCACATGGTCCAGTATCACCCATTGACCAAAAGTTATCAGCATCACCAAGACGAAGAATTCTCTCTAGTGGAACATGTTTTTGCCACAGAAGTTCAGCTTCATCATCACTCTCATGAATAGTAATCCAAAGTTTATCTTTAGGTAGTTCTAGAACCTCTGTTAAAAACTCCCATGCGTAGTCAAGTACTTCTTCTTTAAAGTAGTCACCAAAGCTAAAGTTTCCTAACATCTCAAAAAATGTATGGTGTCTTGCTGTATGTCCAACATTTTCTAAATCGTTATGCTTTCCACCGGCTCTTAAACATGTTTGACATGAAGTAGCTCTTGGGTTAGTAGGTCTAGGAATTTCACCTGTAAAAATTGACTTAAAAGGCACCATTCCAGCATTGTTGAAAAGAAGTGAAGCATCTTCTGGCACTAGTGGCGCTGACGCAATTCTGTTATGGTTTTTTGACTCAAAAAATTTTAAGTACTCTTCTCTAATATCCATCATTATTCTCTTTTATAAAATTGCTCGATTATATCTAAAAATGGGGATAAAAAGAGTTAAAAGTAAGTGTTTTCGTCCTCTATTTTGGTGTTTTTGTAATTTTTTTTGAATATTTCAGCCGCAATTCCATTTGAGTAATGGAGAATGTCTCTTTGCTCATTTAATATTGGAGTAGTTCCAAACCCACAGCTCGGACTTTTTGACTTTAAAATTATCTTGTTCGCATCTGGATTATCTTTTATAAATGAGTTAATTTCATCTTCTAAAAGCTGTGTTACATCTTCTTTAGTAACATCGGTTATTATCCTGTTATCTGCATCAATATTTATAACACTAATTCTCTGTCTCGGTGTTCCAAAGATTGGAGCTTCAGGACAAAAAGGAATTATTTCATACTCTTTAAGGGCATCTATAATTTCTGTACTTTTTTTTGTTTTACCGTCATAACGGCATAAATTACCAAGTAAACAAGACGAAACAATCACTTTTTTTTTCATTAACAAATAATGACACTTTTTATTTCTGTCATCTCTTCTATAGCAAACTTAGGACCTTCACGCCCTACTCCGCTTAATTTCAATCCGCCATATGGCTGAATATCAAAACGAATGGTAGGTATGTCATTTATAATAATTCCACCTGCATCTAACTCTGAAATAGCGCGTTTTGTTATACTTAAATCATTTGTAAAAACAGAAAACTGAAGACCATAAGGAGAGTTGTTCATACGAGGAATTGCATCATCAAAATTATCTACTTTTACAAGGGAGACTATAGGAGCAAAAACCTCTTCACAAACTATCGCCATATCATCACGCACATCAGCCATTACACAAGGGTAAAACATTCTTCCCTCACGTTTTAACTCAAGCATAGATGTCGCACCTTCTTTAACTGCACTCTTTACCCAATTCATAGCACGAATAGCAGACTCATCATCTATAAGTGGACCTAAAAAAGTATCATCATCATAAGGAGAACCAACTACTAATTTTTTAGTTTCTTCTGCCATCTTAGATGCAAACTCATCATATATATCAGCATTGACATAGATGCGTTGAAGAGAGATGCAAACCTGACCTGAGTTTACAAAAGCACCAAATGCACAACGAGTTGCCGCAAGATCCAAATCTGCACTTGAATCTATGTATGTTGCAGCATTTCCACCAAGCTCTAGGGATACTTTTTTTATTCCTGCACTTTTAGTAATAATATTTCCAACAGGGACAGAACCAGTAAAACTTATGACTCTTGGAATGTCGCTGGTAATTAGAGCACTTCCAACCTCAGCATCACCATATACAACACTAAGAGCATCTTTTATCGCATACTCACTATCAATAAATAGTTTTGCAAATTTATAAGCAGTTAGAGGTGCTTCAGGAGTTGGTTTTAAAACTACAGCATTACCTGCAACAAGGGCAGGAGCGAGTTTATGTGCTACAAGGTTTAGTGGAAAATTAAAAGGTGTTATAGCTACAACAACACCAGCTGGCTCTCTTGTAAAAAATGCCATTGTTTTTTTTCCACTAGCCATGGCATCTGTATTGATCGTTTCACCATGCATAGTACGCATAGTCTCACATGATAAAGTAACAGTTTCTATGCATCTATCAACTTCTATGCGAGAAAAAGATATAGGTTTACCTACCTCATCAGTTATAGTTTGAGCTATATCTTCTCTATTTTCTTTTAGCTTAGAACATACATCCAAAAGCCAATCACATCTTTGAGATAGAGTGCTCTTTTTAGCTTCTTTTGCCGATAAGTGTGCAATATCTAAAGCCTTCTTTGCATCTTCTTCACTACAGATAGGAGCACGAGAAACTACATCTCCCCTGTAAGGACTTATTCTCTCACTGAAGTTTTCACCTGTTTGCTCTGTTGAGCCAAAAAATATTTTTGCATCCATGAAAATCTCCAATTTATTTTAAAATATTATATCATTTCTTTCACATTTAATCCACACAGAGTTATGTTAATTTTACATACTTAGAGGAGCTTGTTATGAAAAAGATTATTATACTAATACTAATATCACTAAGTCTAAATGCTAACACTATGAAGATGGATTATATAGGTGAGTTGTCTATATTTGGCAAAATAGCTGCTGCAAAAGTTGTATATGACAATGATGGTGAAAAGTACAGCATTAAAATCATAGGAAGCGGAGTTGGTATTGTTGGTAAACTTACTAATAACAAGCAGTATATATTGCAAAGCATTGGTTTAGTTAAAGATGGGGTGCTTATTCCACAAAAGTATATTAACTCTGAGTATGGCAATGGTTTTGAGAAAATAAAAACTTATACTATCGATTATGCTAATAATAAAACTATTGTTAATGAGTATAAAAAAGATAGAGTGGAAATATCAGAGTTTGATATTATTCATGTGAGATATAACGTTAGCTACAAGGATATTATTACAAAAAAAGAAAAAGTTTTAGATGAAATATACCAAGATGATATGATAAGTGTCTTTTTTAACAAAAAACACAATCTTCTTTCTATGAAAAAAGATGAGACAAAACAGATGAATGCTCTTGGTAGTAAAGATACTGAACAAGGCATTATAGTTAAGCATATAAGACAAGAAGACGATAAGTCTATCTTTAGCGTAAGAGTTAAAAAAGACTATCTTAGTGGTGGGTCTAAAGATGCTACATTTATTTTAGATAGTGAAAATATTTTATATGAAACTAGGATTGACGGTATTTTATTTTTTGGAAATGCAAGTGTTAGAAGAGTAAAGTAAATTAGATTGTTATATTATCTACAAGTTCCACATCTTGTGGAGTAACTATAATCGCGTCATACATAAAATCTACATCTAAAGAATTCTTTTTCATATAAACATCGCCTGTTCTAAGTAGTCTTGATAATTTTTGAGGTGTTATGTTTTGGATTGCAGACTCATAGTCAAGTCCACTTTTTACTTCGACGAAGTGAAGAACTTCGTCTTTTGTTGCGATAATGTCTATCTCACCAAAACGTGAGTAGAAGTTTCGCTCTATTATCATAAAGCCATTTTCATCAAGAAATTTACATGCTTTGTCTTCAGCTAAATTTCCTTTGGCTCTACTCATCTAAGTGTTTATTACTTCTACTTTAATTGTCTTAAATGCAGCAGTCATTATAAGTTCATCATGAGCATCTCCAAAGAGAGCGTTAATTTTACTTTTTGCATGATGGAAAGTTGAGAACAATGTTTTTGGTTGAACCTTATCTGTTATTTTTATAGTTAGTGGTGTTGTCTCACCAAACTCACTTCTTAATATAACCCGTTCACTCGTGAAATCAGCTGCATCTTCTTCACAAACAAGAAGTACATCTTCATCATAACGTTTCATTAAAGATTCACATCTTGAAGTTTGCGAAGCATTGTTATATTGAGCAAGAGTTCTACCTGTACTTAAGTGATAACCTGTAAGTTTTTTATCAAGTATCTCTTTTATCATTCCACGAAGTTTATATTGATTATATTTAAAATGACCAAGTCCATCTTCAGTACGAAAGTCTAACTGGTGAAGAATTGGTGTATCCTCAGTATGTACAGGCCACTGAAGACCACGTTTACGATGTTTCTCAAGTCTATGGTAATCAGCTCCCGAAAAGCGTCTATAAGCAACGCGTTGAACTTCACTCCATACATCTTCACTCGTTTTATAGTCGTAATCTCCACCCATTTTATTATCAAGTATCTGTAATACTTCCCAGTCATCAGGCAAGTCAGATTTAACTAGGGGCTGAGATAGATGCAGACGACGCATAGCATTTACATAAACACCTGTTTTTTCATATGCTGATTTTACACCAACAACAATATCCGCACGTTTTGCAATATCAGTCATAAAAAGCTCTTGAACAAAAATCATATCAAGCTTCTCAATTGCACGATCTATTTTATTAAGATTTGGATGAATATGAGTTAAATCTTCACCAATATTAAGTACAACTTTAACTCTATCTTCTAACATCTCATCAACAAGTTGAGGAGTCATAAGACCAATCTCTTTTGGTACTTGATAATCAGGAGCATAATATGGAAGCATTCCCATATCACATGTTCCTTGAACATTATTTTGACCACGAAGAGGCATAAGACCTGCTCCACTCTTTCCAATATTACCAGTCATTAAGCTCAAGTGAACCATTGCCATTACAGCGTAAGAACCATCAATATGTTCAGTTATTCCAAGTCCCCAAAAAATCATAGACTTTTTAAGTGCATATTCACGAGCAACTTTTCTTATCATTTTAGAAAGATACTCATAACCTTCTATCTCGTTATAGTAGTCTGGGTTAGCAAAGGGATCATTAATAATTTTCTCGGCAAATGCATCAAAATCTTTTGTACGATTTTTTAAAAAGTCTTCATCATAAAGCTCTTCTTCTATAATTACATAGGCAAGCATATTTAGAGTTAATAAGTTTGCTTCATGAGGCATAATAGCCTTGTATTTAGAAAATCTATGAAGTTTAATCTCACGTACATCAAAAACAGCCAAGTTGTCTTTTTTACGCGCAACATCAATCATACGATTAGCAATAATTGGATGTGCTTCTGTTGTGTTTGAACCAATAACTATCATAAATTCAGTGTTATAAATATCATTGTAAGTATTAGTAGCAGCACCCTCACCAATTGTTACTCTCATACCACTTAGTGATGGGGAGTGACAAACACGAGCACAATTATCTACATGTGGAGAGTTTAGAGTATGACGAGTGAATTTTTGAAAAAGGTAAGATGATTCACAAGAAGTTCTTGCTCCACCGATAGAACAAATAGATTTACGACCATAGTTAGCTTGAGTCTCTTTTAACTTCATTGTACAAGCTGTAGTTGCATTATCAAGGTCTGTTTCATACCAAGTTTCATCTAAATCAACTAAAAAAGAAGAGATAGCTTCCTTGATTGATGGATTTTTTTCTAAGAAACTTTTTCTGATTCTAGGAATACGAAGTCTATCTGGAGCATCTACAAAACCAAAACCATACTTACCCTTGATACAGAGCTTGCCTTGAGAAACTACACCATCTGGATGAGCAAAAATCTTTACAATTTTATTCTCTTTAGTATCTACATTTGCTGCTATATCACAGCCAACTCCACAATATGTACATACACTATCTATAGTTTCTATATTTGGCATAAAAGTCCTTTATACTATTCTAATCATTACTGGAGTTGAGTTTACAAACTCTAACTCTTCAATCTCTTTTATCATATTTTGAATATCTTTTTCTAGTGCTATATGAGTAGAAATAAGTAAGTTTGCAGAGTTAGTTGAAGATGGACGTTGAAGCATAGTCTCAACTGAAATATTGTTATCTTCAAATACCTTAGTTATTTTTGCAAGTACTCCTGCACGATCAGATACATTTATACGAAGATAGTATTTTGAGTTAATATCGTCAGTAGCTTTTAAAGTAAGTTTTCCTTCCATTGGCTTATCAAATCCAAGCATTGGAGTTGATTTTCCACTTCTTGCAATATCAATTATGTTTGCAACAACAGCACTTGCAGTTGCATCTCCACCAGCTCCAGGACCATAATAAAGTGTCTCACCAACCTTATCCCCTACAACAGAGATTCCGTTCATAACACCATCTATTTTAGCAATCATCTCATCTTTTGAAATCAAACAAGCATGAACTCTAAGTTCTACTTCATTTGCATCTTTTTTAGCAATTCCTAAAAGTTTTATAGCGTAACCAAACTCTTTTGCAAAAGTAATATCATCTTGGCTAACATTCTCAATACCTTCGATTAAAATATCTTCAGGCTTGGCATCTAAGCCATAAGCGATAGATGCAAGGATAAGTAGTTTATGAGCAGCATCGTATCCACCAACATCAAAAGTTGGATCAGCTTCTGCATAACCAAGTTCTTGAGCCTCTTTTAAAATAGCATCATAAGCAACGCCCTCTTCAGTCATCTTAGTCATCATATAGTTACAAGTACCATTCATGATTCCCATGATTGATTCGATATGATTTGCAGACAAACCATCTCTAAGAGCATTAATGATTGGAATACCACCAGCTACTGAAGCCTCATACTCAAATGCGATAGTTCCAGCAATCTCTTGAAGCTCATAACGGTGATAAGCTAGTAGTGCCTTGTTAGCTGTAACAACTGCTTTTCCATTTTTAAGTGCGCGTTTAACAACTTCAAATGGCTCATCTACTCCACCCATAAGTTCTACTACAATATCAATCTCTTCATCATTTAGAATGTCATCAACATTATCGCTAAGAGAGATATCTAAACCTCTATCTTTGTTAAGATTTTTAACAACACCACTCTTAACTGATATATCAACACCAGCACGAGCAGAAATAATCTCTGCATTGTCTTTTAAAATTTGAGCTACACTTGTTCCAACAGTTCCAACACCCATTATTCCTACTTTTATCATACTATTTTTTTTCCTCTTCAAACTGTTTTAAAAAATCTTTTATACTTTTAGCCGCTTGGCGGATTCTATTGTCATTTTCAATAAGTGCTATTCGAACATAGTTCTCACCATAAGCACCAAAACCTATTCCAGGAGCCACTGCTACACCAGCTTCAGTTAATAGTCTTTTTGAAAATTCTAAACTACCAAGATGCTCTACACACTCAGGCAATTTAGCCCAAACAAACATACTTGCTTGATTTTTGCGTATTTTCCATCCAGCTCTTTCAAATGCTTCAAGTAAAACATCTTGACGATGATCATACTTATCTGTAATATCTTTAACACATTGCTGGTCGCCATTAAGTGCTATAGTAGCTGCAACTTGAATAGGAGTAAACATACCATAGTCTAACCATGACTTTATCTTTTGAAGAGCGCCAATAAGTTTTTCATTTCCTACAAAGAAACCAACTCTCCAGCCAGCCATATTATAAGATTTTGAAAGTGTAAAACTCTCAACCGCAACATCTTTTGCACCTGGAACACTCATAATTGAAGGAGTTACATAACCACCAAAAGTTATATCTCCATATGCAATATCAGAGATGATATAAAATCTTTTCTCTTTTGCCATTGCAACTAACTTAACATAGAACTCTTGAGTTACTGTTACAGTCGTCGGATTATGAGGAAAGTTAACTAGTACATATTTTGGTTTAGGAGAACTCTCTTTAAAAACACGATCTAAATCTTTAAAAAATTTATCTTCATCCAATTTATAGTCTTCATCAAATTCTATGCCAAACTTAACAACATTTCCACCTGCTAAGATAAAAGAATATTCATGAATTGGATAAGTCGGATCAGGAACTACAGCAACATCACCCGGGTTAGTAACCGCATAAGTAAGATGTGCATAACCCTCTTTTGAACCCATAGTTGCAACACACTCTGTCATAGGGTCTAAATCACAGTCATATCTTCTTTTATACCAATCAGAGATTGCCATTAAAAGTTTAGGTATACCTTTTGAAGTTGAGTAACCATGTGTTTTTGTTTTTTGGGCTGACTCTACAAGTTTTTCTCGTATATGCTCTGGAGTATCACCATCTGGGTTACCCATTGAGAAGTCAATAACATCAGCACCTGCTCTACGCTCAGCCATCTTCAAGTCATTTACTTCAGCAAAAACATACTTTGGTAATCTCTTCATTTTGTCAAACTGTATTTCATCAAACATCAAATATTCCTAGTAAAATTATTGATGTTATTTTAGCGAAAAATATTTAGAAAGAGCTAAGGAGTCTTATGTTTGATGTGTGGGGCTATCTTGAGCCTAGAGGTGATAAGGTTAAATCATCACGAATATTTTTTAAAGTATAAATATCAGAAATTTTTATATAATGAACATTGTCATTGAAGTTAAGCATTATTCTACTTCTTCTAGTGTCTTTTTTTAAGACTTTTAGTAGATGCAATGAGTTGTCATAATATGCAATGTATGGATACCAACTATTTCTTCTTGAAGATATAATATTTAGTTTTTTGATTTGTGAAACATTTATCCACTTCGCATAAAGTGATCTTTTCAACTTTACTTCAAAACCATCTTCAAGAGTTTCAACGTTTAGTTCTCCATCTCTCATATCAACTATATATGTCCAGTCAGTTGGAGTGTTTCTATGGATATCTACAATGTTACAACCACTTTTACCAAGTTCTTGTTGCAATATTAATGGGTCAGTAGCATATTCAGAAGTTAAGTTAATAGTCCAAGTGAATTCAGAGTTATTAAGGTTTGACTCTTGTGTAACATATCTGTAATAACCTATATTTCTAAGTGTATCACCCATAATTTTAACAAAAAATAGAGGAGAACCACTTGTTTTAAAATGAAGAGTAAGCTCACTTGGTTTTTTAAAAAATAAATTTAAAAGCCCATTATCCTTAAGTGTTTGAATAACCTTTACCGCATCTACTCTCTCACCTAGATAGTAATCTGTAGCGGGAGAAAACAGAATATCAATATATGCACTATTTTGTTTATAAACTTGAGGTTCTATAAGAGTTTGTATTTTTTCTTTTAAAAGGTCTACTTCTTTTACTTCATCTGCTAAACTAAGAGTTAAAGATAGGAGAATGGCAAAAAAAACTTTTACCATTTACTTCCTTTGTTCAATTCTTTAAACTCGCTAAAAGTAATCCTTGATAGTTTTGAATCTTTATATAAAAGTCTAATATTTTTTTTGTCTCTAAATTCTGTAATTTCTCCGTCTATCTCAACTTTTAAATAACCATGTCCAAGTGTTAATATCCAGTTTTTATTAGGATCAATATCTAATTCACCTTTAAAAAGTTTTTGATATTTTTTATAATTACTAAGATCAATATAACCTACCCAAAGTTCTGACCTTGGCATTAGCTTAAAAGATTTTACAGTTTGTATTACTTCAGGTTCTACCTCAGGAATAAGTTCAGGCTCTGGTTCTGTTTTAACTTTTATAACAACAGGGATAGTAGTATTATTATCTTCTATAGTAGTCTTTTCATCTTCTATAATAGCATTTTGGGACATACTATCTTTAGCATTTTCAATAGCACTGTTATCAATAGTATGTGTTTTTGCTTTAGTAGATGCAGCAGAAGTAAGATCTAGAGTAAAGGATACAGCAACTGCAAATATAATTACAACTACTAATATATAAATAAGAGTATAACTTTTTTTCTTTTTAGAAGATACAAAAACTTTTGTGTCTGGCTCAAGTTTAGGGCTTTCTCCAGCATAGAACTCTTGTCCTTTAGCTTTTAAGTCACTTAAATCTGCACCGTATTCTCTTTCTAATATTGATATAAATCCTAAAAATTGTATTTTATTCATATCATCAAAAGTTTCATGAAGAACAGCTTGAACATGATGTCTTGCTATATGAGTCAACTCATGTATTTTTTGAGCACCAATACCTCTTAACTTACTAAGTCCATCACTCATATTCTCATCCTGTCCATCAAAATAGCTCCTGCCACACTAACGTTTAAAGAATCAAACCCATGTAACATTTTTATACTAACGACTTCATCTAGTTTAGAAACGACACGAGAAGTTAAACCTTCTCCTTCACTTCCTAAAACTAGAACTCTTTTTTGTTTCAACTTAACTTCTCTAATATCTGTTCCACCCATGTCTGCACCATAGATGCAAAAACCAGATGTTTTTAAATCGTTCATAACATTATGTATATTATGTTCCAGTGCAAACGGCATATCGAACAATGCTCCTGTACTGGTTCTCATAACAGGTTCAAGGTTTATATTCTTAATCCCACATGCTACGATTGCATCTACACCCATAGCGTAAGCTGTTCTAACAATTGCCCCGATATTTCCAACATCGGTTAAACCTGATAGAACTAGAACAAAATCTTTATCTAAAAATGAGTTAAAAGGGTGAAGTTCATAATCATCAACTTCGGCTAATATACCCTGATGAATAGCATTTTTACACATTTTACCTGCAGCATCTGGAGGGATGCGCTTGACTTCAAAATTCATCTTCATTAATCGAGAATACTCTTTTTTCTCAAGTTCTTTTGCAAGATACAGAGTTTTGATTTTATTAGGATAATTTTCTATTATATAGTTGATTGGTTGTTTAGCATAAATTAACATAAAGATATTCTAGCAAAAAAAAGTGATAATCTAGTTAGTTTATAATTTTTATTGCAGTTTTAGCAATCTTTGGTAACAAGATTTAGTATTTTCGCCTGTTATTTTAGAAATAAGTTTTGCTTGTACTTTTTTTGGCAAGTCAAGGTCCAAAATGTCATTTTGCGAAATTGCACTACTATTATGCTTCTCTGCTGCTTGAATAACAACAACCCATTCACCACGAAAATTGTCATTTAAATTGTTTAAAATTTCTTCTGCTGTACCACGAAAATAGTTTTGATATTTTTTAGTTAATTCTTTTGCTAAAAAAATCTCTCTAGCAGGCTCTTCTTCTTTTATTTCAAGAAGTAGCTTTTCTAGTCTATGTGGAGATTCATAAAGTACTGTTGTAAAACTATTATGTAAAGCACCTTGGAGTGAAGTAGCTCTGTCTTTACCTTTATGTGGTAAAAATCCCCAAAATAGCAGCTGTGTCTCAACAAATCCACTAGCAACAAAAGCCGTTAAAAGAGCATTTGCTCCAGGAAGAACATCATACTCAATATTATTTTGTAAAGCGTAATTTATTAAAAGTTGTCCAGGATCACTAATTCCTGGCATTCCAGCATCTGAAGCATAAACAATATTTTGATCAAAAAAAGATGGTTCTAGTTTTTCAACAAAAGATTTTTCATTATGGGAGTGAAGTGATATAAATTTCTGTTCTTCTTTAAAAACAGTATTGTATCTCTCTTTTAAAATATGTATGAGTTTTTTTGTAACGCGAGTGTCTTCGCAAAGTAGTGTATCAGCGTTGCTTAGAGCTTCAATAGCTCTAAGCGATATATCGCCTATGTTTCCAATTGGAGTTGGAACAAATGTAAGCAAGAAAAATTCTTGACTATTTCTTAGCGTAACGTGCGTTAAACTTCTCGATACGACCTGCAGTATCTACCATTCTTTCAGAACCTGTGAAGAATGGGTGACACTCATTACAGATGTCAATACGGATTGATTCTTGTTCGCTTTTTGTTTCAAAGCTGTTACCACATGCACATGTTACAGCACAAGTTACTAAGTTAGGGTGAAGATCTTTTTTCATTTTTTGCCTTTTGATACGCGATTTGAATACGCATATCTATATATTTTTTTAATCCGTATGGGTGCGGATTTTTGGAACTCGAATTATATCGAATTATATCTTAAGATACAAACTACCACTTACCATACTTACAATAGTATCTTGCTTGCAACTGCCATAACTGCACTTTCAGAGCGAAGAACCATAGGAGTATCTAGTCTAAAACTTTCTTGGCTTTGTAAAAGCTCTCTTTCTTCTTTTGAAAAACCACCTTCACAACCAATAAGAACACGCTCAAAGTTTGCATCTGATTCTAAAATATTATCACAAAAGTCAAAAACTTTTACATCTTCAAATTTTGTTATAAACTCTTTTATGCCCTGATATGTATCAAACTCCATATATGAACTTCGACCGCACTGTTGCATGGAAGCTTCTAAAATTCTTTCAAATCTTTTAAAATCCAATTTAATGTTTTTTTGACTTCTATCACTGTAAATAAAAGATATTTTTTCAACTCCTATCTCATTTAATGATGGTAAAACTTTTTCTATTGATTTAATATCTATAACACACCATGCTATATGCAAAGATTTTTTACTACATCTTATTTCTTCTTTTGATGAGAGCAGTTCAAGTTCTAAAGATCTTGATTCTATATTTACAATTTTATACCTATGCAATATTTTAATATCATCTCTATTTCTAAAAAAAAGTTCATCATCTAGACTGTGACGACGAACTTTTACAAGATATTTGTGAAGTTCACCTTTTAAGTTTAAAGTCTTTTTTGAAGCTTCATCGTGGAGTATATATATCAAAGCCACATCCAGATAGATATTGATAGAACCATAATAATCTCTATCATAAATATCTTATATACCTGCTTCTTGTAAAGACTCAGTGGTTCATCTTCTTCTTTTCCTAGACACTGCAATTTTTTAGATCTTGTGTTTTCTAAAATAATAAGCACAATTGCAAAAATAATCATAAGTATATTTTCTTCGCTAAACTCCAGATGTTTAGCTGCCATCATCACTACACCAGTAAATATAATTGTTCCAATTACAGTCATACCAATAGGCATAAATATTGTCATAAACCTTGAATATTTTTTAATATCACGTGCTCTAAAAAGCATCATAATATTGATAAAAATCGTTCCTAAAATTCCAATAACACTGTAGTTATGTGCTACAATACTCATATTATACATTTCATTCATAGTGGAATTCTACTATAATTTTTTAATAAGAGGCATAAATGGCAGTAACAATAAAAGAAGCATTAGAAATCATCTATAAAAATACTAAAAAAAAATCAATTAAAATTTTACCAATTGAACAAGCTTTAGGATCAATCCTAGCTCAAGATATAATTGCACAACATAACCTTCCACCATTTGATAATTCTGCAATGGATGGCTATGCTGTAAAAGCCTCAGATGCAAGCAAATGTGTAAAAGTTACTCATACTATTTTTGCTGGAGATGATTCTAAGGAAATTCTTACATCTGAAAAAGGCATTAAAATAATGACAGGAGCTAAGATTCCTGAGGGTTGTGATTGTATCGTTCCTGTTGAAGACACAACTGCATGTGAAAAAGGTGTTACTCTTCCTTCAAACCTTTCACAAGGTAGACATATTCGCCTTTGTGGTGAAGATATTAAAAAAGGCAAAACTCTTTTAAATAGTGGGGATAAATTACAAGCTCATCAAATAACACTTCTCGCTTCTCAAGGTATAAGCCACATAAAAGTTTATAAAAAACCTACCATCGCAATCTTTGCATCTGGCAGTGAACTAAAGATGCATTTTGAAAATGTTCAATCACATCAACTTTATAATACTAACACACCTACTCTATTATCACGTGCCTCAGAGTTTGGATGTGAGGTTGACTTTATAGGAACTGCTCAAGATACTTTAGAGGACTTACATGAGCATATTAAAAGTGCTCTTAATAGTGACCTCATTATTACATCAGGTGGAGTAAGTGTTGGAGATGCAGACTTTACAAAAGAAGCATTTAGTGCATTTAATATAGAGTCACTATTTGATAAGATTGAAATAAAGCCAGGGAAACCTACAACATTTGGAAGAATCAATGAAACTTTAGTTTTAAACCTTCCAGGTAATCCACTAGCTGCAGCACTAAACTTTGAACTCTTTGGGCAAAGTATTATCCTTGCTTTAAGTGGGGTAAATGAGAAATATCTTAATTCAATTGAAACAAAAATGAAAAATGACTACAAACTAAAAAAAGGTCGTATTTCTTTAGTCCCTGGATATTTTGATGGAAGTAGTTTTGAGCCATGTGAAAAGTTTGCTCCAGGAATGGTTTCGCCTCTTGCATCTTCAAACTCTTATATTATGATAAATGACAGTGTTGAATCTATAAAATCTGGAGAAGTAGTTAAAATACTTCCAGTAAGGTTTTCTTTTACATCAAAAGAAAAAGTAAGTTTAGTAAGCTGTTAAAACAGCTCTAAACACTTGAAGGGTTAATAAAACTATCACCTTGTTTTACTTTTTCCCACAGCTTTGAATCTGCCCAGTCACTTTTCACCTCATTTGAGAAGATTATAGAATCAAGTTCAATGTAACCCATATCTTTTGAGTAAGCATCATAACTAAAAGCTTGCGCATAACCTGTGTCAGTTTCATGTACAATTACACTATTTAACTTTACTTCTTTTTCTCCATTTACACTACTTGTTAATTGTAGAAGTCTATCAATCATAACAAATATAACACGTGAGAACTGTTCACATGATGGAGAAACTGGAAGCTCTACCCATCTCTGTGAATGTTTTTTCATGTTCTGAATATATTCTGTATCATCTTCACTCCAGATAGTAACTCCATGATCAAAACTCTCAACTAGTGCTTTCATATTTTGCTTCATTAGTCCAAAATCATAAACCATTTGTCCATTATCAAGGAAGTTAGATTCAAATAGAAGTTCTACCTTATATGAGTGTCCATGCAGAGAACTTCTGCACTTTACAGTTGAACAACCACGTACTACATGGGCATTTTCAAATTTAAAAAGTTTTCGTATTATCATTTATACTCCTTTATTCTGATCCCAAATTCTTATGTGAAGTCTATCAGAAAAGTTATAACCTTTAGCTTTACAAAACTCAACTAATGGCTCTGTATTGGCTTCTACTTCAGCTTTGTTTCCACCTAATGGCATACAAAAAACTTCAGTTTTAGGAGAATGAAGCGTAATATTATGTATTTCTTCATCCAACCCAAGATTGATAGAGTCAGCATCTATAGAGAATTTAAAAAAGGCCTCTTTTGCATTTGAGGCTATTGAATGGATGATGTTTCCATTAACTCTTTTTCTAAATGGTTCTTTTGAGTTTGATAGTTTAACTGACAAGGTAAATATACACTCTTTGTATATAGGGTACTTTTCAAAGTCTACTGCCATTGAGCCATTTGTCTCAAAAGTTATTTTATGTCTAGCTTCATGAAGCTTTTCAAGAAACTCCACAAATATCTCTTCTTTAGCATATAAAAGAGGCTCGCCTCCTGTAAGCACAATATCAACTGGTTTTTGTGGAAGCTCATAAATATCTAGAACATTTAACAATTCTTGAGTCTTTTGTATAGGACTCCAGTTCAATGAAAAATGCTCTTTATTTACAGCATAAACAGTATCACAACCAATAATTTTTGTTCCGTCTGGTGCAAGTTCTTCACATGCGAAACCTTCACATCTCATATTACATCCGCCAAAACGGAAGAATAGAGAAGGAACACCTGTGTAACGACCTTCACCTTGAATACTATAAAAATGTTCTACAAGGTATATCAATTATCATCCACCAGTTTCATAAAAAGCGCGAGACGAAATTTCTGCATCATCACCACCCCATCTATTTTTCTCAGGCTTTGTTCTAATAACTTCTTTAAGAACTTGGGCAGCTGCTTTAATATCCCCAGCTTTTATAGCCTTAGATATACTAAGAGCTTCATCAAAATATAGACAAGGGATAAGATTACCCTCTGCTGTAAGTCGAATACGATTACACTTTTTGCAAAAATCATCTTCATATGGTTCAATAATTCCAAATCTATAACCATCTTTCATAGTATAGTAATGAGAAGGAGAAGAACCATCAAAGCCATCATCGCTAAACTCATACTTTGCACTTAAAATTTCTAAAAGTTCTTTTGATTTAAGACCTTTTATGTCCTTAGATGCAAAAGAATTTTCCATATATTCTATAAAACGAATACTCATGTTACGCTCTTTACAATATTCCAATACCTCTGTAATCTCATTTGCATTCACAGTTTTCATTGGAACCATATTTACTTTAACTTTTAGTCCAACTTTAAGTGCTTCATCAACACCTTCTAAAACATTTTTTAATACATCTTTTTGTGCTATTTGTTTTGCAATTTCTGGTTTAAGTGTGTCTATACTTACATTAATGCGTTTTAGACCTGCATCTTTTAACTTTTGTGCGGATCCTTTTAAAAGAAAAGCATTAGTAGTCATTGCTAAGTCAACACTAGGTTCATACTTGTAAATCATCTCTATAAATTTATCTAAACCTTCGCGAAGCAGTGGCTCACCACCTGTAATTCTAATCTTATTAACACCCTCATCAATAGCTATTTTCATAAACTCAAATAGTTCTTCAAAGCTAAGTAGATTCTCTTTTGGAACCCAAGAAAATGGTTTCTCTGGCATACAATATTGGCATCTAAAATTACAACGCTCTGTTACTGAGACTCTTAAATAATCAACGACTCTATCATAACTGTCAACTAACATTTTATTTACTCAATATATTAATTTTAAGAGTCTTAAACTCTTCGTCGTTAATAATACCTTTTTGTTTTAAGTCATAAGCTTTCATAATTTCATCCGTTTTTGACATTGGAGCAACAGTTTGATTTGTAGTAGGAACAAGAGTTGTAGTTGTAGCTTTAACTTCAACTGATTCTGTATCTTTTGGATTTATAAATTCTGTTATTATATTTTCTTCTGCTTCTTCAGAAGAACCCGCAAGCCCTGTCTTTGTAATTTCTTTTGATCCTATATCATTATTCACTTGTACAAATTCAAATGAACCACCGTCTTTAGTTATCATTTTTACATAATATATTTGTCCAATTTTTAGATCCATATTAAGTACTTTTTCTTCTATCTGTTTTTTAGTAGCTGAAATAGTCATTTTCTGAGGTTTTAAGTTTAAGGCAATGTATTCATCTTCTTTTATTCTCTGTGAATATCGTTTATTATTTATTCGTATACTGTATTCAGGATTACTCGGATTATCGTCAAATGAAACTTGAGAAAGAGTATATATATACACTAAAGATGCTTTTTCGAGTGGTGTTTGAGTTTTAAAAGGTGTTCTATTTCCACAGGCTGTAATAAGAAATAAGGCAATTGAAAGTAGTAAAATATTTATAATTTTCATGTAGTTCTCTTTATTTTAATTTGTAAGATTATATCATAAAGTTTTTTGATTTAAATTAATTGAAGTAGGTATTCCCACGCTATACGTGGGAATAATTCGTGAAGTATCGTCTTTCTTTTAAGCTAAGTGCTTATTAGAAGTTGTAACGAGCTACAAAACGAACAATATCGTTGTGATCTTCTGCTGTAGAACCATTATCTTTATCAAAGTCTTGAGAGATATAAGCTGCTAATAAGTTTACATCACCAACTTTAACTTTATATACTAATTCTATATCTAATAAGTCTTGTCCTTGACTTTTAGAACTTGCATCTGTGTATCTCTTTAAGCTAGCCTTACCAGTATCTGACATTGAACCTTGAAGTATAATTTTACCATAGTTACCAGTGTTATAAACACCTTTTAACATTATAGTATTTGAATCAAGTGCAATCCAATCTTGGTTGGCAATCATTTGAGTATAAAGTGGTGTTTTAACACCAGTTGTGTTTCTAATAGCTACATTTGCATCAGTTTCATCACCACTAATTGATGTATATGCTAAAGATAAAGATAAAGCGTCAATTGGTTTCATTCCAATTTTAGCACCAAGTGCTGTTGTATTTGCCATTTTAACTGCTTTAAAATTATCAGGTGCAATTTGACCACCTTGAAGACCGAAGTTAAGACCCATTGGTAAGTCTTTAGAAGCAACTTTTGCATCAAGCCACATAACATTCGCACCAATATCTCCAGCAGTCAAAGTTGTTGCAATTTTTGCTAAATCATAGTATGAAGCAGTAACTGTAGTCATTGGTAATGACTTATTTTGAACAGTTAACATATATGCAGTTCCGCCAACTGTAGTTGTACCACCAGCATCAGCACTAACTACTAAATCAGTAAATGAGCTCATGTTGTTACCAAAACCATTACCATTACCTTTAGCAACATAAGCACCAACGATAGTAGTTTTTGGAATATCAGTATTAACTACTAATCCAGCGTCGAAAGTATTTTTGAATACATTCCAACCTTCTGAGAATGCAAATGGAGAAAGTGCTTTAGGAAGCTCTTGACGACCAAGCTTAATAGTTGTTTTTCCCATTTTTTTAGCTATAAATAATTTACTAAAGTAAATGTCATCAGAAATTGATTTTTCAGTTCCTGTAGTGCCATTTGTATTTTGCATATCAGCATTAACAAGATTTTTTTCTAATCCAAGTGTAGTTAAATAATTAATTTGTGAACCAAATGTGAAATCATTTTTAAGATCAGCATCTAAGTTTAATTGAACACCGAAATTTCCTTTTGAATTAGCTGCACCACCATTAGCAGTAAATAAGTCTTTGCCACCATTGTTACCCAACGTATTATAGTAAACCACTGCTTGACCAGTTGTTACAATATCGATACCCTTATCAGCAGCTACTGCTGATGTTACGATTAGCGACGCTGCCGCTAAAGAAACTAAAGTTTTTTTCATTCTAATTCTCCTGTTTTTTTTAAACGATACCACTTAAGAGAAGTGATAACTGAGTAACAGAAATGTCATTCAACTATCCCTTCTCAAAGTGTGGTTCATTTTGAGACCTCATATTGTACAAAGGTAATTTTTAAATTAAGTTTAAAGTGTCTTTTTTATTAGTTATTTGTTACCTTTTGTGCTTTAATAGAGTAATTTGTCATTATCTGACTGACTTTTAGCCTAAAACTCATGCTTAACTTTATAAACTTAAGCCAAAGTATTAATCTGATATAATCAGTTTATGAGATTCAGAAATATTAAAAAACAACAGAAAAACAAAATAGATAAGACAAAAGTAAAATATGTGTACGCAAAATACATAGATAGAGTAAAAGCATTTATTACTGATATGTTTATGATATATGCTCCTATACTATATATTACAGCTTATATTATTATGGACGGAAAGGATGATTTTCAATCATCAGAAATAGCACCACTTTTAGGTATTACTCTTTATGGGTTTATATACGCTTTACTACTAAGTAAATTTGGTCATACTCTTGGTAAAAAAGCTTATGAAATTAAAGTTGTAGATGCTAAGACTGGAGAATACATTAGTTTTTTTAAAGCAGCTTTTAGATTTATAGCATTTTTATTTACTGCTGCAACTCTCTTAGGTTTAATTATGCCATTTTATAGAAAAGATAAAAAAGCTTTACATGATTTATTATGTGGAACGATTGTAGTTTCAGAAATAAAGTAAGGCTTAATTAGTTAAATCTATATAAATATTTATGAATGATTTGTTAAGATAGAAGAAGTTTGATAAATAAAAGGGCTAAGACAAAAAGTCCTAGCCCTTGAATATAGATGAAGTTTTAGCTTCATACTTTAGTGACCATAGCGGTCCAAGCGGAGTAAAGTGGATTATTCCACTTTACAGACTTACTAGTGTAAGTCTTTCCATACTTGTTTTTTCCAAAGAAGAGCAAAGATTGCAAATATGACGATATAAATCATTACATTTTTACCTACTTCAGCTCTTTCATGACGTTTAGTATCACCAGCGTCTTTCATATATTCAATAACTTTAGCAGCACTATCTGCAGTAACACCAACACGCGGCATAGCTGTACCAGCTAAATGATTTTGAGGATTTTCAATTAGAGTACTAATAAACTGCTCATTACGAGAACGGATATACATACTTAAATCTGGTGGTAATTTACCCATATAAGATTTTAGTGAGTCTTGATATTCTAATACTTTGATATCAAATGCTAACTCATCTTTTTTATCTTTAAATCCTGATTTAGTACCAATTTGAGTCCATTTTTCATAACCAACTGCATGACATCTACCACAAGCATTTTCAAATGCCATTTTAGGAGTTACATCAGCAGGGCTAACAGCAATAGACTGTAAGTAAGCTACCATATCAGCAATTTCTTGGTCTATGTCTCCACCCATACCATAGAATGGTACCATTGGATGCATTTGAGCTTTTGCTTCATCAAACTTATGCTCAACTTTTAAAGCATGTGCAGGATTTTTAATTAGCTCAGCTAAAAATTTAGCATCGTATATAGCACCAGCATTACTTAAATCTGGTGGATTAACACCATAGCTTTGTGCTGCCATTACTGAATCCATTGGCGCAGGCATTCCCGCTGTTTCAATTGAGTGACAGCCAGCACAACCAGCATTCATCACTAACTCTTTACCGTTTACTGCATTTCCAGTTTTAGTTATTTCTGGTAAATCAGCATATGTAAAATTTTCACTATCTACATGCTTGTGCATTACATGGTGAGCATAAGGCTCAACCAAATAATAAGTTACAAGTGAAAAGAATATTACAACTGCTAATATTAATGGTTCTTTATTTTTCATCTTTATCTCCCTATAACTTTTTTTCTAATGATGTAATAATTGGCAATGCTACCCACATAGCTATAAATATAATAGCTGCATATAGACCAATTGTACTATATATACCTTCTGGAGGTAGTTTACCCATAGCTGTAAGAACGATCATAACAATAAGCATTCCCCAGAACCAGTACTTAAATGCTCCACGACGAGAAGCAGGAACAGAATTAGGACTTCTATCTAAGAAAGGTAAGAACACAAAAATAACCTGTGCAAATCCAAATAGTGCTAAACCAAGGTCAATATTAAATGGACGTAAAATTTCATAAGACCATAAGAAATACCACTCAGGGTAAATATGAGCAGGTGTTTTAAGACCATCTGCTGGGTCAAAGTTTACTGGATCCATTGCAAAACCATAATTATAAAAAGTAAGATAGAAAAAGAATATTAAGAAAATTCCAACTACCATCATATCTTTAGACATAAAGTCATTAGCAAATCTCATTACTTTTGAACCAACTTTGTCGCCATCTAAATATTTTTTAGACTCAGCATCAAAATCAATTTCTTCACCATCTTGATTATTTACGTGTGGTATTCTTAGAGCTGCAAAGTGAAGTCCAATAAGACCCATAATTGCTAAAGGAACAAGAAGAACGTGTAACATAAAGAAACGACCTAAGAATGCTTGTGCAGGAACATAATCCCCACGAATCCACTCTACTAAACCGTCTGCATGTAATGAACCACCGCTAAACAAGTTAGTAATAACCATACCTGCCCAGTAAGACATTTGTCCCCATGGTAACATGTAACCTGAAAATGCTTCAGTTGAAAATGCAATAAATAAAAGCATTCCTGAAATCCAAATCATTTCACGACCTTTTTTATAAGAACCGTAATAGATACCTGTAAACATGTGAATATAGATAACTAAGAAAACTACAGATGCCGCAACACCATGTACATGTCTCCATAACCAACCAAAATCAACTTCTCTCATTATTGTATAATTTACACTATTAAATGCTTCATCAACAGTTGGTACGTAGTACATCAATAAAAATATACCAGAAACTACAAGCAGTGCGAAAGTGATTACAAGAACCATACCCATTGCCCATAAGAAGTTAATATTTTTTGGAATCCAATACTCAGATGCCATTACCTTTTCGACTTTTTCAATTGCTAATCTTTGGTTTAACCAATCTTTAACACTTGTTGCCTTTGTAAAATGTGCCATTTACTCTCCCCCCCTAATTTATAGCGTAACGCCATTATCTTTCATAGTTTGCCACTCAGGACCAACTTCACCAAGAACTAACGTATTACCTTCAATTTTAAATGGAGGAATATCAAAACCTCTTGGAGGTGGTACTTTTGTTACTAAACCAGATGCGTCAAACTGTCCACCGTGACATGCACATAGGAAATCACCTTCAGCCTCTCTAAATGCTGGAATACAGCCTAAGTGAGTACAAAGACCAATAGCAACCATAAAGTTATCATTACCAATTTTAATATTTCTGGCTTCTGCTGCTGCGTTACCTTTTTCTTTTTCCATAACTGCTGCTGATTTCTTAAGAACAAAGATAGGTTTCCCTCTCCATTTCTCAGTAACCATAAGGCCTTCTTCGTATATACTCATATCTAAAGTTGTAAAACCAGCTGCTTTTACACTTGGTAATGGATCCCAACTCTTTTTCATTGCGACCAATGAACCTACTGCGCCAACTGCTGCTACTGCACCAAACGCTTTACCCATAAAACCTCTACGGCTGTTACTTTTCATATCTGCTCACTTCAGTGTGAATTTTAAAGCAAGATTATATACTAAATTACTTTTAAGTAGCTATAAATTTAAGCTCTCTTTTATAAAATCACTTAATCTTTCACTATTATGTTCCACATTGTAATACTCGTGCTTTTCAAGCCCTTGCAATATTGTCAAAAGTTGACAATTTTCATAATTTTCAACTATAGGAATATTCATTTGATTAAAGAGTTTTTGGAAGTCTTTAGGGTAATCTTTTCTTTGAATAAAAATTGGTTTACCACCTGAAGCTAAATTTTCTAAAGCTGCTTGAGGAGACGCAGTTATTAAAATTTTTGATTTTTTTATAACTTCATCATAATCTTCAAATTCATGGTTATTTTGAAATTTATCTTTTAACATATCTTCATAATCAAGAAAATAATAAAAACCTAAAAGTAAATCTGGATTTAAACTATCTAGAAGTGAGATATTTTCTTCTAGTTCTTTTTCATAATCATCATCTCCAAAAAACAGAGAAAGTTCTATACTTTTTTCACACTTATCAAAATACTTATCATCAATCACAACTGTCTTACAAATATCTGTTCCATCTAAATATGGAGAAATTAAAAATTCTTCATTTTCTTTTTTATCATCTTTACTATCTGCGATTCTTATAAACTTAGAAAAATATTTTCTCATGTCATCCAACATTATTGGATTTGCCTCATCAGAATCAAAAATAATTCTATCACCATGATGTGATATTTGCGGGATATTTCGAACCACATCTATCCCAACACTTGTATCAATACCAAACTCAGATGCCACTTGTGCAATACGAAAATCTGAACATAGAAGTGTAATATCAACACCCTTTAAAAGACGTATTATTGTGCTTGCTCTTCTAAATCTATCTAAACCTATTCTATGACCTGTATGTACGTAGTAAAATGTCTTCATTAATTTTCCTATTTATTCGTAAAAAGAACGAGTCTCTTTTACTTTGTATCGACCTTATGGTCACTTAGATTATTTTTTCTTCTTTGCAATTCTTATATAAATATGTAGTATTTCTACAGCTGCAGGTGTTATTCCACTTATTTGCATTGCAGCTTGAAGTGTAGGAGGGTTAAACTCTTCTAGTTTTTCAACTATTTCTTTAGATAAACCACTTACTTGTTTAAAATTAAAACCTTCAGGTATAGCAATTTTTAGATACTTTTTCATTCTCTGTATCTCTTCGCTTTGTTTTTCTATATAACGTGCATACTTACCTTCTACTAATATTTCTTCTTTTATGTAATCATCATATATATCTAACTCAGGGATTAACTTTATCATCTTATCGACATCAAAACTCTTTCTTGCAACTAACTGCTGAGCTGTAGAAATATCTTTAATCGCCACTTCATCCATTGACTCTAAAAATGATATAAATTCTTTGTTTGGTGTGAACTTTGTATCTTCTAAAAGTTGAGCACCTTCTTTTATTTGCTTATTTTTTAACTCTACATTGTGATAAAATTCATCACTTAAAAGTCCAAGTTTATTTCCATAGTAACTAAGTCTTGTGTCAGAAGATTCTTCACGAAGAAGTAGTCTATATTCAGCACGTGAAGTAAACATTCTATAAGGCTCATTTGTTCCCTTAGTTACAAGGTCATCAATAAGAACACCTATATAAGCCTCATCACGTCTTAAAATAAGAGGTTCTTTTTCTTGTATAGAAAGAGCCGCGTTTATCCCAGCCATAAGACCTTGAGCAGCTGCTTCTTCATAACCTGTTGTTCCATTGATTTGTCCCGCTAAATAAAGACCTGATATTTTTTTAGTCTCTAAGGAATGTCTCAGTTCACGTGGATCTACAAAGTCATACTCTATAGCATAGCCATAACGAACTATCTTTGCATTCTCTAGACCTTTTACAGACTTTATCATTTCACGTTGCACTTCGGGTGGAAGAGAAGTTGACAAACCATTTATATAACATTCTGTATTGTCCATTGTTTGTGGTTCTATAAAAAGATGGTGTCTATCTTTATCTGCAAATTTACTTACTTTATCTTCTATACTTGGACAGTATCTTGGACTTTTACCTGCTATTTGACCTGTAAAAAGTGGTGCTCTGTAAAAATTTGAAGAGATTATTTCATGTGTTGACTCGTTTGTATAAGCTATAAAACATGGAAGTTGTTTTTTTGTTGCTCTAAATTCTTCTCTATTAGTACGAAAGCTAAATGGACTAGGAAGTTCATCCCCACCTTGCTCTTCCATAACAGAAAAATCAATAGTTGAGCTATCTATTCTTGCACAAGTACCAGTTTTAAGACGTGATAAACTTAAGCCACAATCATCTTTAAGTGAAGCACTTAAGCCTTCACTTCTCTCTTCTCCGTAGCGTCCACCTTTTTTTTGAACTTCTCCAATATGAAGAATTCCATTTAAAAATGTTCCTGAAGTTACAATTACTTTTTTAGCTTTATATTCATTTAGCAGGTCAGTTTTCACACCTTTAACAGTAGCATCTTCAATAATCAAAGACTCCGCTGTTTCTTGTACTAAGTGTAAGTTTGGAGTATTAAGTACTACATTTCTAGCAATAACTCTATATTTATCCATATCAATTTGTGCACGGCTTCCACGAACAGCTGGGCCTTTAGTTTGATTAAGTATACGAAATTGTATTCCAGCTTCATCCGTAATAAGACCCATCTCTCCACCAAGTGCATCTAACTCACGAACTAAGTGACCCTTAGCTAAACCACCTATTGCAGGATTACAACTTGTAGCACCAACATTATCAGCTAGCATTGAAATCATAAGAGTCTTGTTTCCCATTCTTGCAGAGGACAAAGCAGCTTCTACACCAGCATGTCCTCCACCAATAATTATTACATCATAATTCATATATTTATTCCTACTGTTTATACATCTCAACTAAAGCTTCGCCTTTGGCGAGAAAAATTTTAATTTTTAATTTAGCCGAATTTTATCATATTTGAGTATCATTACCATAATATATATAGAATTACTTAAGGTTTTTCAAAATGAGTGAAGATACAAAAGATTTATTTAAAGATTATGTTCCAGAAGTTATTGACTTTGATGAAGAAGTTGATGGTAATGATGAGCATAAAGTTAGAGAAGAACATCTAAATACAAAAGAAGCTCTTCTTAAAAAAATTAAAGAGAAAAACTCGAATAAAAGAAGTTTTAGACTACCTATTCGAACAGAAAATGAAAAAAGTTAAAGAAGAAATCATAATAAAAGGACACACTTGTTTACAGGTCTTATAAGAGAAATGGCTACAGTTAAAAGCTTCTCAGGAAGTGAGTTAAGTGTAAGATCAAAATACAAAGCAAAGCTTGGTGATTCTATTGCCATCAATGGAGCATGCCTAAGTGTTGTTAAACTTTCAAACGATGGATTTAGTGTAGAGTTATCTCCAGAATCTCAAAAACACTTAGTTCTTGAAAACTACCAGAATGAAGTTCATATTGAACCTGCTATGATGATGGGTGATAGATTTGAAGGACATATTGTTCAAGGGCATACAGATGCTATCGGTACAATTAAAGAGATAAGAAATAGTGGAAATTCTTTTGATGTATTTATAAATATCGACAAAAAGTTCATCCCATATATTGTGCCAAAAGGTTCAATAACTATAGATGGAGTAAGTCTGACAGTTAATGATGTTAACTCGGAAAGTTTTAGACTTACTATCATACCAATAACGATGAAAGAGACTCTTTTTAAAAACTATCGTAAAGGTAGTAGAGTAAATGTTGAAACAGATATGTTTGCAAGATATGTCTCACATATCATATCTCATCAATCTAAGAAGAGTAAAGATATAACATGGGATGACGTAGACTCTATTTCAGCTAGATACTAATCCATTAAAGGTTTAGCATCTGGATTACACGATAT
Organism: Sulfurimonas sp.; assembly: GCF_016744025.1. Classification (GTDB taxonomy): domain Bacteria; phylum Campylobacterota; class Campylobacteria; order Campylobacterales; family Sulfurimonadaceae; genus Sulfurimonas. The sequence continues at coordinate 53,650 of NZ_JADGFC010000002.1, forward strand.
CTTGTGTTGCATATCTACAAGAGCGAACTCTTCTAGTTTAATTCTAGATGCTACAGTAGATGCTCTTATCCCATCTTCATTATTTAGATAAAGATTAAAGTCATTTTTATACAGAGCAAGTCTTATTGCAAGAGCTATTGAATAAGTAGTTAGCACTCCATCTTTTTTCATCGCATTTTTAATATCTTCAAAATATTGTAAAGTCCAAAGCATTGGGTTAGAACTTGGTGAAAAAGCATCTTGATAAACTATGTCAAACTTATTTTTAAATTCCCTCACATATTCTCTTGCATCTCCAATAAAAATCTCTATATGAAAATCTGCATCACGATAGATGCCATGCTCACACAACTCTATAATTATGTGTTTAAACTCATCAAACTCTTTGGGATAGCTAAAATCTTTTAAAGATGATATAAGAGTAGCATCTAACTCAGGAGAATAGATATTTAGCTTAGATGTAAGGGAATGCTTTTTATGATAATAAAGCGTAGCTAGAGTATTAAAACCTAAACCATAACAAATATCTAGTATATTAATTTCTTTTTGATTTTCTTTGATTTTAAAAGCTGGATGTACATGCTTTAAAAGCGACTCTTTCGTCGCTCCATCTTTTGTAGAGTGATAGTGTTCATCATACTCTTTTGAATAAGCTGTAAATGAACCATCTTCACTTAAAACTATCTCATGAAGTTCATCATTAAATTTATCCACTAAAGTCCATTACCCCACATATGCATCTTCTTTGCAATAACTAAATCATATCCCTCAACTATATCAATATCATTAGGCGCGCGAAATTCAAACTCTTCTAAAAGAGCTTTTGTAGCATCTACGTCCATAATGCCTTTTTTTTCCATAATAATTATATTGGCAGTATTTGCTAGTGTTAAGTATGCTAATTTTAAAATCATTTTTGGGTTTTCATGTTTATGAAAAATATCTTTTAAAATTACCATATCATTGTCTCTTGGTAATGCCCGAAAAGCTTGTGAAAAATTTAGATTGTCTTCGTTATATAAAGCAAGATTAACTTCACCATTGACACTTTCCATCATAGATTTTAGTGCTGTAGTAATCTCATCTTCACAGGTACTCACTTGAAGATAGTGATTTCCGGGAAGAGGAGTAAATAGTTGTAAAAATTTATCTAAATTCATCTTAGTAAGCTAAATCGTGAAGCTCTTTAAATAAATATGCTTCAACAATATCATCTATACTTCTTTGAGTATGTGCAACTAAAACCATCATGTTTTTTTCCATAAAAGGCCATACATATTCTTTGTCATTTGAGACAACAACACACTCACTAAACTTTTCAAAACTGTCTTTATCATTAGAGTGATTTACTTCTACCAACTGACCTTCTTCAACTAATAGTTGGGCCCAGATTTTTACATCATCAAGCTTAGTTAAAGAAGATTCTTGGACTTCATCACTATCCATTGGTAGTAAGATATACATCTAGTCTTCTACTTTTGCTAAGTCCAGAGAAAGTGCATCGTTATCCATAATATCTATATCTTTACGAAGTACAGCAGAAGCAATATCTTTAGCATCTGAGAGTGAGTGCATCTTATATGTACCACATTGATATATGTTTAGTTCTGGAATATCTTTTTGCTCTTTAACTTCTAAGATATCTTTCATTGATTTTTCCCAAGCGTTTGCAACCACTTCTTCTTCAGGTTGACCAAGAACACTCATGTAAAAACCTGTTCTACAGCCCATTGGTGAAATATCAATAATTTCAGTAGTAGAAGAGTTTAAATGATCTCTCATGAAACCTGCAAAAAGGTGCTCTAGTGTATGAATACCTTCTGATGAAAGAATATCTTCATTTGGTTTTACGAAACGTAAGTCAAAAACTGTAATGTCGTCTCCAGATGGAGTTTTCATTCCCTTAGCTTTACGAACTGCTGGTGCTGGCATGATAGTATGGTCAACTGTAAATGAGTCTAATAATGGCATATATAATTCCTTAATTTAATTGAAGTATTGTAGCGAATTTTTGATGTTAAAAAATAAATATAAAAAATTAGATAAGTTATAAGGAAAAATTGATAGATTAAAAGTTTTAGATTTGGTGTAGATTGTGTTTAACTTAGATAAAGGCTAGGCTAATAGCCTGCCGTATCTAAGTTGGACGCAATATGCGCCGAAGCTAGAAGTTTTTAAACTTTTGCTTCTTCACGTCTTTGTAGATATGCCCAGTTAGCGTCTACACGTTCTTGCCACTCTTTGATTAAGTACTTGTACTCATCTTTGAATAAGTGTTTGAAACGTCCTTGTGCAGCTAAATACTCTTCAACTGGCACAATGTTTTTAGGTCTGTAAGTAATATTAAATTCTTTACCACCAATAATTTCATAAAGAGGGAAAACCAATGAATCAGTAGATAAGTCAGCTAAATGCATTGTATCTTTAGGATCAAATTTCCACTCAGTTGTACAAGGTGAAACTGCATTAATAAATACTGCACCTTCAGTTGCAAAACCTTTTTGGATTTTTTTAACCATATCTTTCCATTTATTTGGAGCAACTTGCGCCGCATATGGAATGTTATGAGCTGCCATAATACCTAGCATATCTTTTTTGTTTGTTTTTTCACCGTAAGAAATCTTACCTGCAGGTGAAGTTGTAGCAGAAGAACCAATAGGAGTCGAGCTTGAACGCTGACCACCAGTATTTGCATAAACTTCATTATCAAGAACAACATACATCATGTCATGGTTTCTTTCCATACAGCCTGAAATCCACTGAAAACCGATATCATAAGAAGAACCGTCTCCACCAAAAGCTACAAACTTAGGGTTTCTCTCAGGTTGCTTTAAACGACCTTTTGTTTTAAGTGCATTATACATTGACTCTGCACCAGCAACAGCAGTTGAACTATTTTCAAAACCGATGTGAATCCAAGAAGCATCCCATGATGTATATGGATAAACTGAAGTACAAACTTCTAAACAACCAGTTGATGCAGCTAAAACTAAATCATCATTCGTTGCATTTAGAACTTCACGAACAATGATAGAGTGAGCACAACCCGGACATAAAAGGTTTGCACCTTCAAAACGGTCTGCTGATGTTGAAAACTCTTTTAAGTTTTTAATTTTTTTCATTTCACTCATACTAATTTCCTATAAATAAGATAGTTTCGGTCCACGAACACCGATAAACTGTTGTTGTTGAGTAGTTAATTTACCAGCATCTGCATTTGCTTGAAGCTCTTTGTAAAGATCTACTAAGTTTGCCTTAGTTAAGTCACGACCACCTAAACCATAAACATATCCAGAAAGTAGTACTTTTGAATCTGTATTGATTAGTGAACCTGCAACTTCATTAAACATTGCCCCAGCTGCGCCATTTGGAGATGAACGATCAAGTACAGCAACTGCTTTAATATCTTTAAGTGCATCAGCTACTTCCATAAATGGGAATGGACGAATAACACGAAGTCCAACAACACCTGCTTTAATTCCTTTAGCTCTCATCTCAGTTGCAACTTCACGAGCAGTTTCAACTGAAGTACCTAAACAAAATACTGCAACATCAGCATCAGCCATGTCATAACATTCTACTGGATTATATTTACGACCACTAAGTTTCTCAAAGTCAGCGAATACTTCATCTATTTTTGAAGGTACTTTTACCATAAGGTCATTATGTTGACGAGCTTTATGCTCAAAGTGCCAATCTTCTTCTGTTTGAACACCATGAGTTACTGGATGTTCAAAATCCAGCATATCATTCATTGGTTTATAAGTACCAACAAATTCAAATGCTGCATCATCAGTAAGGGGGTAAACACCCTGAGCAGTATGAGATGTCATAAAACCATCTTGATTAACTATTGCAGGAAGTCTAATATCATGATCTTCAGAAACTTTAAAAGCTATAAGGTTCATGTCATATGCTTCTTGCGGGCTAAATGCATCTAACTGAATCCAACCACTATCACGAGTTAAATACATGTCAGAGTGATCGCCATTAACGTTTAAAGGTGCAGCTAAAGCACGGTTTACAAGATTTAAAACAATTGGTAAACGCATACCAGAAGCTTGGTAAAGTGTCTCAACCATAAGTGCAAGACCTTGAGAAGATGTTGCAGTAGCAACACGACCACCAGCAGCAGCAGCACCAATACATGCAGACATAGCAGCATGCTCAGACTCAACCATTACAAATTCACCCTCAATATAGTTGTCAGATTTAAATTTTGCATATCCTTCAACAATAGGAGTTGATGGAGTAATAGGATAAGCAGCAACAACATCTACTTGTGCTTGTCTTAAAGCTTGAGCAGCAGCGAAATTTCCATCCCATACTTCAAGATCTCTTAATTCAATTTTATCAAATGCCATTACTATTTCTCCTCATCTTTTGCAGGCCACGATGCGATCTCTGCCTCATCTTCTGATTGTTCTGGGAACATAATAAGTGATTTTGGGTTTGTCGGACAAACTTCAGCACAAATTCCACAGCCTTTACAGTGATCCATATCTATACCAATCATTTTCTTATCTCTTGAAATAATTGAAACATCTGGACAATAAATCCAACAAAACTGACAATCAATACAGTAATCTTTGTTAAAAATTGGCTTAATCAGTCTCCAGTCAGCAACACTAGCAGTATATGAACTGTTCTCAGAATAAGAGCGATCGTCTTGACTTGTTCCAGCTATATTATCTATGCTTCCATCGAATGTACGAAGCATAGCTCCGATTTCGAATTCATCCCATCCTTTTTTCATCATCATTAATTCCTTATTTCACTTCGTCATAAGCACGTTGAATTGCAATCATATTTGCATCAATAATCTTCTGTGGTAACTTTTGAAGAATTCTTTTCATGCTTTCTTTAAAAAAGTCTATTTCATACATCTTAGAAATTTTCATAAATGCGCCGAGCATTGGTGTGTTTGGAATAGGACGACCAATTGTTTCGTTTGCAATTGTAATACAATCGACAGTATGAACTTCTTTACCCGCTAACTTTGGTTGAGCTTTTACAAGTTCTTCCTTAGTTAAGTGAGTAGTAATAATATACTTTGTATCTTCCTTAGCATTTATAGTCACATCTGATGTGTAAACTAACGCAGGGTCAATTACAAAAACAAAATCTGGCTCCATATACTTTTCATGATTCATAATCACACTATCGTCAACCCGATTATAGGCTGTCATTGCAGCTCCACGCTTAGCAGATCCGTAAAATGCAAATGCTTGCACATGTTTACCCGTTGTTGAAATAACATCTGCTAAACCTTTTGCTCCAGTTACAGCACCTTGGCCAGCACGACTATGCCATCTAATTTCTAGCATAAATTCTCCTTCTTTTTAATACATAAGAATCTTCAATCCTAATTACATGTATTCTAGGGAACTTGCTCTTAAATATAGCTTGATACATTATATAATCTTATAAAGTCAAGAAATGTGTTTCGTTTTGCGATTTTGTAAAAACTTAATTGCATCCAATGCATCATCAAAAATAACATCTGTAAATTGACTTAATATATCACAATTATCGTATCCAGTTAATACACCTATAGAGTGTACACCCGCATTATTTGCGGATATTAGATCTAATTTTGTATCACCTATCATCCAAACTTCTTCATTGCTATAATCAAGAGCATTTAGGGCTTTTACTATAGGTTCTGCGTCCGGTTTTGGCTTCTCAACATCTTCTCTGCCAATCAAAACTTCAAAATATTTCATCAGCTCAAAATGCTCCATTAAAACCTTAGAATATTTTCCTGTTTTTGTTGTAACTATACCAAGTTTTGCAAATTCATTAGCTTGAATTACTGCTTCTTTTGCATTAATCAAAAGAGAGGTTTTTTTCGTAGCAATTACTCTGTAGTACTCTTTATAAGTTGCTACATAGTCCCAAACAACATCTTCATCTACTCCTAATTCTCTGTACATAACATCTAATGGATATCCTATTAAAGATGCTATATCTTCGTCTTTTGGATGTGGATAGTTATGTTCTTTAAAAGAGTGGTGAAATGTCTCTAAAATCGCTTCTGTCGAGTCAATTAGTGTTCCGTCTAAATCAAAAAGTATAATCAATTTTTTTCCCATTGTATGTAATTATGCCAGATGCCACCAAGGCTTGGCTCTATATTTTTAATATCTTTATTTACTGTAGTAATAGAGTTAGGAATATATAAAAATAGGTATGGATTATCATCAACGATAATCTTAAACATTTTTTGCCATATTATTGCCAACTTCTCTCTATCAACTATGGTTTGAGATTCTTCTATCATCTTATCAAGTTTTTTGTTTTTATAACCAACAAAATTAAAAGCACCCTTTTTATCGTTATCGCTATGCCATATAGAATATGGATCGGGAGTAATAGATAGATTCCAAGCAAGAACTAAAGCATCAAACTTATGTGGAAAAACTACCATATTTAAAAATGCCTGCCATTCCATTACTCTAAGTGTAACTTCTACCCCGACCTTTTTTAACTGGTGCTGTAAAATCTGGGCAACGTAAGGTCTTATAGCATTAGAGTTTGATGTAACTATCTCAAATTGCAGGGGATTATTTTCGTCATATCCAGCTTGAGCTAAAAGCTGTCTTGACTCTTTTATATTTTGAGTAGGTGCTTTTACATCTTTATTAAAAGCTATAGAACCAGGGAGGAATGGACCCGTACAAACTTTAGCATGTGAGAAAAATAATATATCCATAATTTCTTGTCTATTTATAGCTAAAGAGACAGCTTTACGAACCCTTGGGTCTTGGAATTTTTTCAACCTAAGATTAAATCCCAAGTATGTATATGAGTGACTTATCTTTTCATATACATTGAACTTAGAAAAAAACGCATCAGTTAACTGTCTCTCAAACTGCATAGGTTCAATACTTCCAATATCAAGTGCAGAAGATTTTAACATCAAAAATCTTGTCATAGGATCAGCTATAACATGAAAAGATATTTCATCAATTTTTGGTACACCTTCAAAATAGTTTTTATTTGCTTTTAAAATAATATTTTTAGAATGTTCTAGTAGATGCAGCTTATATGGCCCAGTACCAATGGGATTTGTATTAAATTTGGAACTCATCATATTTTGTTCATTTTGCAAAATATGTTTTGGTAATATCCCCATTGCCCAAACTTCAAATGCTTTAAAGTAAGGTTGTTTATATATGACTTTTACTGTCAGTTTATCAATAGCCTCTACACTTTTTACAAATCTAAATCCCGCACTATATGGTGTAGATATTTTAGGTGACATTATAGTTTCATAGGTAAAAACAACATCAGCGGAACTAAACTCTTTACCATCATGCCAGAGAACATTTTCTTTTAATTTAAAAATAACCGTAGTATTATTTTCAAAATAAAACTCTTTAGCTAAGTCTCCAATAATCTCTTTATTGTCTTTATCATATTTAACAAGTCCGTTAAAGATAAACCCTGCTATCTCTGAAGAACTAGAGTCAGTAGCAAGCAAAGGGTTTAATCTAGATGGATTTGTCGAGGTTGCAAGATGCAAGGTTGAAGCAAATATATTTATAGATAAAAAAAGTAGTAATAAAAATTTCACCACTAAACTCTTAGTTTATTGCTTTATCATTAACACTCAACTTACCATCATTAAGTTTGATTTCAAAAACAAGATTGTTGCCATCTTCTTTAGCTAGTGAATTTGCCATCCCTGTTATAGGTGCTTCTTCGTTTACAATAGCATAGAGCTCTTTTGAAAACTTTATTGTAGATGCAAGGTTTAAATTTTTACTCAGAGACATTGGAGCAGTTTGTAATTTTTTTGCTAAATCTGCATCTTCTTTTAAAACTACTTTTGCCATTAAGCTAAAGCCATCTATTGGTTTTTGATTTTCTATTCTTACTTGTTTGATAGACATATCTGCGATACTAAGTGATAAACCTTTTGAAAATATTCTTTTAAGTGATTCTTGAAGTTTATACTCAAAATCAGGAGAATTATTTGCATTTGCATGAGAAGTTAGTTTTCTGAACTCTTCATATGAATCTTTATCTACACCATCTAAAGAGATGTCATAGTTAAATCCTGAAGCTCCTATGTTTGCATCTTTAGAATTAAATTTAAACTCTCCAATAGAACTCTTTGCATTGAACTCTGCTTTTTCTCCTTGAGTATTTGAAGATACATTTATTTTAATATTATCAAGACTAGCTTCTAACTTAGAATTATTGTCTTCATTAAGAAGAATTGATATTGATTCAATTGCAGCACCAGATAAATAAGTACTTTGTGATTCAAAAGTAGACGAAGATGTTAACTCATTCATCTCAAATCTCACTTCTTCCCCAGACTCATCAGCAATGATAACTATCTTTGCAATACTAGTTTGTAAATTTTCAGGAGCTATTAAAGAACCATTTCCATAGTATGTAGCATCAAAGAGTTTTACAGTCATTTTACTACCATTGTCAAAAATATACTCTTCATCTATATTTTTGATATAACCATCAAAAAGTTTATCAGATATATAGTAGTTCATATGATATAAAACACCTTTACCCTGAAGTAATTTATCTACATAAGTATAAAAAGGCATATTTTCTTGTTGTAGTTCTTCACTCAAATTTGTAGGAAGAGCTAAAGGATAGATATCTACTAATACTTTAGAACTAAAAGGAAAATTACTATATTCCAAATCTACACCTACTACTGCGCCTGATAACATTGCATCTATATATGGTGGTAATTGTGCATCTGAGTATTGGTTAAGATGTTCTATAAACTTTTGTCCATCTGCTAGTAAAAATTCATAATGTTTTTTTGTATTTAAGTACGAAGACTCTGTTGTAGCATTTTTCAACTCTAAACCATTAGAAGTTAAAACTGAAATTCTTGTTTTTAGAACTCCATCAACAACACTGTTACCTACTATTGGGAGAGATGCTATAACAGCAATAATTACTACGAGAGCTAAAAGAATTTTTTTCATAAATGTACCTTTTTATTAATTAAGGACATTATATATGAAATAAGTTAAATAGATTGTTTTTTGTAGAAATAGAAGGATTTTACCAATGCAAAAGCATTGATAAAAAGGTAGAAAAAAAGATTAACGTTTTGAGAACTGACGAGAACGACGAGCTTTACGCTTACCTGGCTTCTTACGTTCAACAACACGTGAATCACGAGTCATCATACCCTCTGGTTTAAGGATAGCTTTAATCGCTGGATCAAATGCAACTAGTGCACGAGAAATACCATGACGAAGTGCATCAGCTTGACCACCGAAACCACCACCTAAAGTAGTAGCAACGATATCAACTGATGTATCTTGCTTAGAAAGAACTAATGGTTGTTTAACACGAAGCTTCTTAGCTTCAAGTCCACCTAACCATGCGTCTAAAGAAAGACCATTGATTGTGATGTTACCTGTACCTGGAGTTAACCATACTTTTGCTATTGACGCTTTACGACGACCTGTTGCATAAATTTTTGCCATGTGGTTAATCCTTACTTAGCTAGTTGTGCAGTGTGAGGGTGTTCAGCACCTGCATAAATTTTTAATTTTTTAAGCATCTTAGCACCAAGCTTAGTTTTAGGAAGCATACCACGAGTAGCTAATTTATATAGTTTCTCAGGGTTTTTCTCTAAAAGCTCAGTCATTTTAACACTCTTAGTTGAACCGAAGTAACCTGAGTGAGAAAAATATTCTTTGTTTGCTATTTTACCAAGACCATTAAATTTAGCCTTAGAAGCGTTGATGATAACTACGTAGTCACCACAGTCAATATTCGGAGTCCAACAAGGCTTACGCTTACCACGAAGAGCTGTTGCTACTTCTGTAATCATACGACCAAATGTCTTACCTTCAGCATCAATCAAAATCCACTTTTGATCAATCTGTTCTGGAGTTGCAATTTGTGTAAATTTCATTCAAGAACCTTTCATTTATTTAAGTGACGGAAGTATAACCACATATACTTACAAGAAGCTTAAATTAAGGTTCAATTAATTTAAAAATAGTTATTAATTTCAACTATTATCTAATCCTCTTCATACTCTATAAAATCATCTTTACTTGCTCCACAATCAGGACAACTCCAATCATCGGGAATGTCTTCAAATGCAGTTCCCGGAGCTATATCACCATCTGGGTCACCTACAACAGGATCATAAATCCAATCACATACTTCACATATATATTTCTTAGCCATAATATTTCCTTTTTTTGTCTTTTGTATATGGTACCTAAACTTTAGTAACCTTTACAGAGTCTTCAAGAAGATAAGCAATATAACCTTTTACCTCATCACCAGTTATCTCTTTGATAGCTTTAACGTAGTAGTTTACTTGTTTTACATGCTTATCAGAATAACTCATGGAACTCTTATAGTCTATAACTGCCCAGCTTCCATCACTCTGTTTTACAAGAAGGTCAATATAACGAAGGTTGTCTTTATATCTTAAAGCTTTTTCTTTATAGTAATCTCCAGATGATAGAGAAATAAACTCTTCATTTTCTAAAAGTTTGATTACTCTAGATTCTATCTCTTGTATCTCTGCATCTTCTAAGGAGTAACCATACTTATTTATCATCATATCTTTAGCATTACTAACTGCCCCAAGAGTAAAGCTTCCTAGCATCTCTAACATATAGTGAGCTGCCAAACCAAAATTTATGGCTTTTAAGTCCTCTTCATTACTCTCTTCAAGTTTTAAAATATCACTCTGAGTTCCATAATACATATCAGAGTAGATTAGTTTTTTAAATGGCGTTAGAACTTTCTTATCTGCATTTGTATTTTTACAAATAAGTTCTCCACTACTATTGTGAATAAGGTCTAACATATCAAATGTTGAGTCTTTTGACTTTACTATAACAAAGAGGTTTTCCCTCGCTCTTGTGAAAGCAACATAAAGAGCATTAAGAGAATCTTCTTTTGCCAAGTACTTCTCTTTTGCAAGTGCCTCTTCATACTCTGCATCTATAGCATCTCTACCTTTTATGCGCAGATATACATCTTCTAGTTTTATACCGTTATACTCATAGATGATGGCATCTCTTGCAGGTGGAGCTTTTTTAAGTCTGTCCATAACTATAACATGCTCATACTCTAGACCTTTTGACTTATGAATAGTCAGAACTCTAACACCGTTAAGGTCAGATGCAGCCCCACTTGCATCTAATCTCTCATACTCAAATAAAAGAGCTTCGATATCTTCATACTTCCCTACAACATCCAAAAAGCGAATAAGATGAAAGTCATCACTAAATAGTCTGTACTCACTTATAACATTTTTAATAACTCTAAGAAGTTTTGTCTTAGTCAAGTTTACTCTTGGTATATCTCTTACTTCTTGGTTTATAAGTGCGAAAAAGTTATGTTTATAGATATCTTCGCCAAAGTACAGATACTTCAAGTATTCCAAAACAGCTTTAACACTCTTTTGGTTTATAAGTTTTGTAGTTGTCTCTGTTACAACTTCTATATTTTCTTCTTGGAGCATCTGCTTTATAACTTCTCCATCACCATTTGTCGCACAAAGAATTGCCACTTCATTAATATCTGCACCAAGTTGTAGAAGTCTTTTTACTTGAGTGATACTAGTCTCTATAACTTCATCACTATTGATAACTTCTACATACCCTGCATTTGCCTCTGCTCTTACATCTTGAGGCGCATAGTTGTTTATCTTTCCTGTGAAAGTTTTGTTTACAAACTCTATAACTTCTCTTTGCGAGCGGTAGTTTGTAAGAAGCGGTTCTACTTCCATTTGACACTCTTCTTTTACAGCTCCAAACAAGGCACTTACACCACCACGAAATCTATAAATAGACTGCTTAACATCTCCAACAAAGAAGAAACTTCCATCTTCGCTAACTCCACTTCCTGAGAGTATCTCATCTATAAGTGGCTTTAGTATCTCATACTGCAGTATGCTAGTATCTTGAAACTCATCAAGAAGAATATGTTCTATTGCCGAGTCTAGTCTAAAGTATAAAAACTCACTATCTATACGCTCTTTTAAGATGTGGTAAACCAAAACTGTAACATCATTAAAGCTTAGTTCACTGTCTTCTGTATATAGTGCTTTTTTTGCTTTTTGGTAGATGCCAGTCAACTCATTTAGAGCATAGAAGAAGTTTTGCTCTTTTGCTCTGTTTTGGTTTTTCACTGCATCTTGGATTTTAGTAAGTAGTGAGTTCATATCTGGAGTAAAACACTTTGAAAAAGTTCTATAATCTAGACTTTCTCTTCCTATCCAAGACTTAGATGCCAACTCTTCAAAGTCCTCTGCATCTACAGCTTTTTTAACAGTCGCAGATGCCGCGTCGCATCTATCTATGATATCACGAAGATAACCTAAGTTCTCCATAGCCTCTTGCTCAAAATGTAAAAACTCTTGTTTTTCAAACTTTAGATGCGATAGTTCTTGGTGTTTTATGTAAAACTCATCAAGCAGAGTAAATATATCTCCAAGTCTCTTTTTGGACTGAAGAGAAAGAGTGATAAGAGTATTTTTCTTACCAGCTACACTTACCTCTTTTAAAAAACGTGAAAGTAGTTTCAACTCATGCTGAGAACTCATAGTTGTAAAGTCTGGCATTAAAGATGCATAAAGAGAGAACTTACGAAGTATCTGAGCGAAAAATTTATCAATTGTCATTATCTTAGAGTTTGAGTTTAAAAACTCATCTAAGATTCTCTTTCGCTCATGCAGTAAAAACTCACGAGAAAAGCCTGTAACTTTAACTATCTCATCAAGCTCACCACGAGACTCCAACTCTTCTAAAGTAAGAACAATTCTCTCTTGCATCTCAAAGGCTGCTTTGTTCGTAAAGGTAAGAGCCAAGATTTTGTTAGGAGTTGCACCTTTAAACAAAAGAGAGAGATAACGCACAACAAGCATAAATGTCTTACCACTTCCCGCACTTGCTTCGTAGGCTAGATTGTTTTTAAACATCTGAATCCAATAAGATGCCACTCTCTACGAAGTTACTTATTTTGTTTATTAATTCAATCTCACTATCTTCAAAATACTTAGTTCCTATACAATATTTATATATTTGAAATAGCTTTCCCGAGTTATCATCTATATATTTTAAATCATCCTTTAGTTTTTCACTTGGCGTTTGACTTTGTCCATCTTTCTTTGCATATATTTTTGATACCTCTTTTTTTAATGTATCTAAAAAATCTTCTTTATTAACTATTAATGCATGCAGTCTTGGAATATCCATCATTTTAGTTACTGTATCTGATGGCATATAATCTATCACAGAAGGCAATAAAAATTTATACCTACCTGTTTCATATTCTTTTAATCTCAAAATTAAATTATACTTTACGAATACTATAGTTATTAAAACTAGTATGAATATTTCTCGTTCTTCCTTCGCTTGCTCTTGATACTCTAAACAATTATCTAGAACTTGAATAAATATCCTTGCATTTTTCTCTTCAGTAATTTTTATAGCTTCTAATATTTTATCTTTGTACTCATCTAAAGCACTATATTTTTCTTTATATATAGTCTCGAATAACTCATCAACTGTAGGGTTCAGAAGCAAAAATTTATTTACACTTTTCTCTTTTATTCTACTAAATACTTCGCTATCGTTCTCTTTAAAAAACTCTTGATTAGTAATAATTACAGTTTTAGTTTTAAACACTTCTGTAAGATTTGTAATAAAACCAAATAAATCATTTAAATCTATTTTAGATGACTTTCTCTCAAAATAATCAAAGCAAATTACTCCGCCATTCATTAAACTTTCAATACCTTTTTTCATTTTCTGCTTATTATTCTCAGCTTCTACTTTTTCAGCACTTTTGTCTAATTCAACTTCTATTCCAAAAATAGAAACCTTTGGCATAAAACTAGTTACTTCTGTAAAAACTGAACATGCTGAACTTATTACTTTATTATCATCTTCAGTAGAAAGATTGTATGAAAATGAATATATTTCATTTTGTAACTCTTCAATAGAGTCTTTTCCATAAAGACTAATAAAGACATAACTTTTATCTTTTTCTTTCAAACCTTGAACAAGTTCTTTCTCAACTTCATTTTTCCAAAAATGAGTCTTACCACTTCCCCAAACACCACTAAGCATCAGTATCTCGCCATTACGATTGTCTTGTTTAAAGTAAGAATTTTCTCCTTCCATCAAATACTGTTTTATGTCACCTTGATTCGCCATTATATTGCCACCCTCTTGATATCATCAAACGATATTTTATTACTATCTATCAACCTAAAAAGTATATCTAGCGGTTTGCTTTGAGTTACTTCTGCTGTTTCGTATTTGTGAAATGCTCTGATGCCTCCACCAAAGATTTGAGATGCATCTTGTTGTGTGATTTGAAGTTTTTTTCTTATTCTTTTTAACTCGTCAGTTGTTAAGAAATGGTCTACTTCTCTTTTAAAGTTGGCTATTTGTAGTTTTGTTGATTTTAAATCTTTTTGGGACAAAAAAGCCTCTTTACATTCCATGCAATACTCACCAGACTGCGCAATCTCTATAGAGTGTTTTTTATATGTGTAAGTAGTCATTTCTGATTTGTACTCAATCTTGCCGTTACAGATAGGACACTTAGTCATGTTCGCTCCTTAAATGAGATAACGATTGCTTTGTTCGTTATTTGAAGTTTTATGTAAAGTTCTAGATTGTCTATCGTCTTATGATAAACATCTTGCCAAATCTTATTGTCACTATATGAAGTCATAGATTTATATAAGTCCCTATTTACTAGACTCATAATTATTTCTAGGACTTGTTCATCATCCAAACCTAAGTTTGTATAATCAACTCTTGCCGTTCTTGTAACAAAATATTGACCATCACTTATTAAATCTTTTGCGTATTGCAGACTATAATGAGCAACTTTCTTTTGAATGAAACTTTCCTCTGCTACTGACAATATTAACCAAATAGGTTAATATTGTCAAGCTATATAATTTTACTTATCATAGCTCTTAAAACAGAATATAATTAAATCAATTGCATATTGTCATGCTTTACAAATTCTTACTCTCTCCCACACATAATCTTATACTCACAAAAGAGACAGTTTTTCACTTCTTCACATTTTTCAAAGTTTACGTCTTCTATCATTAACAAGTCTTTTATATTTGACTGTAGTATTTCAAGTTTTTCTTCTAAAAAAGCTTCTGGAACTATTTTAGAATCTTTAAGGTCGTAGTATCCACATGCACTTACTTTGCCAAGACTAAGTGCTAAGAGATAGTAAAACTCCAACTGGAAGTCCGTTGCATCTTGAAATGTTTTTGCAGTGTATATTGGGTATGAGCCTGTTTTATAATCAAGTACGAACATTTCTCCATCTTTGACATCAACTCTGTCTATAATACCTCTTAAAGTCATTCCTGCGAATGAACATTCCAAAGACTTCTCACACTCTTTGACCTGCCAGCCATCTGCAAAACGATTTATCTCTTTTTCACAAAAAGTATCTAGTCTTCTTTTTTGCATATCTATAAGATACTTGTCCAACTCACTGCCACCACAAACATCATCAAGTTCATTGTTTAGGTCTCTTTTTAAATAATCTAAAGAACTATACGAATTTTGTTTGCTGTATAACTCTTTTAGTGCATCATGAACAGCTGTTCCTATTTCCCATTCTGCTGGCATATCTTTTGGAATATCGTGCTGATTTATAAGTTGTACATATTTATGATAGTATTTTCTCTTACACGTCAAAAATGTTTTTAGTTTTGTGGCTGATAGTTTTACATCTTTAAAACTATGCTCCATTACTATCTTTTTTTCTTCTTTTATAAGAGGTAAAGATTTCTCAAAAAGAACCCCAGCATAGTCTAGTTCTTCATGCTCATTTTTAGCCTTGATACCTAGATGCTTTAAAAATATAGATGCATTGCTTTGTTGTGATTCTACAAAAGAGATTGCAGCTTCTTTAGATGAGTTTATCAGCATCTCATAGTAATGTTTTTGCAGGTTTTCTCTATCGCTCATTGTTGGAAGATTTGCCATCTCTCTTATGTTTGTATTTAAAAACATATCTTTGTCACTTCGTCTTGGAACATTAGAGTCACTAAAGTCAACTATAACGACTGCATCAAAGTCTATGGCACGAGTTTCAAGTACACCCATAACCGTAACCTTACCACCTCGTACATCATCTATAGTTGTAGATACAAGGCGTTGAAGGAAAAGAGATATAAGTGATTTTATACTCATATCTTTCATACTTGGAAGTATGTTCTTTAGAGCATAAACTTGTTCGTTAAATATTTTCTTCTCTACTTTTGTAGCTTCACAATTCTCTAAAAAGCCCTGTAAAAATTCTATGATATTTACTTCTTCAACTTTTTTATAATAGATGCTAAATAAAGTCTTGTATATCTCATCACCAACTCTCTCTAGTCTTGCACTATTTTCTTGTGATAGTTGCTCTATCGCTTTACACGAAGAGTTTAGTTTTTCATATACTTTTGTTTTAGAGTATGGCTCACCCATCGCAAAGTTAAAGTTATGCTTGTTATCAAAAGTCTTTAAAAGTGTTGCAAATTTTTCATCTGGAAGTATTACAGCTATTCGCTCAGGTTTATATCCACTCTGAACATACTCATAAACTTTTTTCTTTACAAATGCCACTTGAAGCATAGTTTCACTAAATGATTCACAAGAGATTATTGTGTCTTTTTCTATACTCTCTTTTTCTAGAACTTCTTTAGTGTTTAGAGATATTTTGTATTTGAAACCTACTTCAAGCTCAAAACCTAAAAACTCTGCGAACTTGCTCTGCATCTTAGTGTTGAATTTAGATGTATCAAAGATGATGTTCACATTGCTATACTCACTACACTTTTGTAAAAGTTCAAGCTCAAAGTTTGTTAGATGACCTACAGCGTGCAAGTCAATAGTTTTATGCGAAGATGCGTACTCTTCATTAAAAGTATAAAGCTTTGGTAAAAATATTTTATCGAGGATTTTTCTCTCATTACAGAGAGCCTCATATCTTCTATATAACTCTTGAAGTATTGTAATATGCTCTTCATACTCAGCGTAAATATCTGAAGTATCTAGAGTCTCTATGTCATACAACTCAGCACTTAACTCTTCAAAAAATTTAAATATATATGATGAGTTTTTAGTAAAGGTAAAAAAGTTTCTCTGAATCTGTAAAGAGTCAAATGAGTTAAAGTCAGAAGCTTCAAGAAGAAGCAGAACTCTACTATCTTCATCAGTCATTTTAAAATCTTTAACAATGCATAGTTTTGAGATAAATTCACTCATAGTTAGGTAGTTAGGTAAGAATAGCGTTGAGTGTTCTATTTTGAGTTGCTCATGCCTGATAGCACGAGCTGAAGGTAAAATTATCGTAGTTTCATTCATAGGCGTATTATAGCCTAGTATTCGTAAGTGACTTTTTCTCTTGTATCAGCTTTTACGTTGTAAAATCTTTGAACATCTCCAACACTTACTTTAGCCATAATATCCCATCTACCTTCAACAGGTAGTTTAATAGAAGGAAATGTATATACACCATTTTCATAATTTGAAGATTTCAAAGTTTGATCATGTTTATGGTTATTTGGTCTTGTAACCACAACTTCTATTTTAGCATTACTTACAGCTTGTGATTCTAAATCACTTACCTTGTATTTTATAACACTGCTGTCTAAACTAAGACCCTCAGTTACATAAGATATTTTATATTTCTTATCAAATGCTATACGAGCATTTATAAGATCGTTAGCCTTTGCATCTGCTTCATGATAACCCATCATATATGTATCACTATTCTCAACAGGAAGAGTGCTAGTGATTATAATAGTAGCAACACAAGCTCCAAAAACTAATGCTATTGATGTACCTATTGCGTATGGCCAAATTTTTCCATTACTTTTGCTCAAGTCTTTTCCTTCTTGCATATAATCTTCTTTTTGTATAAAGAAATATAGCATAAACAATAAAACCGTAGAACAACACTTTTACAAAAAATATACTAGTTTGGTTAGCACTGCCTACAGCATTCTCTAAAACTATTTCTTTAGACTCAGCTATCTGTTCTGCTATATCTGCATAACCATTAAACATAGATCCAGAGTACTTACCTAATAGTTCACCTTTTTTTGCCTTACCTGCAAGAAGAGGTAGTATTGTTCCACCACTTGTCATCTCACTAAAATCTAGATTTAGTATTGCAACAACAAATGCTTGGACTGGCGATGATATAGGGCTTAAAACTTGTTCTTTGTCAAAATACTCATATAAAGAATTTGGATAAGCTAGGATATCTACCTTTGAATCCATTTCTGAAAATGTAAGAAGTACTGTTGGTGAAGAAAATTCCTTCATTAACTCTTGTTCATACTGAACTATACTGCTTCCATATGGTAACTCTTTAAGCATTATAAGTCTTAAAGATATTCCTGTCTTTTCATATAGTTCAGATCCAAGTTTATTTACTTCAGCATCAAATGCTTTGTTAAAAATAACTGTATCTTTATATAAATATTCTGCACTTAGTGATGTTTGAAAAAAAATTGTGAGGATGAGGGCATAAAGCCCTCTACTTAGAAATTTCAATGAAATTTCCTTAACCGACGAAAAGGTGATTTGGTGTTAAAACCACGTAAGCTGTATAAATGGCCATGATAACTAGACCCCATGAAATTATTTTTTCCATTTTTTCACACTCCTTACTTCACATCAACAATATGTTTTGCATTATCAGTGCTAAACATCTTGATTGATTTTTCATCTTTTACATCGTAATAGTTAGTTGCACTTGTATTTTGAACATTAAGACCCCAAACTGTAAGACCAGCTAGGATTAAAAGTAATAATACTGTTGCAATTAACATACCAGTTATACCATCAAGAGCAAATACGCTTCTGTTTTCATTCATACCTGACTCCTTAGTTGCTTAAGCTAGTGATGTATGCACCAACAGCTTCTTTTTGCTTAGCATTAAGTCTATCAAATGCCGGCATTTTACCGATTGCGCCTTTTTTACCATGGTTAAGAATATTAGTAACAAGTGCTGGACTAAATGTTGCAACACTAGGTGCTACATACTCCATACCTTTACCATCTTCACCGTGACAAGCTGCACAAGTTCCAACAAATACGTCAGCACCAGTTCCAGTCATACCATTTGCAACATAAGCAGATACTACATCTATTTCAGCATCAGTAATAAGTGATCCAGTGTTAGTATTGAAAAGTCCATTACGATCAGGCATTGGCATTTCAGAACCTAGTAAATGATTGTTTGAACCATTTTCTATAGCAAACTTAACAGTTTTAGCTTCGATTCTTTGGTTAAGATTTGCAGCTTTTCCATCAATACCATCAGCTTTAAGACCGTGACAAATTTTACATTCTGCAATAAATACTGACTCACCCATTTCAACTAGTCTGTCACCAGTAATTGAGGCATACTGTGCTTCAAACTTAGCATTATGTACTGCAACATCTTCATTGTACTCACCGATTTGTGAATATGAATTTACTGGATAACCAGCTATAAAATACCACATTCCCCAAACCATAGTAAGCAAGAACATAATTGCCCAGCCTTTTGGAACCTCATTTAAATACTCACCAACACCATCCCACTGCTCATCAGCAAGTTGACCATCTGCAGTATCTGTTTGCATTTGACGAACATACTTAATAACAACAAATACTGTAATTACAACAAGTGAAATTGCAGCTGCTACTGTAAGCATGTTTACAATGTCACCATTTAGACCACCCTCAGACATACCTACAGACATGTAAGTAAATCCAAGCATTGCTACTGTAATGACAATTCCCCAAAGATAAATCTTATTCATATATCTCTCCTATTTCTCTTTATCATCAGACATAGGTGATACCGGGGCATCTCCTATATCATCTTTAAGTGCTATATTGCCATAATCTTCATAGTCATGACCATCCGCATCTTTCCTTTTTGTGTATAAGTGATATATATACGTATAAAGAAATACAACTAAAATGACTGTAAGTGCAAAATAACCATAAGCTTGTAATTCAGCAATATCCACTACAACCCTTTACTATTTAAGACTGTTTAAATATGCAATTAAAGCAACTATTTCAGGAATTTTCCCATTAGCTACTGCATCTTTAACATCTTGATCTTTCATGTCTTCTACAATTACTTTTGCTTCAGCTAAAGCTAGAACATTTGCATCTGCAAGACTTGAACCCATTTTAACAACCATAGTTGATCCATCTCTCATCGGAACTGGCTTGTTATAAGGAACTGAAAAGAATTGTGCAACTGTTAATTGCTCTGCAAATGCAGTATCAATGTCAGCAGCATTAGTAAACATCCAACGGTAAGCAGGCATAATTGAACCTGGAACAACACCTGATGGATCTTTCATATGATTTTCGTGCCAGTCAGTAGTACGGTAGTTACCTACACGCATTAAGTCTGGACCAGTTCTTTTAGAACCCCATAGGAATGGACGATCATATGCATACTCACCACTTAATGAGTAGTGACCATAACGATCAGTTTCCGATTTAAACGGACGAACTAGTTGTGAATGACAAGCATTACAACTATTTTTAATATAAACGTGACGACCCGCTAACTCTAAAGTAGAGTATGGAGCTGTACCGATTACAGGACGAGAAGATTGAGCAAAGTTTGGAAGTATCGTAACTAAACCAGCAAAAGCAACTGTTAAGAACACACCTACCGCAAAAAAGAACGGATGTTTTTCTAACCAATGAAACATATTAAATCCTTTCTATTAAGCGCCCATAGGCGATGCTGATTGTAGCTCAGACTCTTCAACAGGGCGAGCAGACATAGTTTTATAAATGTTATATGAGAACATTAAAAAACCTACTAAGTATAATAAACCACCAACACCACGAATAGTGTAGTAAGGGTGTAAAATTGTAACTGTATCAATGAAAGAGTAAGCTAAGTTACCAAATTCATCGTGAGCACGCCACATCATACCTTGAGTAATACCAGCGATCCACATAGATGTAAAGTATAAAACGATACCTAATGTTTGGATCCAAAATTGTGTAGCCATTAAAGACTTAGAATATATCTCACGTTTGAAAACACGAGGAGCCATATGGAAAAGTGCAGCCATAATCATAAAGCCAACCCAACCAAGTGTACCATCATGTACGTGACCAACAATCCAGTCAGTAAAGTGTGCTATTGCATTAACAGATTTAATTGCTTGAATAGGACCTTCTAATGTTGAGAACATATAAAATGTTGAAGCAAGAATCATAAACTTAATCAATGGAGAAGCTGCAACTTGTTGCCACTCGCCCTTCATTGTAAGAAGCATATTAATCGCTGAACCCCATGAAGGAAGAATCAGAATTACGGAGAATATTGAACCCATAGTCTGTACCCAGTCTGGAACAGTTGAATATAATAAGTGGTGACCACCAGCCCATAAATATACGAACATTAATCCCCAGAAAGAAAGTAATGATAACTTATATGAATAGATTGCTTGACCTGACTCTTTTGGTAGAAAATAATAAATCATAGCAACAATAGGAACAGTAAAACCAAATGCAACTGCATTGTGACCATACCACCATTGAACCATTGCATCATTTGTACCAGCATACATAGAAACTGAATGATACCATGCACCAATTCCACTCTCACCAGCAGCACTTTCTCCTAAAATTGTAGGAATCTCCATGTTGTTGAAAAGGTAAAGCATAGCTATACCTAAGAAAGTAGCAATATAGTACCAGATTGAAATGTATAATGATTTCTCACGGCGAATACCGATAAGACCAAATATACTAATACCAAATAAAACCCAAACAACAACGATAGCGATATCAATTGGCCATTCAAATTCAGCATATTCTTTTGAAGTAGTAATACCTAAAAATAGTGAAACAACAACTGCTGCAACACCTACTAAATATAACCAAAAATGCAACTTACCAATAAACATCAAAAAGCCTGACTCTGCCATTGACACTTTTAGTACACGTTGACCAACATAATACCAAGTAGAAAAAATACCACTTAGTGTAAAACCAAATATTACTGCATCTGTGTGCAGTGGACGAAGACGACTAAAGTTTGTGTATTCAGCTAGACCTTCTCCTAGAACTAAGTTTAGTTCTGGATATGCCATTTGAAATGCTAAAACTACACCGATGAGCATACCAACAATTCCTAAAATAATTGTAGTAAGCATGAACATCTTTGTAACTGTATAGTCGTACTCTAATGGACGATTCTCCATATATAGCCTCCTTAAAGATTCAAAGCAATTAAGTCTAATTAAATAGTGTTATATAATTAGACCAATTAACTCTGTTACTATATCCATTGAAAAGTTTAAAGAATCTTAAAAAGTGACTAATTCATGACAAATTTAACTATTTATTAGTTTTTTGTTTAATTTAGTAATTTTATTTGTTTTAAAGAAAGATGTTTGTTCTAATTAGGTTGTAATGTAATCTATTTATCAAAATGCCAAGAGGCATTTTAATATTATCTTTTTATAAGAGATAAAAATTCTGAGAATATATATCTACTCTCTTTAGGTCCAGGACTTGCTTCTGGATGATGTTGTACAGAAAATATTGGTGAATCATTATACTTTAAACCTTCAATAGTATCATCGAAAAGATTAGTATGAGTAACACTAGCTATTTCTACGATATTGTCAGGTACATTATAGTTATGATTTTGTGCTGTAATCTCTACAAATCCTGTTTTAATATTCTTAACAGGATGATTTCCACCATGGTGACCGAACTTAAGCTTAAATGTGTCATATCCATGAGATATAGAAAGTAATTGGTGACCTAAACAAATTCCAAACATAGGCACTTTAACAGCTATTAGTTTTTTGATTTGTTCTTGTTCTTTTTTTAGAACAAGTGGATCACCAGGACCATTTGATAAAAATACACCATCAATAGATTTTGAATTATATTTTTCTATAAGCTCATCTGCGCAAAAATCATTTGGAATAACTTCTACACCAATGCCTGCACTAACTATTTCATTTAAAATATTACGTTTAACACCAAAATCAATTACTGCAATATTTGCTTCTGGAGTTGGTGCTTTTTCATACTCAAATTTAGTTTCTGAGTAAGTTGAAGTTTCATGCTTATAAGCTTTTTTTGTACTTACTTCTTCGATATAGTTAACGTCTTCTATGCGAGGAGCATTTTCTAATATCTTTTTGAGTTCATCTTTATCACTAATAGTAGTAGATGCTACCATCATCATAGCACCCTCAGTTCTAATCATCTTAGTTAAAAATCTTGTATCTATATCGCAGATACCCATAATATTGTGCTTAATTAAAAAAGCATCTAAAGAAGTCTCTGCTCTAAAGTTTGAATATCTAGACTGATACTTTCTAACAATCATACCCTTAGCATGAGCTTTTGAACTCTCCATATCTTGATCATTAACACCAACATTACCAATTTCTGGCATCGTAAATGTAACAAACTGACCCGCATAAGATGGATCAGACATAATCTCTTGATATCCACTCATAGATGTATTAAAAACTATTTCACCAACAACTGTATCATCAGCACCAAAGCTATTTGCTTGTAAAAAAGTTCCATTTTCAAGATAGACATATACTTTTTTTGACACTTCACTCATTTGCATTTACTCCATACCTCTTTTAATTAACTCTTCTCTATATATTTTTTCATATAAAATATCAAACTCATCTGTTCCAGGAATATATCTCTTTTTATATGATCTTATTTTTTCCATTACAGCATCATCCATTTGAGATGCATCTGCTATAAAAGATGTGATCGCACCATATATAATATTTTTAATACGATTTTCTGTAACTTCAAAATGAATTAAATCTTCTTCATAAAGTTCGTCTAAAATTTTATGAGCAAGATCCGAATATCTCTCTTCATAGTTTAGTATGATTCCAAACTCGGGAGCAAGTTTTTTCTTAATCATAAAGAAAAGTTGTCTTTCATCTATTAGTTGAAATTCTATCTCTTCTTCGTTATCATCACAAATTTCACCAGCTTTTTCTTCAAGTGCCATCTCTTGATTTACATTTTGTGTAAGTATTTTCTCAGCCTCATGAGCAACAGCTTCAAGGCCTTTTGTCATAGTAACAACACCACTCTTGTTTAAATCAATTGCGACTTTGTTAGATATATGGGGTATAGCTTTTAGTGATATTTTCATAGATAGGCCCTACTTGTTTAAAATAATTTATGAATTTTACAATAATTATGATTAGAGTTTGATTATGCTTTTTCTTATTTAGCTAAAAGTAACGTAAGCTCAGATGCTTTTTTTGCATCCATTTTTGTAAGTATTTTTCCAACTGTTTTTGGTTTTAGTGATTGTAATATCGAAGATGCCTCTTTAGCTTCCATATCTGATAGTATATTTGCTGCCGAAGCTGCCTTCATTTTAGCAAATGTTTGAGCAATTTTATCCATCTTTATATTTTTTGCTTGTTTTAAAATTTCTTCATTTCTTTTTAGCATTTTTTTGATTGAATCTTCTTTTGTAGTTATCTCAGTTAATTTTCTATCTACTATTTCTTCTTTTTGACTTAGTCTAGTCTCTTTCTTTTTTAGTAGTTCTTCTGTTGCTATTTTAAGAGAACTGAGGGCTTGTTTTTGTTCGTCTATTCTTTCTAGCTCAACTAAAAGTTCACTCTTTCTTTCTTTAAATATTTCCGTACAATCAAATAGTCTATCGCTTGTCTGTAATGCGACCAAAGACGAGAAAGTAAAAATAAACAATACTAATAATCTCATTTCTTTTCCTTGTGAGAATATGTCATTAAAGCAACTTCATCTAAGTCTTTTGCTTCTTTTAACTTCATCTTTTTAATTTCTTTTTGTACTTCTTGAAGTTCTAAATATTTAAATTTTTCGTGTTCCATCATATCTAGTTTTAGTTTTTCTTTTGCTTGATTAAGTTGATTTTGAGCAAATCCAAACCATTCTTTGTTGTGTTCTATCATACCACGACCAGATGAGAGAAGAGATCTGTTGGCTATAAAATCTTTCATACTACCATTTTGTGGAGATGAGATTTCATTGATTGATTGGTATGATTTTTCTAGCGCCGTAGAAGCGTTATTTAGGTCTGCATTTGCCTTTTGAACAACTCGTTCACTCTTTTCCATAGTAGTCTTTTTTAATTTCACTAATGGGCTAAAACGAGTCTTCATTCATAATCCTTCAATGAAAATCCCGAAAGGATTTTTGTACTTCAGTAGCCCGGCGGCTAGCGTAGGTTATGGAATTACTTCCAGAACCGTACAATTATAATATTATTGTATCGTCTCTCTCAGGAGAAGTAGAAATAATACTTACTTTTGTATTAGAAATTTTTTCTATCTCTTTTACAAAGTCTTGGGCATCTTTAGGAAGAGCTTCAAAAGTTCTAGCTCCTACTGAATTATCCCAACCTTTAAAAGTTTTATAGATTGGTTTTACTGCATCTAAGTCTGCTGGCATGTAGTCTATTTCTTTACCTTCATACTCATAAGCCACACAAAGTTTTACTTCATCAAAGCCATCTAAAACATCAAGTTTCATTAGAGCAAGTTCATCACAACCATTTAAGCGAGCAGCATGACGTGTAGCTACTGCATCAAACCAACCACAACGACGAGCACGACCTGTTGTTGTTCCAAACTCACGACCTTGAACTCCTAGTCTTTTACTATCTTCACCAAAGTCTTCAGATGGGAAAGGTCCATTACCAACACGAGTACAATAAGCTTTAACTATTCCTATAACTTTACCGATATCTTTAGGATTAATTCCAAGACCTGTACAAGCACCAGCTGAAACTGTCGCAGATGAAGTAACATATGGATAAGTTCCATGGTCAATATCTAATAGAGTTCCTTGGGCACCTTCTAATAAGATTCTTTTATTCTCATCTAATGCTTTCCAAACTAGTTGCGTTGTATCTGTTATAAATGGAGCTAATTTAGCTTTATAACCTTCTAATTCAGCAAGAAGTTCAGATGCTGTAGGAGTTGCTATTTCATAAATATCAAATATTTGTCTATTTTGTTCAAAATACTCGATGATTGAAGCAGTAAGTTTTACAGGGTTTAAAAGTTCACCAACACGAAAACCAGTACGATTAATTTTATCTGCATATGCAGGTCCAATTCCCTTACCAGTTGTACCAATAGCTTTATCACCTTTTAGTCTCTCTTTTGCTTGATCAACTTGAGCGTGATAAGGTAAGTTTAGGTGTGCTTTATCTGAGACAAAAAGACGACCTTCTAAACCTTCAAACTGCACCATTTCTTTTATAATTGATTCTGGAGATAAAACAACACCATTACCAACTACATTTATTGCTTTAGGGTTTAACACACCAGAAGGCACTAAGTGAAGTGCAAATTTAACACCGTCAACCCAGATAGTATGACCTGCATTATGTCCACCTTGGCTTCTACAAACCATATCATATTCGCATGCTAGTCTATCAACTATTTTGCCTTTTCCTTCGTCGCCCCACTGAATACCTACAATTAAATCTGCTTTCATTATTTCCTCTTTTCTCTCAATATTATTTAGTTAATGTTTCACAAAGTGTATCTGTATAAATCGCAAATCCAACCGAAGTTAGGTCTTTGTTTTTATATCTTCCACCTCTTGCATACACTTCATTCTTTTCTATTACTCTAAAAAATAGCTCATCATAATAAAGCATTTTTGTATAGTACATAGGGGCTAAAACTGTCTTTTGAAATTTAGTTTCTAAACAAAGTTCTTTCATTTTAAGTAACTCTTCTTTAATCGAAGCTGGAACCATTTCTAAAAGTTCATCTATCTGCTCAACATGTTGAAGATAAATAAGCTTTTCAAACCATTCAACTTTAAGATTTAAAAACTTATCTATGTTTAGATGTCTAAAGTCATCTAGTGTTAATTCTTCAAATATTTCCACTAATAGTTTAGGGATTCTAATGTTTGATATTTGAATCAATGGTTTTACTTCTAGCTTATTTAAAATATCTACTGCAATATTCATAACAGATGAAAGTTTTTTCTCACCCATAAGCTCAACACCTATTTGGTTTTGCTCTGTTGTAGGGTAAGTAAAAACAGGTTGAATGTAAAACCATTTTGTTTGCTGTGTGTTTCTACCAAGTCTTTTCTCAATTATACGAACTACATCAATAGTAGAATCTGCACGTAGAGAGATAGAATTGTTCTTTTCATCATTTATTTTAATAAGCTTTTTTTCATCTGCGATACTTAAATGCTGATGGTAAGAAAACACAGGAGTAACTATCTCCTCAAAACCGTCAGCATCTAGTATAGTGCTAGCAACATTTTCTATCTCTCTCTTAGCCTTGGCGCTTTTACCAAAGTAAAGCTTAGAACCATTTGGAATCTCGTGTTCAAGTATCATTTACATACCGACCTTTATAGACTTTTTTGAAAGCGTTTGTTCAAGTATCATTTATATCTCTTTTTTTTCTAATGCTGTTTTGAAATAAACTTCATTATATACTTTTGAAGCAATTCCGGTATATTCTAATCTTCCCATACGATGAAGTACAAGTTCAATCGCATTTACAACCCAAATAGACTCGTATGTATTAATAAGACCCATTTGATTTATACGAAAAATTTTACCTTTTAAATGGTCTTGACCACCAGCTACATTTATACCATATTCTTCTTTTAAAGCCGAACGTATCTTTGAAGCTTCATCATCATCAATAGTTGTCATACTCTTTGCAGGAACAGATGGATAGACATGTAAACCTATTGCCTCAAGTGCTGCTATTGTAGCTTTTGCACGTCTAGCAGTCTCACAGTATAAGACACCAATACCACCCTGTTTTTCAATAGTCTTTAAGACTTCTAAAAGACCTATAATCAGAGTAGTGGCTGCTGTATAAGCAGTTGTATTTTTCTTCTGTTGCTTGATTTCAGATGCGAGGTTTAGGTAGTAACCTTTTCCAGCTCCAATTTTAGTAATTGCAGCATTACTAAGTCCTAAGATAGAAAGACCCGGAGGAAGCATAAGTGCTTTTTGACTACCTGCGATTAAACAGTCAATATTTGTAACATCTATTCTTTCAACACCAACAGCAGTAATACCATCAGCAATAATCATAATATTAGGATTTATCTCTTTTACAGCTTTTGCTAACTCTTCTACAGGATGACGTAATCCACCTGCAGATTCACTAATTTGAACTGCGATAGCATCTATATTACTGTTTGCTTTTACAGCTTCAACAATAGATTTTACGCTTACAGGAGTGTCCCATTCATTTTTTATTTCTACATTTGCTAAACCGTTAGCTAATGCGATTTTGCCAAATCTCTCTCCAAACTTTCCAGAGTTTACACTTAATAGTGTGTTGTGACAAAGGTTTATAACTGCTGCTTCCATAGCACCCGTTCCACTAGATGCAAGCATAATAACTTCATCAGTATTAAAAAGGTTAAAAAGATATTTTCTTGTTTTTTCAAAAATTGCTTCAAACTCTGGAGTACGATGATGCATAGTCTCATCACTCATTGCATTACGAACATTTTGAGGGACTGGAGTTGGTCCAGGTGTGAAAAGTAACATGTAAAAATTCCTAGGAGGTAATATTTATAATTTAAAACCTTGTATTATATCGAAATAACTTAAATTTTTGATTATTTAGGCATACGTACAGAGATAACAGTTAGAGTTTGATTCTATCCTTTGTTCGCACAAACTGACTCTACAACTTCTGCTCATTGCTTCAAGGCTACCTTCTGCTTTTAAAATATTCATATCTTCTCTTTATGTGCTAAAATTTCATTTTCAGGATTTATCACAGTTAAATAAATATTTACTTTAAAATCACTTCTTGAAAATATCATTTCTTATTATATAAAGGTATATTGTGACAATATTTGATTCAATAATTCTAGGTATTATAGAAGGCTTTACAGAGTTTCTTCCTATTTCATCTACGGGGCATCTAATAGTAGCAAGCCACTTCATGGGCATTGACCAAACAAATGTAACAAAAGCTTATGAAGTAATCATACAGTTTGCCGCAATTCTTGCTGTTATTTTTAACTATAAAGATAAATTCACTTTTAAAAAAATAGATTTATGGACTAAGGTCTTTCTTGCTTTTTTACCAATAGGGGCTGTTGGGTTTGTATTTTCATCACAGATAAAAGCACTTTTTTCTATTGAAGTTGTAGCTATTATGTTTATTATTGGCGGTGTAATATTTATAGTAGTTGAAAAGTTTTTTATTCCAAATGAGAAAGACTTGATTGATGATGTTGAACAAGTAACTCTCAAACAATCTTTAATCATAGGATTTGCACAAATATTTGCACTTATTCCAGGAACGAGTAGAGCTGGTTCAACTATTATAGGAGCACTTCTTGTAGGACTCAGTAGAAAAGCTAGTGCAGAGTTTAGTTTTTTACTTGCTTTTCCTGTTATGAGTGCTGTAACAGCTTATGATTTGTTAAAACATTATAATGAGTTTAATGAAGCTAACTTGCTAACTTTAGCAGTTGGTTTTGTAATCTCATTTTTTGTAGCATTTTTAACTATAAAACTATTTCTAGTATTTTTAGAAAAATTCACATTTGTTAGTTTTGGAATTTATAGAATCATCTTCGGTGTGGTACTTTTAATACTCTTTAACTAACAGAGTAAACTTATTTTATTGTTCTGGCTTTATTTTCAAAATTGAAAATATGCTCATCACAATAGTTTCCATTACATCTAGGAATAATCTTTGCTATATCTCCTTTGACATTGTTAAAGGAGGTATTATGCAAACGATTAGCAGATACAGCGACCAAATACATAGTTTTATGGATAGACTAGAACAATCTTTTTATGTTCTAAGTCGAAAAGTTTTATAATAAAACGTTAAAGACGGGTTTAAATCACTAGATGAGCATGGAAGCTTCATCGATTTTTGATCTGAGAAATATCCAAGGATGGATATTATAAACTTTTTAAAATCTTCTTTGCTAAACTCAATGCTTTAGCACGATGAGAAAGTTTTTTCTTTGTTTCATCATCCAACTCACCAAGTGTTTTGTCATATCCAAGTGGAATAAACATCGGGTCATAACCAAAACCAAAATCACCAACAGCCTTATCAAGTGCCGTTCCATGCATCCAACCATGAACACATTGCTCACCTTTTTTCGTAATGATTGCAATTGCCGCTGTATAGTGTGCAGGTGAAGATTCTACCCCTTTAGCTTTTATATCTTCTATAAGTTTATAAAGATTGTCTTTGTCATTAGCATCTGGACCTGCATGTCTAGCACTATAAATACCTGGTTTTCCCTCAAGTATATCAACACTTATACCGCTATCATCTGCTAAAACTATTACATCTTTATCATCCAAAGCTTTAAACACGGCTCTTGCTTTTATCAGGGCATTCTCTTTAAAAGTACCTCCGTCTTCAATTATTTCAAATTCTTCTATAAGTTCACTATATGGAATCACTTCATACTCTTCGCAAAGAGCCTTGATCTCTCTCACTTTACCTTTATTAGATGTAGCTAAAACTAATTTCAAATTTCATTCCTTATAGTGTATGTAATAATGTTTTATATATAATCACGAAATTATACTCAAATAAAAGTAGTAAGACATACTAAATTATAATGTCAATGAGAAAATAAGCTATAAGCTGCAAGGCAAAATCTAGCAGTTGTACGTATTGTGCTTCAAGAGATTTTAACGAAGCAGACTATAGCTTATCTTCTCACCCTACGGGCAACATTTAAAAGACTCATCTTCTGCGTTGAATTTTAGTTAACGATACTAGTATCGCCAACTAAAGTTCGCCTTGAATCTAAACCTTTTAAATGTTGTTGACTTTATTATATTAGTATATCTTACTACTTAAAGGCAATACATGTTTAAAAAAATTTTTCCTCTCTCAGCAATTATCTCTCTAAGATTTTTAGGTCTATTTTTAGTTTTACCTGTTATCTCTATCTATGCTGCATCTATGACAGACAACCTTCTTTTAGTTGGTATCATCGTTGGTGGTTATGCTCTAACTCAAGCTATATTTCAAGTTCCTTTTGGAATAATGAGTGATAAAATTGGAAGAAAACCAACTCTTTTAGTCGGTCTTCTTATTTTCTTAACAGGTTCACTTATCGCTGCTTTTGCTACAGATATATATACTCTTATGCTTGGACGTTTTCTTCAAGGGGCTGGTGCTATTGGTTCTGTTATTACTGCAATGATTTCAGACCTTGTTGAAGAAGAAGTCAGAGGTAAAGCAATGGCAATTATGGGCGGAACTATCGCTCTTAGTTTCGCTGTTGCGATGGGACTTGGACCTGTAATTGGAGCTTCTTATGGAGTTGACACACTTTTCTTTATTACGGCAGGATTATCTGTATTTGCTATAATTCTCCTCTTTACAAAAGTACCTACTCCACCAAGAATCAAACATATTTACCATAAAAAAGCTAAAACTGCTGATATTTTAAAAGACTCAAATCTTTTAAATATGATTGTTATTAATGCAATGCAAAAAGCTCTTATGACTATTGCTTTTGTTCTTATACCTATTATCCTGACAAGTGATGCTTTTTCTTGGGAAAAAGGCGATCTTTATATGGCATATTTACCTGCAATGGTTCTTGGACTTATTGCTATGGGACCTGCCGCAGTTTTTGGTGAGAAGCACAACAAACCTAAGCAAATATTTTTAGTTTCTATTGTTCTTTTTATTGGCTCATTTTTGATTATGGGTTTAACTGATTCAAGTACTCTTTTCGTAGTTGGTGTTTCAATGTTCTTCATCGCATTTAACATGATGGAGCCACTTGTTCAGTCTATGATTACTAAGTTTGCTAAAGTTCACCAAAAAGGTGCTGCTCTTGGTATCTCTAATTCTGTTGCATATTTTGCTACGTTTATCGGGGGAACACTAGCAGGTCTAATGCTCGATATTAGTGATAGAGCAACGATTGGTATCTCTGTGGCTGTTCTAGCGACTGTATGGTTACTATGGACTCTTAAACTACAAAATCCAACTAAACACTCGCATCTATTTATTGCTCAAGACCTAATAGATACAGATAAACTAAATAAACTTGAAAATGAACATATTGCTGAATGGTACGTAAACGAAACAGAAAAACTAGTAGTTGTTAAATATGTAGCAGATGCCATAGACAAAGAAGACTTAAAAGCTAAAATCTCTAAATAAGATTTTAGCTTCTCCTTCAACTACTTCTGCAACTAAAATACTCTTACACTTTATTCACACTTTATTCTTATATATTGAACATCTATTAAGTTATGAAGAAATCAATACTCAAAAAGAGAAAAAGATTCAAATTAGTTTTTTAGATGAATTTGGTGAAGGAAAGACTGACGAAGATGAGATTATACAAAATCTCATCTTTACATGTGAAGAGGGAATAGACTACAGAAAAGTATAATACTACTTTTGAGGAGTCACATACATATTGAAGTAGCGCCCTTCAAACTTAGGTGGTTTTTCCATAACACCTAAATCTTCAACCATTGGCCAAACTCTTAGTAGAACTTCTCTACCAGCTTCAGGGTGAGCCATTTCACGACCTCTTAAGAATACGCGAAATTTAACATGAAAGCCTTTTTCTAAGAACTCTCTTGCATGCTTAACTTTGTAAGCTACATCATTTTCAGCAATTTTAACAGATAGTTTAATCTCTTTTACAACGATTTTTACCTGATTTTTTCTTTGCTCTTTTTGTTTTTTCTCTTCTTGGTATCTATATTTGCCGTAGTCCATGATCTTAGCAACTGGTGGTTTTGCTGTTGGAGCGATAAGAACTAAGTCCATACCTAGCTCATTAGCTTTACTCATAGCTTCATCAGTAGAAATAATTCCTAATGACTCCCCTCCATCGATATTACATCTTAACTCTGATACACGGATATCGTCATTCATTATGACACGGTCTTTTTTTCTCAAAAATTCACCTCATTTATTTTAGTTTGTATAAGCTTAAAGAATTCATCTTCGCTTAAATTATATTGCTCTCTAGTTCTTCTATCACGAATTGCGACAGTTTTACCTTCAACCTCTTCATCACCTATGATAACAAGCATAGGAACTCTCGTTTTTTCTGCTGTTCTAATTCTTTTATTTAAAGAATCATTTTTGTCGTATATTTCGCTATCGGCATTGATATCGATAAGTTTATCGGCTAATTCTTTCGCATAACCGTGATGTGTATCAGCGATTGGAACGATAGCAACTTGCGTTGGAGCGATAAACATTGGAAACTCACCAGCATAATGTTCCGTTAATATACCAATAAAACGCTCAAAAGAACCTAAAATTGCTCTATGAATCATAACTGGCTGTATTTTATCGTTATTTTCGCCATTATATTCAAGTTCAAAACGCTCTGGAAGATTAAAATCTAACTGAATTGTTCCACATTGCCATTCACGACCGATGGCATCTGTAATCTTAATATCAATTTTAGGTCCGTAAAAAGCTCCCCCACCCTCATCAATTTCATAAGCTAGTTTATTTTTATCCATAGCATTTTTAAGTGCTTGTGTAGAAACTTCCCAAACTTCATCACTTCCAACAGCTTTTTCAGGTTTAGTAGAAACCATCATCTTATAATCAAACTCAAATGTTGACATGATTTTATCTACAAAATCAACAACTTCAATGATTTGCTCTTCGATTTGCTCTGTAGTACAGAAAATATGTGCATCATCTTGTGTAAATTCACGAACTCTAAAGAGTCCATGAAGAGCACCAGTAAATTCATGACGATGAACTACACCATACTCAAAATATTTAATTGGAAGATCACGATAAGAACGTAATGCATCTTCATATACTTTAATATGCCCAACACAGTTCATTGGTTTTACACCAAACTCTACATCATCAATCTGAGTAAAGTACATGTTTTCGCCATAGTTTTCATAGTGACCAGATGTTTTCCAAAGATCACTTTTTAGCATCTCAGGACCACGTACAGGCTCATAACCACGTTTACGGTGAGCTTTGTAAAGTAAGCCCTCTAATCTTGCACGAAGTCTACCACCGGCTGGAAGCCAGATAGGAAAACCTGCGCCAACTTCTTCACGGAAAGTGAAAAGGTTCATTTCGTTACCAATTTTTCTGTGATCACGTTTCTCAGCTTCTGCAAGCATAGTCATATGACTTTTTAAAGATTCTTTATCTGCAAATGCTATACCGTATATACGAGTAAGCATCTCATTTTTAGAATCTCCACCAAGATATGCACCAGCAAGTTTAAGTAGTTTAAAATATCTTATTAGACCAATGTTTGGTAAATGAGGTCCACGACATAAATCTTCAAACTCACCTTGCTTATAGATGCTAACAGTATCACTTGGAATTCTCTCCATTACAGCTAGTTTTAAATGATCGTCTTTAAATTTTTCTTTTGCTTCATCCATAGAAATTTCATATTTCTCTATTTCATATTTTTTCTTAGCAAAAGAAAGCATCTGTTTCTCAATCTTTTTTAAATCACCTTCGCCTATTTCTGAGTCTGTTTTAAAGTCATAGTAAAAACCTTCTTTAACAGTTGGCCCAACATAGAACTTTGCATCTGGGTATAGTGACTTTACAGCTTGTGCCATTAAGTGCGCTGTTGAATGACGTAGAATATCTAAAGACTCAGCTGAGTTATCTAGGTGAATTTGCTCACTTTCAAACCCAAGTTCTTTAGCAGTTTGTAAATCAATAATCTCGTCATTATGTTTTATTGCAATTGCGTTCACTTATAATTTTCCTTTTTTATAATTCAGTTTTTAATACTGCACCATTAGATGCATTTGAAACTAGTAATGAGTAACGTTTAAGCCATTTTGATTTCACATGGTTTACATGAGGTACCCATTTAGCACGACGCTCGGCAAGAATCTCTTCACTTACATTTAACTGTAAAAGATGAGCATCTGTATCTAACTCTATCTCATCACCATCTTCGATTAATGCGATAACACCACCCTCAGCGGCTTCAGGAGAAATATGTCCTATTGATGCACCACGGGTAGCACCAGAAAAACGCCCATCGGTTATAAGAGCAACAGATTCACCAAGACCCATACCCATAATAAGTGAAGTAGGAGCAAGCATCTCTTGCATACCAGGACCACCTTTTGGACCCTCGTAACGGATAACTACAACATCACCAGATTTAACTTTGTGACTCATAATTCCAGTAAGTGCTTCAGGTTGAGAATTGAAACAAACTGCCGTACCTTTAAACTGTTTCATATTTCCAGTGATTCCTGCAGTTTTTACAACCGCACCCTCTGTTGCAAGGTTACCAAATAAAATTGACAATCCACCAACTTGAGAGTAAGCATTTTCATTTGTATGAATAATATCTTCATCATTTATATCACAGCCTTCAATACGCTGGGCTAAAGTCTCACCTGAAATCATAAGAGCATCAAGGTTTAAGTTATTACCACGTTTTGAAACTTCACACATTACTGCGTTAACACCACCAGCTTTGTTAACATCGTCCATGTGAACATCTGGTCTAGACGGAGAAATTTTAGAGATGTGTGCAACTTTATCTGCTATTTTATTGATATTTTCTATTTTGTATTCGATGTCTGATTCTCTAGCAATTGCTAAAAGGTGTAAAACGGTATTTGAGCTTCCACCCATAGCCATATCTACAACAAATGCATTATGAATAGCTTTCTCATTTAAAATATTTTTCATTCTAAATTTTTCGTTGTTTTCCATTTTAGCAAGTTCAACAATACGACGAGCCGCTTTTTTTACAAGCTCAATACGTTCAGGAGTCATCGCTAAAATAGTTCCATTTCCTGGAAGTGCGATACCCATAGCTTCACAAAGAGTATTCATAGAGTTTGCAGTAAACATTCCAGAACAGCTTCCACCACTTGGACAAGCATTACACTCTATTTCATAAAGTTCTTCGTCAGTCATCTTACCTTCTGCATGTTCACCAACTGCTTCAAAAGCCGTAGCAAGATCAATCGCTGTACCATCTGCTTTATGTCCAGCAGCCATAGGACCACCTGAAACAAAGATAGTAGGAACATTAACTCTTAGGGCTCCCATAACCATACCTGGAACAATTTTGTCACAGTTAGGAATACAAATCATTGCATCTAATTGGTGAGCATTCATAACAGTTTCTATAGAGTCGGCAATTATTTCACGAGAAGGAAGAGAGTAAAGCATACCTTCGTGACCCATAGCGATACCATCATCAACACCAATCGTGTTAAATACAAATGGAACACCACCAGCTTCACGAATAGCCTCTTTTACTATTTCACCGTATTCGTGTAAGAAAAAATGTCCTGGGATAATATCAATATAACTATTTGCTATTCCAATAAATGGTTTGTCAAAATCTTCATCTTTTAATCCAGTTGCTCTTAATAGTGATCTGTGAGGGGCTTTATCGAACCCTTTTTTTATAATGTCACTTCTCATAAAAATCCTTTTACTATATATGTAATTTAATAATTAATGCGATTATATCATTTTTTTTTAAATTTCTTCTAAAAACTCTTTACAAATGATATTTTAATGGCTATAATTCCGCTCACTTAAAAAGAAGTGACAAAAAAATTGCGGGAATAGCTCAGTGGTAGAGCACGACCTTGCCAAGGTCGGGGTCGCGAGTTCGAACCTCGTTTCCCGCTCCATTTTAATTATAAACTGTGAATTCATTCATATGCCCGGATGGCGAAATTGGTAGACGCAGGGGACTTAAAATCCCCCGGTAGCAATACTGTGCCGGTTCAAGTCCGGCTCCGGGCACCATTGAAA
>NZ_JADGFC010000052.1 GCF_016744025.1 Sulfurimonas sp.
ATCAAGCTCTACGTAGGATGTCTTAATTGCATCATAAACCCAGTACTTAACCTCTTTTGGCATTCCAAGCATATCTATTGTATGTTTGATATTTTTAATTTTCTTTTTTGAAGTTACACTATAAGAGATTTTTTTTGTATCGGCAATAGAATATGTTTTTAATAGTATGTCATTATTGATATTTATATCAAGCGCAGAAATAAGTTCAAGATTGTAGTAGTTATCTAAAATAATATTACCATTGATCTTTATCTTTCTTTTATAGTCATGAAACTCTTCTATTTTTGCATTAAAATAATGAGATTCGAAAAATAGTGAACTTTTTAAAGAAAAATCTTTAGAAGAAGCTGTTATAAACCATTCTTTTCCTTCAATATATTTAAAAGAAGCAGTTATGTCATTAAAGTTTATTTTATTAACTTCAATTCTTTCAAACCATTTATCAAATAGAAGAATAGATTTAAAGAACTTATTGGCCTTATTAATGCTCATATCAACTTTTTCAGTTTTAGAATTTTTAATTATTGCAATTTCTTCAATGCTAATGTTTAATTTTTCATTCCATTTAATGTATAATTTCTTAACTTGAAGATTTGGAATGGATATGTCTTGAACATATATTCCATTTTGCAATAATATAAATAAAAGAGAGAATGTTAAGAAAATGAATGATAAAGCGCTAACTATAGTAAAGTGGAGTTTTGAAATTGTATTGATTATTATTTTATCGTTCATGTATTACCTAAATCAGCCTGTTCGAACCCAAAAAGTTGTATTTATACCAAAGGGATCTATTAATCAAATTATAACACAACTATATAAGAGAAATTACAATGTAAGCAAATTAGATTCAATATTGTTAAGACTTATTGGTTCGCCTCAAAGTGGTTGGATAGAGATGGGATCTACATATAGTGTAAGAGGAGATTTTTTATATAAATTGACAACCGCTAAAGCAGCACTTCAAAATGTAACACTGATACCAGGTGAGACAACATATATATTTTTAGATCAATTAGCAAAAAAACTAAAGTTAGATAGAGATGAACTAAAAAAAGAATATTCTTTAGCAACAACTCAAAAAGAGGGCGCTTTAGTCCCAAATACCTATAAGATGCCATTTGGTATTACAGAAAAAGAACTAATAAGAATTTTATTATATAACTCTAAAAAGCAAATGAAAGAATTGTCTGTTAAATTATTTGGAACATATAATGAAAAAAGATGGTTTCATTTTGTAGCAATTGCATCTGTAATACAGAAGGAATCAGCAAATATTAAAGAGATGCCTCTTGTAAGTTCAGTAATTTATAACAGAATTAAAAAAGGCATGAAATTACAAATGGATGGCACTCTTAATTATGGAAAATACTCACATATTAGGATAACTCCAAAAAGAATTAGAGAAGATAATAGTATCTATAATACGTACAAAAATAGGGGTATTCCAAAGATTCCAGTATGTAATGTAAGCTTTGAAGCTATAAAAGCAGCAGTCTTTCCTGCTAAAACAGACTATCTATATTTCATGAAATCTAAGAGTGGAGGGCATGATTTTTCACGTAACTATTCTACCCATTTACGCAATATAAGGCATGTTACCAAAAGAAACAGATTTTAATTCCAAACAAATTTGTACATAATTTTAACTAATATTATTTATCTTAGTGTTATCATGGTGGCATTAGTTTTATAGGGCTCTTAAGTATTGGCATGTAAAACAAAAAAATATTAATCTAAGGACAAAAAATGTCAAAAATTATTTGGTCAAAAATCGATGAATCTCCAGCTTTAGCAACATATTCTTTATTACCAATTGTAAACGCTTTCACTCAAGCGGCAGGCGTAGATGTAGTTACTAGTGATATTTCACTTGCAAGTAGAATTATTTCTAAATTTCCTCAAAGATTAAATGAAGATCAAAGAATTGCTGACGAATTGGCAGAACTTGGAAATGTTGTTCAACAAGCAGATGGAAATATTATTAAACTTCCAAATATCTCAGCTTCTATTGGTCAGCTTATTAATTGTATTACAGAACTTCAATCTCAAGGTTATGATTTAGAAAACTATCCTGAAGAAGCTACAAGTGATGCAGATAAAGAACTTCAAGCGATATATTCAACTTGTCTTGGTTCAGCTGTAAATCCTGTTTTACGTGAAGGTAATTCTGATAGACGTGCAGCAGTAGCAGTTAAAAACTTTGCTAAGAAAAATCCTCATAAACTTAGAGCATTTTCTCAAAACTCTAAAGCATATGTGTCTCATATGAATGGTGGAGATTTCTACTCTAATGAGCAATCAATAATCAAAGCAGGTAAGGGCAAGGTTACTATTGAGCAAAATGGAAAAGTTCTAAGAGAACTTGAAGCTGTGGATAAAGAAGTATTAGATGCAACATTTATGTCAAAAACTGCTTTAAGAAAATTTTTACAAAAAACTCTTGATGAAGCAAAAGCAAATGATGTTTTATGGTCACTTCACCTTAAAGCAACTATGATGAAGATTTCAGACCCAATTATGTTTGGTCATGCTGTAGAAGTATTTTTCAAAGATGTTTTCGATAAATATTCTGATGAATTTGCTAAACTTGGTTACAACTCAAACATGGGCCTTGGTGACTTGTACAAAAAGTTAGAAAATTCAGATAAAAAAGATGAAATTACTGCAGCATTAAAAGCAGTATACGCTACTCAGCCTAATATGGCTATGGTTGACTCAGACAAAGGCATCACTAACTTACATGCTTCAAATGACATTATTATTGATGCTTCTATGCCTGTTGTAGTACGTGATGGCGGTAAAATGTGGAATGTAGATGGGGATCCACAAGAGTGTGTTTCAGTTGTTCCAGATACATCTTATGCAGTATTTTTTAAAGCTATGGTTGAAGATTGTGTTGCCAATGGTCAATATGATGTTACAACAATGGGTAATGTTGCAAACGTTGGACTTATGGCTCAAAAAGCTGAAGAGTATGGTTCTCATCCAACAACAATAGAGTTAGCCCAAGCTGGTAAAGTTGAAGTTAAAGATGAAAATGGCAATGTTCTTATGTCTCACGATTGTGAAGAAGGTGATATTTGGAGAATGTCTCGTTCAAAAGATATTCCGATTAAAGACTGGGTACGTCTTGCTGTAGAACGTGCTAGTCTTACAGGTGTTCCAGCTGTGTTCTGGTTAGATAAAAACCGTGCTCATGATGCAAACATGATTAAAAAAGTTAATGAGTACTTAAAAGACCATGATACAAGAGGATTAGAACTTCCAATAATGAATGTTACAGATGCAACTGAGTTTACTAATGCTCGTGTTCGTAAAGGTCTTGACACTGTTTCAGTTACTGGTAATGTTTTACGTGATTACTTAACTGATATGTATCCAATCCTAGAACTTGGAACATCTGCTAAGATGCTTTCTATTGTTCCTTTAATTGCTGGTGGTGGTCTATTTGAAACTGGTGCTGGTGGATCTGCTCCTAAGCATGTTGATCAGTTCTTAGCAGAAGGTCACCTAAGATGGGATTCACTTGGTGAGTTCTTGGCACTTGCTGAGTCTTTAAGATTTATTTCTCAAAAAAATGATTCTAAAGATCTTGCAGTTGTTACAGCTGCATTAGATATTGCAAATAACTCTTACCTTGACAAAAACAAAGTACCATCAAGAAAATGTGGAGAACCAGATAATAAAGCTTCTCACTTTTTCTTAGCTCAATACTGGGCAGATGCTCTTGCTACACAAACAGATGATGCAGTCTTAGCTGCTAAGTTTGCTCCAGTAGCTAATGCGCTAAAAGAGAATGAAGCTGAAATTATTCAAGAGTTACTTTCTATTGAAGGAAAAGCTCAAGATATTGGTGGATACTATAAGCCAAATGACGCTAAAGCTGAAGCTGCAATGAGACCATCAGCTACTTTAAATGCTATTATTGATTCAATATAGTAAATAATTAAAATATTAAAAGGAGTACCATGAAAGGAAAAAGAGTAGGAATTGTAGGAATAGGTAATGTAGGTTCGTCAGTAGCTTATTCTTTAGCAATGAGTGGTTCTTGTCATGAGATTATTTTAAGAGCAAATGATGTAGATGTAGCTAGAGGCAAAGCACTTGACTTATCTCAAGCTGCTCAGGCTGCTAGAAGACATACTGTTATTACTGTTGCTCAAACAATAGAAGATGTAAAAGATTGTGATGTAGTTGTAATTACAGCAGGTAGTCCAAGACTTCCAGGTATGAGTAGAGATGATTTGTTAATTAAAAATGCTTCTATCATGAGAGAAATAGTAAGTGTTATTAAAACTACTTCTCCAAATGCTGTTATTATCCCCGTTTCTAATCCTCTAGATGCTATGGTTTATGTAGCATTAAAAGAGTCTGGATGGGAAAGATGCAGAGTTCTAGGAATGGCAGGAATACTTGATAGTGC
The DNA here is from genome assembly GCF_016744025.1 of Sulfurimonas sp. Taxonomy (GTDB): domain Bacteria; phylum Campylobacterota; class Campylobacteria; order Campylobacterales; family Sulfurimonadaceae; genus Sulfurimonas. Next base: position 4,427 of record NZ_JADGFC010000052.1, read on the forward strand.
TAGAATGGCTCACTTTGTATATGAAAAATTAGGCTACGGGGCAGGACAAATTAGATGTTCTGTTATGGGTGGTCACGGTGATGATATGGTTCCTTTACCAAGATTTTCAACAGTAGCTGGTGTTCCTTTAACTGATCTTTTAACTTGGGAAGAGATCAATGAAATAGTTGAAAAAACTAAAAATGGCGGAGCTGAAATAGTAAGCCTATTAAAAAGTGGTAGTGCATATTATGCTCCAGCAAAAGCGACAGCTCTTATGGTAGAGTCAGTACTTACAGATATGAAACAGATATATCCATGTTCTGTTATGCTTGATGGAGAGTATGGTTATACTGATGTTGTAAATGGTGTTCCTGTTATGATTGGAGCTCGTGGTGCTGAAAAAGTCATTGAAGCAAATCTAAATGATGACCAAGATAGAAAATTTGCTAAATCAATAGGAAGTGTTAAAGAACTTGTTGACGCTTTATATGCAAACAATTTTTATGCAGAATGATTTATAGAGCTAGTAAAATAGCTCTATCCCACAAATAATATTCCCTATAAAACCTATTATAAAAGAAGTTAACGCTGGATTTAAATTTGGACTCAAAGTAAAAGTAAAATAAAAGGAATATATGAATGATAGGTAGAAAAGTTGGTATTGTAGGCGCTGGGTTTGTTGGAGCAACAGCAGCATATAGTTTAACAATGACAGGGAGATGTCATGAGGTAGTCTTATATGATATTAATAGCGATCTTGCACTAGGTAAAGCTATGGATATTGGACAATCTACTTGTTATTCACCACAAGGTACTATTGTAAATGCTGCTAAAGATGCCAGTGATCTAAAAGATTGTGACATTATTGTTATTACAGCAGGCGTACCTCGTAAGAGTGATATGACTAGAGCTGACTTACTAATTATAAATGCAAAAATTATGAAAGATGTTGTTCATAATGTAATGAAATATTCTCCAAATGCAATAATACTTTGTGTCTCAAATCCTTTAGATATTATGACTTATGTTATTCATCAAATGACAGGTTGGGATAGAAGAAGAATAATTGGTATGGCCGGAGCATTAGATGGAGCTAGAATGGCATATGAAATTCATAAAAAAGTTGGTTATGGTTCTGGACAGACTAAGACTATGCTTATTGGAGATCATGGTCAAAACATGATTCCAATACCTGAAATTTCAACTATTGGTGGTGTTCCTCTTGAACAGATTCTTACAAAAAAAGAGATGGAAGATATTATTGCTAGAACAAAAAATGGTGGAGCCCAAATAGTGAAGCATCTTGGAACTTCTGCATATTATGCTCCAGGCCGTGCAATAGCTGTTATGGTTGAAGCAATTCTAGATGATAGTCAAATTATTATGCCATCTTCTGTAATGCTTGATGGAGAATATGGTTATAAAGATGTATGTGTTGGTGTCCCAGTTATTCTCGGTAATAATGGAGTTGAGAAAATAATAGAGTTAGATATGGATAAAGAGACAAAAAATAAGTTCAAAATCTCCGTCGATTCAATTAGAGATGGAATTGACATTCTAAAAGAAAATAACTTTTTCGAGTAAAATCTAATTTTATTAAAAATCTGAATATAAATAGCAAATAATTTCGATGTTAATTATAAGAATAAGTAATTATTCAACTGCATAAAACTATCCTTAAATAAAAGCCGCATCTTTTAATCTAAACAAGATTTTTAAGGTGTGTTGTTTCTACACATTTCTTCACTTGTTCAAAAATAATTATCTATAATGTGTTTTATTATGAAAAGAGTGCTAAAATATACGCTTATAATATAAAATTATAAATAATCAATAAATAGGAATTGCATATGCGAGAGATACGCTATGAAGAAATAGTAAAGAATGTTAGAGACATCATTGTATATTCTGCATCAAATCTGCCAGAAGATGCTCTAAACGCTATGAAAGCTGCTTATGAGAATGAAAAAAGCCCTGTAAGTAGAGAAGTCTTAAAACAACTTTTGGAAAATGCAGATATAGCAAGTAGTGAAGCTCGTCCACTATGTCAAGATACGGGACTTGCTGTTTTCTTTGTAAAAATTGGTGCTGATGTTAAAGTTATAGGTGGTCTTTTAAAAGATGCTATAAATGAAGGTACTGAAAAAGGTTATGTTGAAGGTTATTTAAGAGCTTCAACTTGTCATCCTTTTACTCGTGCAAACAACAAAGACACAGTAGGTTATAACTTACCTGCAATTATTCACCTTGATATTGTTGAGGGAGATAAGATTGACATTGAATATGCTGCAAAAGGCGGAGGTAGTGAAAATGTATCTCGTGCTAGAGTTTTTCCTCCATCAGCTGGTAAGCAAGGTGTAATTGACTATGTTAGAGAGTGTATCTCAGATGCAGGTCCAAATCCTTGTCCTCCACTTACTGTAGGCGTTGGTATTGGTGGGACGTTTGAAAAAGCTGTAATAAGCTCTAAGCATGCATTATTTCGTAATATTGGTTCTGTAAATGAAGATCCTGAAATGGCAGAGTTAGAAGATACTATAAAATTAGAATTAAATAAACTTGGAATTGGTACTATGGGTATGGGTGGAACAGAGACTATTTTATCTGTACATATTGAGTCTAATCCTTGTCATATAGCTTCTCTCCCTGTTTCAGTAAATGTTCAGTGTCACAGCTCACGTCATACACATATAACAATATAAGGGAAGAATATGAGTAAAACATATCATTTAACAACTCCACTTAGTGATGAAACTGTTTCAAAATTGAACAGCGGTGATATAGTGTACCTAAGTGGAATACTTTATACTGCTAGAGACGCGGCACATAAAAGACTTGTTGATTTACTTGATGAAGGAAAAGAACTTCCTTTTGATGTTAAAGGCGCAGTGATCTATTTTGTTGGACCAACTCCACCTAAACCAGGTGACCCAATTGGTAGTGCAGGTCCAACTACATCTTACCGTATGGATTCTTACTCTCCTCGCTTAATTGCTGAGGGTTTAAAAGGAATGATAGGTAAGGGAAAAAGAAATAAAGATGTTACAGATGCTTGTCAAGAGCATAAGGCTATTTATTTTGGTGCTACTGGAGGTGCAGGTGCACTTTTAGGCAAACAAATAAAAAGTTCAGAAGTAATTGCTTATGAAGAATTGGGCCCTGAAGCAGTAAGAAAACTAGAAGTAGTTGACTTTCCTGTAACTGTAATAAACGATACATTTGGCGAAGACTTATATCAAATAGGTCGTGCTCAATACGAAGTTAAATAACTTCCAACTTAAAACAAGGAGAATAAATGAATATACATGAATATCAAGCTAAACAGGTTTTCCAAAAGTATGGTGTACCTACACCAAAAGGTATTATGGCTGAGAGCGTTGAAGCTGCAGTAGAAGCTGCTAAAGAGTTAGGTGGTCCTATTTGGGTTGTTAAAGCTCAAATCCATGCCGGTGGCCGTGGTTTAGGTGGTGGTGTTAAACTAGCTAAATCTCTTGAAGAAGTTAGAGAACTTTCTGATGAAATTCTTGGTATGACTTTAGTTACTCATCAAACTGCCGCTGAAGGTAAACTTGTTCAAAAGCTTTACATCGAAGATGGTGCTGATATTAAAGATGAATTCTACCTTTCTGTTGTTTTGGATAGAAAATTGGAAATGCCTTTAATCATGGCTTCTACTGAAGGTGGTATGAATATTGAAGATGTTGCTGAAAAGACTCCAGAAAAAATCATAACTATTCCTGTTGATCCAGCTATTGGTTTTCAAAGTTTCCATGGTAGAGAACTTGCATTTGGTTTAGGCATTGTTGATAAAGCAGAGCAAAAAAAGATTATTTCTTTCGCACAAAAATTATTTAAACTATATATGGAAAATGATGCAGAAATGATCGAAATCAATCCTTTAGTTAGAACTGGTTCTGGTGAATTTTTAGCACTTGACGGAAAAATGGGTTTTGACAACTCTGCTCTTGGACGTCAACCAGAAATTTTAGCAATGAGAGATTTAACTGAAGAAGATGCTGATGAAGTTGAAGCTGCTAAATATGGTCTTTCATATGTTGCCCTTGATGGTGAAATTGGTTGTATGGTAAATGGTGCCGGTCTTGCTATGGGTACTATGGATACAATTAACTATATGGGTGGAACTCCTGCAAACTTTTTAGATGTCGGTGGTAGTGCAAATGCTGAGACTGTTGCAAAAGGTTTTGAGATTATTCTTAAAAATCCTAATGTTAAAGCAATTTTTGTAAATATTTTCGGTGGAATCGTTCGTTGTGACCGTATTGCTAATGGTATTATTGACGCTACAAAAATGACTGATGTTAATGTACCAGTGATTGTTCGCCTTGACGGAACTAATGCTCCAGAAGCAGCAGAAATTCTTAAAAATGCAAATATTGCTAATCTAATTGTTGGTGATGATTTAGGTGACGGTGCTGCAAAAGCAGTTGCTGCAGCGAAAGGAAATTAATATATGTCAATTTTAGTAAATAAAGATACAAAAGTTATCGTTCAAGGTTTTACTGGTAAAGAGGGAACTTTCCATGCTGAGCAATGTTTAGCATATGGTACACAAATTGTTGGTGGTGTTACTCCAAACAAGGGTGGTCAAGAGCATTTAGGTAAACCAGTATTTAATACGGTTGCCCAAGCTGTTAAGAATACTGGCGCAACTGTTTCTATGATTTTTGTTCCACCTGCATTTGTTGGTGACGCTGTAATGGAAGCTGCTGAAGCTGGAATTGATCTTGCAGTAATTATTACTGAAGGTGCTCCTGTTAAAGATATGCAAGCTGCAAAAGCTCATGCAACTAAACATGGTATGAAAACACTAGGACCAAACTGTCCTGGTGTTATTACTGCTGAAGAGTGTAAAATCGGAATCATGCCAGGTATGGTCTTTAAAAAAGGTAATGTTGGACTTATTTCTAAGTCTGGTACTTTAACTTATGAAGGTGCTAACCAAGTATGTAATGAAGGTTTTGGTATTACTACTGCTATTGGTATCGGTGGAGACCCAATTATCGGTCTTTCATATAACCAAATTTTACCAATGTTTGAAGCAGATCCAGATACTCATGCAATCGTTATGATTGGTGAAATTGGTGGAGATCTTGAGATTCAAGCTGCTAAACTAATTAAAGAACAAATAACTAAACCAGTAGTAGCTTTTATTGCTGGTCAAACTGCGCCTAAAGGTAAAACTATGGGTCACGCAGGTGCTATTGTTAGTGGTAGTGCTGGTACAGCAAAAGAGAAGATGGATGCACTTAGAGATGCTGGCGTAACAGTTGTAATCTCTCCTGCTGATATTGGTAAAGCTATTGCAAAAGTTTTAGCTAAGTAATCTACTCTTACAAAGCCTCGTAATGTAACAAAAAGTTATATTAAAAGGCACTAAGAGCATATTTTTAGTCAAATATTAAAAACTTAGCTACACTTTGTCTACAAAAGAGTAATATACAAATTAAATTTGTACTTTAATAATAGGAGAATAAATGGGAACTTTTAAAACTGAAAACCCAGGTAACCAACCTGTATGGGTAAATACAAGTAATTGTAAAGCATGTGATATCTGTGTGTCAGTATGTCCTTCTGGTGTACTTGGTATGGTATATGAATCAACATCAACACTTGGGGCAATGATTTCAATAAATAATCCTGAATCTTGCATTGGCTGTAATGAGTGTGAAATTTCATGTCCTGACTTTGCTATTTATGTAGCTGATAGAGCTGAATATAAGGCAGCAGGTCTTAGTTTTGCTAAACTTACTGAAGAAGCTAAAGAAAGACAAGCAGCTATAATTGCTAATAAATATATGTCACTAAATCAAGGAGCTAAATAATGCAAACAAGAGAAGTAATATCAACTGGTAATCAGCTTGCAGCAAAAGCAGCTGTTGACGCTGGATGTATGTTTTTTGGTGGTTATCCATTAACACCTTCTAGTGAAATCATGCATGTTCTTTCTGATAGCTTACCTGATAAAGGTGGTGTTTCTATACAAATGGAAGATGAAATTGCTGGTATTTGTTCAGTAATAGGTGCAGCAATGGTTGGTCAAAGAGCGTTAACAGCTACTTCTGGTCCAGGTATGTCACTTAAAGCCGAACAACTAGGTCTTGCTCAAATGGCAGAAGTACCTTTAGTTTGTGTAAATGTTATGCGTGGTGGTCCATCAACAGGTCTTCCTACTCGTGTAGCTCAAGGTGATATTCTTCAAGCTAAAAACCCATCACATGGTGACTATAAGTCAATTACTTTATGTGCAGGTACTTTAGCAGAATGCTATACTGAAGTAGTTAGAGCATTTAATATAGCTGATAGATTTATGCAACCAGTTATTGTTCTACTAGATGAGACTATTGGTCACATGCATGGTAAAGCTGATATTCCTACTGCAGAAGATGTTGCAGCTGGAATCGTTCCAAGAAAAAGATTTGATGGTCCAGCTGAAGAATATTTTCCGTATGACTGTGAACATGATGAGCCAGCAGTACTTAACCCTATGTACGAAGGTTATAGATACCACTTTACTGGTCTTCACCATGATAAAAATGGTTATCCTACTGAAGAGATTGAAACTTGTAGAAAACTAATTCAAAGATTAGAAGACAAAGTTGCTCTACATGAAGATGAAGTTGAATCTTATGAAGAATTTATGATGGATGATGCTGATATTATGATTATTGCATATGGTTCTGTATCTCTTGCTGCAAAAGAATCAATTAGACACTTAAGAGCTGAAGGTATTAAAGCTGGTTTATTTAGACCAATTACTATCTGGCCTTCACCAGCTACTCAAATTAAAAAACATACTGATAAAATTGATAAAGTTTTAGTAGTTGAGCTTAATATTGGTCAGTATCATGGTGAAATTCAACGTGCAGCTGCAAGACTTGATATCGACGGTTTATTCAAAGTTAATGGTAGACCAATATCTCCTTATGAGATTGTAACTAAAGTAAAGGAATTATAAGATGGCATTTAATTATGATAAATATTTAAGACTTGAAAAGATGCCAACACTATGGTGTTGGGGTTGTGGTGATGGTGTTATTCTTAAAGCTTTCGTTAGAGCAGTTGATAAAATGAAACTTAACCAAGACGACGTTTGTGTTGTTTCTGGTATTGGATGTTCTGGAAGATTTTCATCATATGTTGATTTTAACACAGTTCATACAACTCACGGTAGAACTATTGCTTACGCAACAGGTATTAAGTTAGCCAGACCAGATAAAATAGTGATTTGTGTTGCTGGTGATGGTGATGCACTTGCAATTGGTGGTAATCATACTATTCATGGTTGTAGAAGAAACATAGATTTAACTATGATTATTATTAATAACTTTATCTATGGTTTAACTAATTCTCAAACTTCTCCAACTACACCAAAAGGTATGTGGACAGTTACTCAAAAAGCTGGTAATATTGATCCAACTTTTAATACATGTGATTTAGCAATAGCCGCTGGAGCTTCATTTGTTGCTCGTGAGTCTATGCTTGACCCTAAAAAATTAGAAAAAGCAATGATTAAAGCGATAGAGCACAAAGGCTTCTCAATAATGGAAGTTCTTTCTAACTGTCACATTAATCTTGGTAGAAAAAATAAAATGGTTTCTGCAATGGAAAATCTTGAATGGATTGATAGTATTACTATTCCTAAAAAGAAATATGATGCAATGAGTTCAGAAGAAAGACTTAATTTATTACCTACTGGTATCTTAAAACAAGATTTAGAAGCTGATGAATATTGTGAAATGTATGCAGAGATTCAAAAAGTACACAAGGGTGAAAGAAAAGTAATCACTCGTGATGACTTTGCGAAAAAAATATAAGGGAACATTATGAGTACTAAAACATTAATGAGATTTACAGGTGTTGGTGGACAAGGTGTTCTTCTTGCTGGAGAGATTTTTGCAGCTGCAAAAATTAAAACTGGTGGTCATGGGCTAAAAACGGCAACATACACTTCGCAAGTTCGTGGTGGACCAACTGTTGTTGATATTCAACTAGATGATCAAGAAATTTATTATCCATATGCAAATGATGGTGAAATAGGTTTTATGCTTTCTGTTGCAGATGTAAGTTATAACACTTTTAAAAGTGGTGTTAAACCTGGCGGAACAATAGTAGTAGATCCAAACTTGGTTCATCCAACTGATGAAGATCGTAAGATGTGGAAAATTCATGAAATTCCAATTATTACTATTGCTAAAGAAGAGGTTGGTAATGTTATTACTCAATCTGTTGTTGCTCTAGCAATTGCAAATACTATGATGGATGCAATAGATAAACAAACTCTTATAGATACAATGCTTTCTAAAGTACCAGCAAAAGTTCATGAAGTTAATAAAGCAGCTTATGACCTTGGTGAAAAATATGCTAAAGAAGCAATGGCTTAATTAGTCCAATATTAAAAAGACAACTCATTATGGGTTGTCTTTTTTTTAATAAAATCTCTAATATTAATTAGTATTAAACTCTAATACTTTCCCAAAAAAACTCAACATGCTTTTCAAATTGAGTTGATATTGCAGTTGTAGAGTCATTATCAAATCTCATTAGTGTTACTTGAAGCCTCATATAGAATAGGGTGGATAGAAACTCATATGAAATCATCATCGGATCTTGAGAACGTATAAGTGAGTTCTGCATCATGATAAAGAAAGCCTCAGATAACATCTTCACATTCTTCTCATGAAATTCACTCATAAACTGCTCTCTAAGCTCTTTGTTTTGGAATAGCTCTATCATGAGTAGTCTAAACATATTCTCGTTACTCTTATCGAATGTAAGAAGCTTATATTGCATTGTAAAGTTCTGTAAAAAAGCTTTTCCTTTTAATGCGGATTCTTTTATATCTTGCTCATTTTTAGAGAAGGGTGAGTTAAAAATACCCTTTGCAACTTCCAAAAATATTTCCTCTTTGCTTTTGTAGTGATTATATATTGCACTCTCTCTAATACCAACTTCTTTTGCAATTCTTCTTACACTTGTACCTTTATACCCAAGCTCAGAGAATAGGGTAGTAGACACTTTTAGTATTTTTTGTTTTGTTCCGGTTCTCTTAGGAGATGTCGTATTTTCGGGCATAATCAACCTTTTTTATTTAGTGAACGAATCTTAACTTTACATGTATTATATATGAACGGTTGTTAATACAAGCTTATGCATGCAAGAACGTTTGTTCATATACAAGTAACACAAAATGAACGATTGTTCTTGTCTTGAAAAAACTAATTTAAAGGAAGTTTTTTGTACTATTGCACAGGTACAGCAGATAGTGACTTGTTTAATCGCAAGAGGAAAGTCCGAGCTGCTGTAAGACAGTGTTCCATTTAACGAATGGCCGTAGTAATACGAGGGAAAGTGCAACAGAGAGTAGACTTCCACAGCAATGTGGTAACGGTGAAAGGGTGGGGTAAGAGCCCACCAGTCTTCATGGCAACATAGAGAGCTTGTAAACCCAACATGGCAGCAAGAAACAGGTGGTCAGCGTCTTATATTGCTACTGTTTCGCTAGAGATACTATGTAAATAGTAAAGTAGATTAATACTATTAAAACAAAACTCGGCTTATAGCTGTACCTAACTCTTCAAACCCCGTAATTTAGGGCTTTTTAAGCCTTCTTGTTTTCGATTGTAACCGTAGTGTAACCGCAACTATTCTCAAATAAAGAGAAATTAGACCCCAAATCAATGTTTTTAGACTCTATAATGCTTGAGTAATGCTCTAGGGTTACTTTAGGACTAGAATGACCTAATAGACCTGCTAATTCGTTAATACTCACTATATTATCTTTCAACATTAATGTTGCAAACGTACTAATTTAGCTTCATCATTTACATCACGCCATTGACTTCTTAATAGAGAAGCGTCGTCAATATGACCAAAGATATATATATTGTCTTTAGGCTGTATCTTCTTGACTTCATCTAGTATAAAAGCAGGATAAGGAACTTTCCTAATTGCATTATTAGTTTTTCCGCTTCCAATGATCCCTTTAGAGCGTGTACGCTTGATATGTATGTATCCATCTTCTTTAAAATCAGCTAATTGAAGACCTAATATCTCACTTACTCTCATACCTGTGTTAAAAGCTATCAGTAAATAAGGCTTTATAATGCCATTAGCTACGCTTAGAAGCTTGTTAACCTCTTCTTTTGAATAGAACTGTATCGGTTCTTTTCTATCGGGCTTCTCTTTGATATTCTGAGCAGGGTTATGAAAAAGAACATTATCATCAATTGCTAATTCAAATATCTCTCTAATGCAATGTTTATAGATGGACTTTGATTTAGTTTTCATATTAAGTGATATTAGATATTCTTTAATATCAAGACGAGTGATTTTATCTATGTCTTGACCTCTAAAGTAGTCTATCACCCTCATCCAATAACTTTTTCTCATCCAATAGTTTTTATTGCTTTCTTTTTGATGTAGAAATATATAACCGTAATACTCAAAAGTCTTAGGCTTATTTTTATATATATCTCCAGTTGCTATTTTAATATTCAAGACTGGTATAATTTGACTTTCAACAACCTTGATGTTTTTTGACGTATTTTTTAATTTAGTAGATTTCTGAATACGTTTACCATCAACATAATAATTGAGCCAAATTGTAGAGCCTCTAATATAATGTGTTGTCATTCCTTTTTTCCTTTTCTTAATAACAACAACTTTACTATGAGTCAAAATATTACCTCACTAAACTAAATAATCATCTAAATTGATTTTTGTATCAACTTCATGAATTGGCTTGATAGATGAATTAAATTCTTCTAGATCAATATATATACGTTTATAACCATCCATTTTGTAAACTGTTAAAATTTTATTTCTAATCATAGTTCTGATGTATGATGTATCTATTCCAACATCTTCAGCTAGTTTTTGAATGCTTATAAAGCAAGACACTGTTAAGCCTTTAAATATTGTTTTTCATAAGGAGATATTTGTAAAACTTTTTTACTATCTAATAAGAAAACAACATCACCTATAACAGAATCATTACCAACATATCTAATAGTAATAAATTTTATAAAATTCGTTTTTTCACAAACTATAATGAACCCCTAAAACTGAACCAGTAAAATTTGTTTTCTTATTTCAAAAATGATAAAATTGAAATAGAAAATATAGGGATTAAATATGAGTGT
>NZ_JADGFC010000053.1:0-15008 GCF_016744025.1 Sulfurimonas sp.
AAATACAAAACTCCGTATGAAGTGTTTTTCAGTGAAATGAGTAAAAGATTAGCTAGCTAATTTAGGTGGAAATTGCACTTGTTGTTGGAATTGGCGGTTGATTTTTAATAGTGGTGGATGGGGATACAGGATTCGAACCTGTGAATGCTAGCACCAAAAGCTAGTGCCTTACCACTTGGCGAATCCCCATCATTTGAAAATGTGGTGAAATTTTATCATATGAAACTTAGATTTCTATAAAAGTAGACTGTTTTAGATAATATTTTTAAAAGTTATATGATTAGTTTATGATTGGTTGCGGAAACAGGATTTGAACCTGTGACCTTCGGGTTATGAGCCCGACGAGCTACCAAACTGCTCTATTCCGCTAAATTTTAAGAGAGTGGATGGGGATACAGGATTCGAACCTGTGAATGCTAGCACCAAAAGCTAGTGCCTTACCACTTGGCGAATCCCCATCATTAGTGTAAATTGGTTGCGGAAGCAAGATTTGAACTTGCGACCTTCGGGTTATGAGCCCGACGAGCTACCAAACTGCTCTATTCCGCTGTGTTTAACAAACGTGATTACGATGTTTGTTGGAGCGAAATTATAGACAAATAGTTTTTTAAAGTCAAGAGAAACAGAGTTAAATTTATAAAGTTTGTTTTGAACTCTTTTTAATTAACTTTTATGTATAATCCTGCTAAATAAAAAAAAGAGAATATATGACACCTACACAAAGAGTATTAGAAGTAATAGAAGAGATAAAAAAAGGAAGAATGGTCATCATGGTTGATGATGAAGATAGAGAAAATGAGGGTGACTTAGTATATGCATCTGCATTCTCAACTCCTCAAAATGTCAACTTTATGGCTACTCATGCAAGAGGTTTAATCTGTGTTGCTCTTAGTAAATCTATAGCTACTCGTCTTGATTTAAATCCTATGGTAAGCTCAAATACATCGTCTTATGAAACAGCTTTTACAGTTTCTGTAGATGCTAAAGACGCTTTAACAGGTATATCTGCGGGTGAAAGAGATGATACTATTAAAATACTTGCAAATCCAATTTCTCATGCAGATGAGTTAGTTAAACCAGGACATATCTTCCCTCTTATAGCTAAAGATGGTGGTACTCTTGTTAGAACTGGTCATACTGAGGGTTCAGTTGATTTATGTCGTTTAGCAGGGCTTAGTGAATCATCTGTTATTTGTGAAATTATTAAAGAAGATGGAACAATGGCTAGACGTGATGATCTCGATATCTTCGGTGAAACACATTCTCTTAAAACTGTTTTCATTTCAGATATTGTTGAGTATCGTTTAGCAAATGAGAGACTAGTTAAAGAGACTAGTGTACAAGAGATAGATTTTTTTGGTGTAAAAGTTAAACAACATACATTTTTGGATCATGATGATGTAGAGCATACTGCTGTAGTTTTTTATAATGCAGGAGAAGTATCAAATGTAAGAGTTCATAATGTTATACCAGATATAGAACTTCTTTTAAATCAAAAAAAATATAATAATCTTGTAGACTCAATAGAATATCTAAAGCAAAATAGTGGTGTTTTAGTTTTTATCAACAAAACAAACCATCAAGATAATGCAGCGATGAAAGAGATTGGAACTGGTGCTCAAATACTAAAATCTCTTGGTATTTCTAAAATGAACCTTATTACATCCCTTAAACAAACTGAGTTTGTTGGTTTAGGTGGCTTTGGTCTAGAAATAAACGAAATAGTAAATATATAATCTATTTTCAGTCATTCTCGAGCCTTCTTTGGAAGCTTGTTTTCATGAACTTTTTTTGTATTGATATATATCAAGATGCTATTTAATACCCTTTGTATATAATCATTGATAATGTGTAAGAATAAAATAATATGATAACGACACCAGTACTTATAGTTGATGATAGTCCTATGATTATTAAGATTATAAAAAAAGCATTACTTACTAACAATATTGATAGTTATAAATTCCATGCAGACAGTATTTATACTTCAGTTGATGGGATGGAAGCTTTTGGTAGAATTGGTGAAGGTCATAATATCAAGCTAATTATTAGTGATATTAACATGCCTAATCTTAACGGTGATGAGTTTGTTGAGATACTAAAAGATACTGGTAAACTCGAAGAATTACAAGTTGTTTTTATTACTGCATCTTCTACAAAACTTGTTTTATCTTCTGCTGTAAAAGAAAATACTCTTGGTGTTATTTATAAACCTTTTAGATTTGATGGATTTATTCAAAAATTACAAAAACTTACAAATGAAAAATCTTTAAAAGATGAAGAATTAGAAAAATTAAAAAAAATACAAACTGAGAAGAAAATATTTATTGAAAAAATCTGTCTTTTATACCTAGAAAATTTAAACATTGACTGGGTTACAGATGCTTTTGACGCTCTTCTTAATGAGACTTTTAATAACTCTCAAGTACATGAAGAAGATTATCCAGAAGTTACTTACTTTATACTATCTACTTATCTTTTTGAAGAGTCGATAGAACATACAATAGATAGCAAAAAAATCTCATGTATACTCAAAACACACTCTACAAAAGTCAAGTTTAGTAAAAATCGTTTTGCGCTTATTAATGGTTTTAATTCACAACTAGACGAGGTTAATTCAACACAACTAGAACCAAAAAAAGTGATTGTTACATTGATTTCTCCTCTTCTTGATAAAATCTCTATTGCTATGACTAAGGTGAAAAAGTACCCTAAGTTAGATGCAAAACTATATGCTCCAAACTTTGAATATACTATAGAAGAATTTACAAAACTTGACTGTAATTTTAATGATGATAACCTAGTTAAACTTATGTTAGAACAAAAAGAAATATCTGAATTTACACAATTTCTTTACAACTTTTTAAATAAAAATGAAGTGAGTAAAAGTATCAATGCAGTTGCAAAATCTGAAGTGCTTAGAGTTGAACTTACAAAACGATTTAATAAGGTTTTAAATAATACCTTTGCTTTATCACGTCACTATTGTGGAGCTATAGAATTTTATATATACAAAAGAGCTAAAGAGTCTAAAGAGATATATCCATATCTTAAAACTAATATGCCTAAATCATTACCTAGCAGTTCAAGGTTTTTACTTCATAAGGGAAAAGTGACTGCAAAACAAGCACAAGCTTATCTTCCTTATGAGAAACAAAAAGTTCTTGTACTATCTAACTCTCTTCAAACACTTGGTGTTTTTAAGGATGGAGTTGATGGAATGTTTTGTAAATGGAGTTTTGCATGTTTTACAAAAGTTTCTCTTTTAGAAGCTTGGCTTAATAATAATACGCCAGATAAAATAATAGTAGATTTTAGTTTTAAAAGTTCTGTCTTTGATAGTGGTTTTCAGTTTATAAAGTTAGCAACTAATAAATATCCAATTATCAAAGATGCAATTAGTATGGACCAGCTATATTTTATTGCGAATAATGAAGCTTACATAAAACTTAATAAACATAAAAATACTTATAACTTTTCACTTATACCAGAACCATTAACCCTAAATGGAATTTCGCAAACTCTTCTTTATAATTAAGCCTTTTACCTTCAATTATTTACACTCTTCATATCACTTCAAATCCATGACTTAATGATTAATTAGATATAATAAATAAAAAATGATAGAGAGTATATGAGAGAAATTTTTAATAGATTAGAAGATAATGGTGAAGTAGTTATTGAAGTAAACGTTGAAGCAACAGATGCAAAGGAGATGAACCCTTGGCTTTTTAGTATATTTGTAAAATATGATTCTTTAGACGAAACTAAAGAAGGTTATGAAGAGTTTTTAGAGACTAAAGAAGCTCTTATTATTGCACTAGAACATCAAGATAGAGCCATATATGTTGGAACTAGAGTTATTGATGGATGGAATGAGTTTTATTTCTATGCATATGATTCTAAAAAGCTTGACTCAATAGCTAGTAAAATACTAACTCCTTCAAACTATGTTTATGAAAGCAATGTTGTAAGAGATACAAAATGGGGTTTTTATGAAACTCAACTTTTTCCAACAGAGTTGGAATTTTGTCACATCCAAAGTGCCAAGATAATCTTTTTACTCCAAGAAGAGGAAGAAGACTTAACTATACAAAGAGATGTTGAACATTATGTAGCATTTGATACTCCAACGCAAAAAAATAGATTTGTAAATACACTTGATCTTGATGGGTTTACTTTTAAAGATGATATAAGTTCTGAAGAGTTTGAACATGGTGTGGCCCTTGTTAAAAAGCATGATGTGACTGAAGTAGAAGTTAAAAAAGTTGTTGACGAACTTTTTGCTAAAGTAAAAGAAAATCTTGGTTATTACGAGGGTTGGAGTACAACTTTAGTAAAGCAAGAAGATAACTAGATGAAAGAAATGTTCAAAATAGTAGGCGTAGTAAACTACCTAATAGTTGTGTTTTTAAATGCTTTTACAGATTTAGGACATAAAATAATTATTCAAAATACCATCTTTAAAATTTATGATGGTGAGATGCAAATTGTTTTAACAGCTATTGTAAACGCACTTATTATTTTGCCATTTATTTTAGTTTTTTCTCCAACTGGATTTTTATCAGATAGATTTCCCAAAAATGAAATTATGAAATACTCTGCTTTATTTGCAGTATTTATAACACTTGCCATTACGTACTCTTACTATAATGGACATTTTTACACAGCATTTGCTTTTACATTTTTACTAGCTTTTCAAAGTGCAATTTATGGACCAGCAAAATATGGTTACATAAAAGAAATAGTAGGTATTAAGCATATAAGTAGCGGAAATGGAGCAGTTCAGGCTGTTACAACTGTTGCAATTCTTGGCGGTATGCTTTTTTATACTATTTTATTTGAGAATATGCTCGATGATACCTTTGTGACAAAAGAAGATATATTAAATCTCATTGCTCCAGCAGGGTGGCTTTTAGTTCTTGGCTCAGTTATACAGTTTATATTGGCTTTACAACTTCCAAATAAGATGCCACAAGAGAGTGAAAAAAAGTTTAGTTTTGCTAGATATATTAGAGGTAAATATTTACAAAAAAATATAAAGATTATTAGAAGAAAAAGAGAAGTTTTTGAAAATATTATAGCTCTTGGTCTTTTTTGGTCTATATCTCAAGTTATTTTAGCTGTATTTGGTGAGTATGCCAAGAGTGAATTAGGTGTAATAAATACTATATATATCCAAGGTGTAATGGCTCTTGCTGGTATAGGAATAGTTAGTGGATCAATACTCGCTGCTAATCTTTCAAAGTACTATATTAAAACTGGTTTAGTAGCTATTGGCTCTTTAGCTATAACTATCATAGTATTTCTGATTCCATTATCTGGATCTATGACAACTATGGCAATTCTGTTCGCACTATTTGGTGTTTTTGCAGGATTTATTATGGTTCCTTTAAATGCACAAATACAATTTTTATCTCCTCGTGTGCATCTAGGTACGATACTCGCGGGAAACAACTTTGTTCAAAATATTTTTATGTTTTCATTTTTGATGTTAACAACTGTATTTGCATATAATGGAATGAATGCAACCATTCTTATATATATCATGGGAGTTGTAGGAATAGCTCTTACATATCTTGTTTTACATAGATACTTCGTTATGACATTTTGGGCATTTGTAGAGATACTTTTAAAGTTTAAATATGACTTTCATTATGTGGGTTTAGAAAATATTTCTACTTCTAAGGGAGTTTTACTCTTAGGAAACCATGTAAGTTGGGTTGACTGGGTTATAGTTCAAGTACCTATCAAAAGACGACTTAACTTTATGATAGACAAAGATATATATAACTGGAAACTTTTTAATAAAGCATTAAAAAAAGGTGAGGTTATCCCTGTTTCACAAAAGGCTTCTAAAGACGCATCTCAAAGACTAATGAATGGTAAAATTGTTTCTTTATTTCCAGAAGGAAAGATAAGTCCAGATGGAAAAATAGGTGATTTTTACAGAGGTTATGAGATGATTTGTCCTGAATATGATGGAAAAATTGTTGGATTTTTCATTGATGGAATGAATGGAAGTTTATTTTCTAAAACTAAAAAAACTAAACTCTCTAGTAAAAGAGTCGTAACTGTTTACTTCTCAGAACCAATGAGCAGAGAAACTAAAGCAGAAAATCTAAGAGAAACTATTATAAATCTAAAGGACAAACATGAAACTAAACAAGCCTAAACATTCACTTTTTCGTAATGGAATGTATGCAGTAGAAGGTTTTATAGATATAACTAAAAATGAGACATCTTTTAAGTGGCAGTTGCTTATGCTTAGTGTTATGGGCATAGTAGCTTGGAACCTTCCTATTAGTTTTGGACACTCTAGCATCTTGTTTATATCTTTGTTTATACCAGTATTAGCAGAAGTTGCAAATAGTTCTATTGAAAGAGTTGTTGATTTGGTTACAAGTGATTATCACATTCTTGCAAAGCAGGCTAAAGATGCAGGTGCAACCTTAGTTCTTTTAAGTCTTATAGTGACAACTCTTATTTGGTTATCAGTTTTGGCTGTGGCATTTAACTTAGTATAGAGTAATTATGAAAATACTACTCATTCTAGCCCTTGTCTTTGCATCTTCTTTTGCACAAGATAGACCAAAAATAGCACTTGTTTTAAGTGGTGGTGGAGCTAGAGGTGGAGCACATGTTGGTGTTTTAAAAGTATTAGAAGAGAAAAAAATTCCTATAGATATTATTGTAGGTGCGAGTATGGGCTCATTTATGGGTGGATTATATGCGTCAGGTAAAACTCCTCAAGAAATAGAGAAGATGCTAGTCACAAGTGACTGGAGAAAGTATATACGAACAGATTTTGATAGAGCTGATACTCCTATGCGAGTAAAAGAAGTAGAGTATTCATATCAAGGTCGCCTTGGTCTTGGAATCGACTCTAAAAATACTCTTGTTCTACCTACTGGTGTTTTAAAAAGACAACCTCTACTCTTTAAGATGATGGAAGAAACTCAACATACTCAAAATATTAAAGATTTTGATAATTTTGCTATACCATTTCGTGCACTTGCTACAAATATAGCTAATGGCGAAGCAGTTGTACTAAAGTCAGGTTCTCTTGGGGAAGCTATCTATGCTTCAAGTTCTATTCCTGGTGGACTTCAACCTATTAATATTAATGGCGTTGATCTTGTAGATGGAGGAGTTAGCGATAACATTCCGATACAACTTGCTAAAGACATGGGTGCAGATATTGTCATAGCTGTTGACGTGAGTGAAAATTTTGATGAAGAGATAGATATTAACTCTTATTTTGTTGTTCTTGGACAGATGGTTAATATATTGATGAGAAAGAATGCAAATAAATCAATACAAAAACTCACCGATAAAGATATTCTCTTAACACCAGATTTAAAAGGCTTTAATGGCTTAGATGCTCATAAGTATAAAGAGATTGTGCAAAGAGGTTATGATATTGCCAAAGAATCTTATGAGAGTAAGTTAAAGCATCTTAGTCTAAGTGATGAAGAGTATGAGCTGTATAAACAAAAGCATAGAGTAGCAAAAAAAAGAGTAAGTCCAATAATAGATGCTATTGAAATACAAAACCCAACATATATAAGTGATGATTCGATACTTCAAAGAATCAGTGTTAAAGTTGGTGATAGACTAGATGAAAAGCTCTTAAGAGAAAAGTTGATGCATATTTATAATATGACAATATTTGATAGTGTAGAGTATAAGCTCAAAGAGATTGATGGAAAAACTATACTAGTGATTATTACAACTCCAAGTTGGAACAATCATGCTGATATTCGCTTTTCTATAGGTGTACAAGATGATTTTGAAGGACAGTCTTCTTACTCATTTAAAGCTGGTTATACAATGTTTGGCCTAAATCAATATGGGGCTCAGTGGAAGAATGATTTTGAAATTGGTGAGAACCAAAAAGCTTATACTGAATTTTATCAACCTCTTGACTCTATGCAAAGATATTATCTAAAACCATCTATCCTTTATGAAAAAACTATAGAGTACTTTTCTTACGATAGTGGTACTGTAGAGCTAGAAACAGGAAGTGTTGGAGCTTCTATAGGAGTGGGTGCGAATATAGGAACTGACTATCAGCTTGAAATAGGGATTGGTTCTTTTAAAAGGATACAATTGATATTTCAACAAATAGTACTTCTGAAACACAATATAAATCTAGACCTATGTATGCTTCAATTTTAGTAGATAATTTGGATAATTTTAACTTTCCAAGTAAAGGTATTAAATCAAATCTTAAATGGAAAAAAGAGATGAAGAATCTTGGTGGTGATTATGATCATGAAAAAATTTATTTTGATATCAAAAAACCTCTTACACTTTACAATAATAATATAACCACATATGTAAAAGCAGGTACAACTTACAATAATAGCAACGAGGATAGTCTTATTTTAAGTGATAAGTTTACACTAGGTGGTCTTTTTAATATGTCTGCTTATAAACCATACACCTTAATTGGTAATCATATGTTTTTGGCACTTGCAAAGTATAGATATCGAATAAAAGATGGTGGTTTCTTTGGTTCACTTAATACACCTTTATACGCAGGTTTTACTTTAGAAGCTGGGGATGCTTGGTCTGATGGTGAATATAGAAATTTTCAAGACCTTAAAAAATCTGTAAGCATCTATGTAGCTGCAGAAACATTTTTAGGACCACTTTATTTAGCTCACGCTTCCTCAGAAGATGGTGAGAACTCATTTTATATATATTTAGGAGAAAGTTTTTGACAACATTAATTATTGGTGCAGGCGGAGTTAGCCGTGTAGTTGTACACAAGTGTGTACAAAATTCAGAGGTATTTGGAAAGATTGTTTTAGCGAGTAGAAGTATCGGTAGATGCGAGACTATTAAAGGTGATTTTGTAGATGCTGACATAGAAATTACAACAGTAGATGCAGATGTAACAGAAGAAGTAATAGAACTAATAAAAGCATGTAATGCAGATATAGTTATAAATGTTGCACTTCCATACCAAGACTTAACTATTATGGACGCTTGTATTGCTACAAAGACTCATTATCTTGATACTGCAAACTATGAGCATCCTGATGAAGCTAAGTTTGAGTATAAACTTCAATGGGCAAGAGATGAGAAGTTTAAAGAAGCTGGTGTCATGGGACTTCTTGGAAGTGGATTTGACCCTGGAGCAACAAATGTATTTTGTGCTTATGCTCAAAAACACTACTTTGATGAGATTCATACTATTGACATTATGGACTGTAATGCAGGTGATCACGGTTACGCATTTGCAACAAATTTTAACCCTGAGATAAACCTTCGTGAAGTAAGCTCAAAGGGTCGTTACTGGGAAAATGGTGAATGGATAGAAACTGAGCCTATGGAAATAATGCAAGTTTGGGATTATCCTGAAGTAGGGCCAAAAGATTCTTACCTTCTTTACCATGAAGAGATGGAATCACTTGTTAAACATATCAAAGGTCTAAAACGAATAAGATTTTTTATGACATTTGGGCAGAGCTATTTGACTCATATGAAGTGTTTAGAAAATGTGGGGATGTTAGGTATTGAGCCGATTGAGCACAAGGGACAAAAAATAGTTCCAATGGAGTTTTTGAGTACTCTTCTTCCTGATCCTGCATCTCTTGGACCAAGAACAACTGGTAAGACAAACATAGGTATAGTTGCCGAGGGTCTTAAAGATGGTGTGAAAAAGAAGATATACATTTACCAAGTAAAAGAGCATGAAGATTGTTTTGCAGAAACAAATTCTCAAGGAGTTTCATACTCTACTGGAGTTCCTGCAATGATTGGTGCTAAACTTATGTTACAAGGTAAGTGGAGTGGTGTAGGTGTCTTTAATATGGAACAATTTGACCCAGATCCATTTATGGATGAGATGAACACTCAAGGTCTTCCTTGGCAGGTAAAAGAGCTGGATATATAAAATATCTATGAATAATTTTGAAAACATTAAAACACCATGTTATATATGCGAAGAAGAACTTTTAGAAAATAATCTAAAGCTGCTTGATTACGTTCAAAAACAAAGCGGAGCCAAGATAATATTGGCTCTTAAAGGCTTTGCTATGTGGAGTACATTTTCACAGATACGAGAGTATCTTCAAGGTTGTACTGCAAGTGGACTTCATGAGGCAAAACTAGCTTACGAGAAGTTTGGAGGAGAAGTACATACTTACTCTCCTGCATATAAAGATGAAGATATAGATGAAATAGCTGAAATCTCTAATCATGTAGTTTTCAACTCTCCTAATCAACTTTTTAAATATGTACACAGAGTAAAAGAAATTAATCCAGATGCCAGTATCTCTCTACGTATAAACCCTGAACACTCTGCATCTCCAAAAGAGATATATAACCCATGTGGCATCTATAGTCGTTTGGGAACAACTTTAAAAAACTTTGATGAAGATGTTCTAAACTATGTAGATGGTCTGAACTTTCATGCTCTTTGCGAGCAGGGAGCAGATGAATTAGAAGCTGTTTTGATTGCTTTTGAAGATAAATTTTCTAAATATTTTAAAACTCTTAAGTATATTAATTTTGGAGGAGGACATCACATCACTAAAAAAGGTTATGATGTTGAAAAGTTAATTCGAATCATTAAAGAGTTTAGAGCTAAGTATGATGTAGAAGTTTATCTTGAACCTGGAGAAGCTATTGGATGGGAAACTGGAGTTTTAGTTTCTACTGTACTCGATATTGTAGATAATGGAATGAATATAGCAATACTAGATACTTCAGCAGAAGCCCATATGCCAGACACTCTTGCCATGCCATATCGTGCAGATGTTAGAGGCTCAGGTGAAGCCGGTGAGAAAAAGTATACATATAAATTTGCTGGAAATACATGTCTTGCAGGTGATATTATGGGAGATTACTCCTTTGATAAAGCCTTAGAAATTGGAGATAAAGTAATTTTTGAAGACCAAATTCACTATACTTTTGGTAAAAATACAACATTCAATGGAATTAAGCTTCCATCTCTTATGATAAAAAGAAAAGATAATACTTTAGAAATCATAAAAGAATTTGGATACGAAGATTATAAAATAAGATTATCTTAATTTTATAATCTTTTACAAATATGAGTTTTAGGTATAATCAGAACATGTTAATAGCAAGTAATATATGGAAAATCTTTTATCTGATACTACTGAGTGGAACTTTTTTAGTTCTCACGCTGTTATATGTGAACTATAATGAAATAAATGATAGATATCATATTCAAATACAACATTACACAGAGCTTTTATCTAAATCTGTAAATTCAGATTTCTTGCAAAAAGATATGGTTTTAGGCATTATTGGAAAACAATTATTTAAAAACAACAACTACAAAGATATACAAAAATCAAAACTAATATTAGATGACTTACTAAAACAAAACCCATACTTAGTTAGTTTTGGACTTGCAGATGTTAATGGTAATGTTATTTTATCTAGTTCAAATATAAAAATAAATCCAAATAAAAACCTTTTAATAGATGCAGTAACAAGTAATGACTTTAAAGAGTCACTAATAAGTGAAAATATGGTCGTTGCTAAGACCTATTATTTTAAAACAATTAAAGAGTGGATTATACCTCTTAGAAAAGCTATTAGAGATAAAAATGGCAATGTGCTTGGTGTTGTAATCGCTGGAATAAAAAATACTAATAAGGGACACTACCTCGATACTTTAGAGTTGTCAAAAAATATAACTATTGAAATAACAAAAGACTTTGATAGCAATAAAAAAGTATATAGACAGTATTACACTAATCATGAAAACATATCATACGAAGAGTTATATAACGACCATATTCCTGATAAAGCTGTTCAAAGTGTAAACTCTGGATTACAGAAAAAATATAACTACTCTTTTGATAAGTTAAGAAAAAATGCAAAGACTCTAACTATAGAAGCCACTAATCCATTAGAAAAAAATATGATTTTTAGTATCACATATGATTCAAGATATCATTTGTGGATAACTGTTCAAGTTAGTAAATTAGAAGTTATGTATGAATTTTATTATAATGCCTTACTTTACTTAATCCTTTTTACTATTATCTCTTTAGCCTTTTATGTGCTATTTTATAATATTTCTACATCTGAAAAAAGAAAAAATAAAGAGCTTGTTTTTCAAGCACAGCACGATACATTAACTAATCTACCAAATAGAACTTATATGTATACAAATATAAAAGAGTGGAAAAAAACTCATGCACAAAAGTATTATGTTTTATTTCTTGACCTTGATAATTTCAAAAATATAAATGATAAGTTTGGACATACCATTGGTGATAAAATTCTTGTCGAAGTAGCTCAAAGGCTAGAGAAGTTTTTTAATGTTGGTGATATGCTTGTTAGACAAGGCGGAGATGAATTCATAGTCTTAAAAGAAGGTATTGAAGAAAAAGAGTTAGAGTTACAAGTTCAAGAAGTTATACAAATAGTATCAAAGACATATCATGTAAATAGCAAAGAGTTTAGAGTAGGAGTAAGTTTAGGAATAGCTCAATACCCTATAGATGCACTAAGTATAGAAGAGCTTTTAAGTCTTTCAGATACTGCAATGTATGAGGCTAAAAAACATAAAAATTCATACTGTTTATTTTCAGAGAAAATGAGACATAGTAGTGTTGTAAAGTCAGATATAGAACAAGAACTTCGTGGAGCAATAGAAAACAATGAACTTTGGATGGCATATCAACCTCAGATAAACTCAGATGGAAGCCTTTATGGAGTTGAAGCTCTCATCAGATGGGAAAATGAAAAGCTTGGTTTTGTAGGTCCAGACAAGTTTATACCAGTAGCTGAAGAGACAGGACTTATGAAAGAACTTGGTGAGTTTATTATTTACAGTTCTCTAAGAGATATAAAAAATATTAGAGATGAGTTAGATCTTTCATTTAACTTATCCATAAATATATCAGTAGTTCAACTCATGGAAGCAGATTTTTTGTCTAACTTGTTAAAAGCAGTAGAGATAGAAAACTTTACTAGAACTTGTCTTACTCTTGAAATTACTGAGAGTTTATCAATAGAAAGCTTGGATGATGTTCTACCACTTTTGGATGATATACAAGAATATGGTATCCAAATATCTCTGGATGATTTTGGTACAGGATACTCATCTCTTAGCATCTTAAGAGATCTTCCTATAAATGAGTTAAAGATAGATAAGAGCTTTATAGATAAAATCTTGTATGATGAAAGTGAAAAAGCTCTTGTTCAGAGTATAATAAACATAGGAAAAAACTTTAACATGAAAACTTTAGCAGAGGGAGTGGAGAGTGATGAGCAGATTAAAGTTCTTAAAGCTGCTCATTGTGATATATTTCAAGGTTATTACTACTCAAAACCTCTCTCAAAAGAGAATTTAATTGAATTTTTAAACAAGGAAATAATATGATAGAAGATAAACAAAGATGGAATGAAAGATATGAAGCTAGTCCTATGCCAGAGCATGTAACACCTATAATTGAAAAATATATAGAACATGTAAATGTTGGTCAAGCAATAGATTTAGCATGTGGAACAGGGAGAAACACTCACTTTTTAGCTGCAAAAGGTTTTGATGTAGATGCCGTTGATATTTCTGACTATGCACTAAAACTTGTGAAAAATTCGCCTACTATAAATAAAATAGATGCAGACCTAGATAAATATAATATAACTCCCAAAAAATATGATCTTATTGTAAATATGAACTATCTAAATCGTCGTTTAGTCTCTCAAATGAAAGATGCGCTAAAACCAGGTGGAGTGATTATATTTGAGACATTCATAGTTGCTCATGGTGATTTTAAGATACCTACAATGAATCTTGACTACCTACTACGTAAAAATGAGCTATTACACTCTTTTATAGGTTTAGATGTTATCTACTACGAAGAAAGAGTAGATACTAATCTTAAAGGTGAGAGAGTTAAGGTTGCATCTATAGTTGTTAAGAAAGGGTAAACTCTTTCTCGGCAAAAACAATGCCATTGATTATGATGGAAAGTTTTTGCTGACCCTTGTAATAAGCACGTGTGCTTATCGCTTTAAAAGAGTATTTTTTTGAAATGATCTTTTCATTTTGAGTAAATACTCCCTCAGATATTTTAAACACTTTAGTGTTATGACTTCCATTTTTTCTTAAAAAATCTACTGCATACTCAACTCTTAGTTTTCCAAGTTCTTTTTTTGAATTTATTAAAAATGAAAACAGAAGTTCTTCTCCCATCTTAACATTACTCGTGATTTCAAAGTTATTTAATTCTATGGTCTCTGGATGTGTAAATCCAAAAAGATTTAAAACCTCTTTATCACTAGCTTTTAAAAGAGTTCTACATCCATGTTTCAAAAGAGAGTCTCTATTTTTATTATCTGCTATCCAAGAATTTGCCAATTTTTTTACTATCTTTGGATTGTCTTTTGAGATATCATTAATATTGTTTGCGACACTTTTTCTTACATATTCACTTTCGTCATCTTTGAGTTTTTCTAAGATAATAAGAACCTCACTTGGATTTCTTTTAAAATCACCTAATGCAATAGCCCAAGGAAGTCTAGGCCTACAACCCTCAGATGCTAGTCTTCTTACATGATGATTACTTGACCTTGCCCAGACAAGCATCTGAGCCATTGTCTCTTTTGGATATTTCAGTATAAATTGTCTTATAGTAAATTCTGATGAACACTTATTTGTAAAGTGTTCTAAGGCTTTCATAGATACTTTAAAATTATCTAGACCATAAACTTCTACATAATCTTGAAATATCATATTCTCAAGTCCGTAACTATGGTTGAGTCTTGAAAAAGAATCTTTTAGTATTTCTATACTTTGAGTGTAGTCATTTGGTAAGAAATCACCTAAAACTATAGATATATGTCTCATTCTCTGTTTTAACTCTTTATCATCCCAATTTTCATTAAAAATATTTGTTGCAAAACCTAAGCTATCAAACTCAGAGTAAAAAGATTTAATCTCATTTGATAATAACTTGATATAGTTTTGGTTATATAGATTTTTTAAGAGTTCAGCCATCTTATAC
>NZ_JADGFC010000053.1:15018-15415 GCF_016744025.1 Sulfurimonas sp.
TAATTCTTGGTGTTCTTATTTTTAAAAATAGTGATAAAAAAATTCCAAATCCAATTAATGAAATACCAATAAGATGAAATGTCTCAATACGCTCATTTAAGAAGAAGTAAGCTTCAATAGCGCCAAAAATTGGCATTAAGTGAGTAAACTGAGCAGTTTTACTTGCTCCAATTTCAGCGATTCCTCGATGCCACAAATAGTAAGATATGATTGAAGGAAAGATTACAGCATACGCTATAACTAATTTTGCTTCTATGCTAAAGTCTAAAAATGATTCTAATTTATAACCCATTGAGTAATAAACGATTAAAAGCATTATAACTCCCAACATAACTGTGGTTGCAAAAAAAGCGTCAAAGTCTTTAGGTTTAAACTTCACAAGTACAGAGTAGAGTGC
>NZ_JADGFC010000054.1 GCF_016744025.1 Sulfurimonas sp.
ATAGTATTATATATTAAACTATTTTATATTTAAGGTTTTATCAATGTATCTTTTGTTAAACTTCTTTTATGAAAAATGTAACATATAAAGATATAGCAGAATTTATCAATAAATCAGAACAACAAATTAAGTGGTATAAAAGTAATAATTCAGATATGCTAGAATTATTAAAAGTTGGGGCATTTTGTAAAAAAAACAATATATCAATAGAAAAAATAAAAAAGTGTGTTGAACTTCAAGAGTTAGCTAAAGATAGCTAATCTTCATCTTTACTTTCAATAATATTCCCAAGTTCCACATCACTCATTAAAGTTATTCCGTACTTTTCTCTTAAATCTTTTTCATAAGCTAATTGCTCATACAGTTCTTCAATATCCATACCCATTTCAGCAGCTAATTGTGAGTGTGTTTTTAAACCCTCTTTTATTGCTAGTATATTCGCTTGTACATCTTTCAAGGGGTCAATCCAATCAAACTTTCTAGGCATCCAAGTAGGAGCAATAAATTTATCAATCTTAAAATATGGTAATGCTACAGATTGAGTAAGTAGTGCCATATCTAACCAATCAGCAAACACATCATCAAGTAAGTGTTCAGTCAACCATTTTTGTAAATCTTTCCATACTTCTCGCTCTTCTATAATACCACTTCTTAAACTAGAAAAATTTACACCCTCTAAATCATTTGCTAAAGAGTTGTAACTTACATCAAGTCCACTAGCAACACCTCTAAGTACAACTTTCATAAAATCTTTAAATGCAGCATTTGGATGTTGTGGGTCATAAGCTTCAAAACCCCATCCCTCCGGTAATACTTCAAATTCACCAGGTGTAACTTCATTTATTGGTGTACCATTTACTTCACTATCACCAGCATATTCACCCTCGGCTTGATTTCGTGTATAAAATCCCGCTTTACTTGCTCCAAGTCTTGCACCTACAAGTTCAGCTTCTTCATAACCGTTTATCATTTTCATTCTAGTCATAGCACTTGCCATCCACGGTACACCGCGAGTAGCACTAATTCTTAATGGTAAAAATAGGTGATTTATTTCATCAGCTGGTATTCGCTCTCTCGTAATATCTCTAGAAGTAAGTGTTGAATTGCCAGGATGTGTTTTGTGAAGATGATAAGCTATAGGTTTGTTCCATTTATCATACTCAATACCCATTAATATATTTCTATTTGTATCAGTAAATTGTTCATCTAAGTGGTCGGCTTCTAATAACTGTAAAGCAAATCCACATTCATTATCAAAACCTTTTACTTTTCTTACAAGAACTTCACCATCTTCAGCTAATGTACCCATAATCATTTTTTTAATATCTATAAGTGAATATTTACCAGTAACATCACAATTACCTTTTTTACCCCATTTTTTATATGCAGTTTCTATAGTTTTATTTGCTTTTTTATCAAGATTACCGTTCGTATCTTTTGCTTGATTTTGTAATTTTATACCTTGGCTTCCAACAACATTAGATTTAATCATTCGTTTAAATTTCTTTGCATAGTCATCATTTCGCATAAGTTCACGACTTCTATTACGAATACTTTTTAAATCTCTTTTTATATCAACATCAGCGGTATTATTTGAGGGTATCCAAGAAGCATAAAGATTACCAGTATTTGCAGCACTAAAAGATTTCTTTTGTCTTACTGGTGCTTTAGCTCTTTTTATTTCAAATCCAAGTATTTTCATCATTAAAACCTAGTTAAAACTTTTCTTCTTGGATTTCCAAGTCCAGCGGCTAAATCAGTTGCTACTTGTTCAGCTTTAACTTCACCCTTATATTGTCTTCTTAATGTTTGAAGTTCACTAAAAGAGTATTTTTCTAAAGACCTACCAGCTATTTCATACTTAGCTACATCATTATCAGCTTTACCAAGTAGCATAGTTTCAATTTTAGTTAACATTTGTTGTGCAAAAGTAGGTTCAGCCAAAATCTAATCCTTAGTTTTTTATATTGACTGTATTATTTCAAAAAAGCAGGGTAATTAAAAAGGGACAAATATTATATTTTAAAAAGTTTTTTATATTTTTCTGTTTCATTTTCTAATATAGTTTGAACAAATAAGCTAGGTGTCATATTTAATTCTTCACAAATAAGCTCTATATCAACTATTGTAGATGTTTTTAATCTTAAATCAAATTTCATTTTAGGATTATCACTCTTGGGTCTTCCAACACCTTTTTTTTCATTACTTATATCCATTTAGCCATCCTCTTTTATTTGATTTCTTTTTGAGTTTTACCTCAATCTCTTTTTTTACTGGTTTAATATTCTCTTGAATTTTCTTATAATTTGGATTTAATATTGCTAGTGCTGCTAAATTATAAACTGTATAATCTAGTGCTTCATTTCGTGGTCGTGTAGGCTTCCATATTCTAACTGGTCGCCCCATTTTGAAAGTAGTTACAATTTTTTCACTCGTAAGCATTTTAAAATACTCTTCATCAAAGCTTTTGTTAAAGTGCATAAAGCCCTCACCAAACTCTTCAAGTTGTAACCTTGAAAATATCAACTCTTTAGCTGTATCAGTTCCAACAGTAAAGAGTTTCACTTTTAATTTATTTGATGTGGTCGGTCTTGATACAATAGGTTTACCAGCTATAGATGAACCTTTGATTGCGAATACTCTTTTTATCTCTCTTTTTTTACAATATTTATATACCTCATCTGTAAAGTGACCACCACTATCAATACAAGTACAAGATACTCTTAGCTGAATACCATCAGCTCTTTTATATGTTGCATTTATAATATTGTCTAAATCATCCCATACTTGCTTTTGACTTGGTTTACCCTCAATCCTAAAAGGCATTACACCCCAGCTTTCGTTACCATCACCCCAAGCTTTTACCTCACCCTCTAATCTATCATCTTGAGTATCAACCCCACAAGTAAGTACAGCTACTTCATTTGATAAAACCGTATAATCTTCACGGTTAGCCATAAGCTTACTATCTTCAATTTGTTCACCTTGGTCTTCTTCCCAAGTTTCACCTAAAGAAGTATTGATAAAAGTTTTAAGAGTGTGTTGTGATTTTTTAGCTTCTATACAAGCTGTAGCCATATCTGATAATTTAACCCAAGGGCTATAAATCTCATTTAACCAAAAACCAGCTACACCGTTTGCTTCACGACCAGCTCTCCACTCACCTTTACTTACTGCTCTCCACCTAGTACTATCATCCCAACCACCTCCACAATGTTCACAAAAGTATTTAGCTGTATTTGGATAATGTTTAATAACCTTACCATTACTATCAGTATCTTGTTCCCAAGAAACATTAGACCATTTAAGAACTTGAGGCTTATCACAATCTGGACACGGTATATAAAATTTTCTCTTATCACTATCTTCATAAGCTGCTTCAATTCTACTAACATCTTTTATAGTAGGTGTTGATGTAAGCATTCGTTTTTTATTCCAAAATGTGGTAGTTCTTTTAAATGCTAAATTTACAGGGTCACCCTCACTACCAGCACTTGCTGGGTATCTATCTACTTCATCACATAATACTACTCGTACTGGTCGTGAAGCTAGTGAGCTTGGACTATTTGCACCAGCCATAGTAATATGACCACCGGGAAAAGTTTTATGCAAAATAGTATTACCACTATCTTTAGCTTTACTATCTCGTACCTTATGAGTTAAAACCTTTGTATCTCGTACCATTGGTGCTACTCTATCTTTTGAAAATGCTTGTGCCATATCTAAAGTTGGTTGTAAAAGTAGCATAGGGCTAGGGTCTTGGTCTATAAAATAACCAATGATATTTAGTAACACTTCGGTTTTACCTACTTGTGCTGAACTCATCCAAACAACAGTATGAATACTTGGGTCACTAAATGCTTCCATTAAACCTCTCTGATATTCTGCTCTACTTGTTCGCCACTTTCCACTTTCAGCTGAAGCTTCACTTGATAATTGTCTATACTCATCAGCCCACTCTGATACAGTTAATTTTTTAGGTGGCTTTACAACTTTTACACATTCAGAGATAATCATTCTACATCTTCCAAATTGCTAAGTTCTTCTAGTAGTTCATACATATAACTTTCAACAACTACAGCTACATCTTTTTTTTCAGTTAGTCCAACTAAGTCGCTTGAAATTTTTGTTGGTAATGCTAGTGCTTTATCTCTAAATGCTTTTAATATTCTTTGAACATCTTTTATAATTTGTTCTTTTGGTATTAAAAGTTTTTCGCCCTCTAAGTATTTTTGCTGATTAATCTTACCAGTCCAAAAATCTTTAATAATTTGTACTTTTTGATTACCAGTACTAGCAGTTAATAACAAGTCTTTTAGTTCATCTAAATTATCTTGATTGTATAAGTCACTATCTTTAATATTTTTGCTAGTAGCTTTTTCAATTTCCGGTATTACTTTTTCAGTTGTCAAGTTTTTCTTTACAACTGATTTTTTCGCGGGCGAAATTTTATCTTTTTGATTTGCTTCTCTTTGATTATCTCTTGATGGGTCTTTATTTTCTAAGTAAGTTTTTAAGGCACAATCTCGCACCAATCTTTTACCCTCAAAACATTTAGCAAAGATACCTTTTTTTACAAGCTGATTTATGGCTTGTTTACTAACACCATTTGCTTCAGCTAATTCTACTTGTGAAATAAATTTTTTACTCATAAAGTAAAGCCCAAACTGAAACAACACTTAAAGTCAAGTAAGTAGTCAAGTGCTTGACTTTTTGCTTTAAAGTTCGACTACATAGGACTTCAAAGCTATTTTTTAAACTAAATGAATAAATTGAAAAGTCAAGTAACTTTAAAAATTCTATGTCTAGTTTTATTTCGCACTCGCTAGTACCCTTATGGCTAAACCTCTGTATAGTACCTTTTAAAGGGCTTTGTAGCCATTTCTCAATTCCTCTTATATATTCCATATAGTTACATTTAAGTAATGTGTTAGTTAATGTGCTATGAACTCCCATCATTATTTTATTAGCTGTAGTTCTACTGTTAAGATTGTGTGGTAAATTTTCTATACTATTTATATACATAAGTTTTAGCCCTTTCCAAGGTAAAAAGCTAGGTTATCTTTTAGCTTATTACCGGCTTCATTTGTGACCATATTATCAGCTTCTTGTAGTATCTTTTTATTGAACATTTGGGGTATTGATACTGTTTGAACTGCCTTAATCTTTTGTGTCTTACCAACTCTATGAAGTATTGCTTTACCATTTTTAGCTACAAAAGAGTTTCTTAGTATGCTTCTACCCTTATCCTTTTTAATTCGCACACTCACACTACCTCTCTTCTTTAGCACTTTAGCACCAAACCTCATTACATTTCTTCTTTCACTATTTATCTCAATCTGATACCTCATATCATCATATCTTGACCGTTTTACTTTCATATATCTCTTAACATCCCTAGCTTGTATGTTGTATGTTTTTCTAACTCCCTTAGTCATTTGAGTTTTCATCTTCATACCCATATCATTTACAGTTCTATTGAGTGCTTGTTTAAATGCTTTTGGGTTAAGTTGCTTCAATACTTCATCTACTCCATTAAGCTTTATGTCTAAATCTATCATCTGTTACCTTTTATATAATTCTTGAACAAAACCACGACCACTATCTGGGCTAAGTTTTGCATACTTCAAAGTCTGTTTAATATCTTTGTGGTTCATTAGTTTTTGTATCTCTTGAATTGATACACCTGCAATAGCTAAGTGACTTGCGAATGTATGTCTAAGTGTATGAATTACAACACGATTAGCTCTATCATCTTTGTTTAAACCTTTATTGAATTGTTTAAATATTATGTCAAGTGCTAGATATACTTGTTGATATTTCATAGCAGCACCATCAAGTGAAACTACGTAACTATTAGCACTAAACTTTTTAATATGTTGTACGACTACATCAAAATCAATATCATCTAAATACCCAACATAAGTATTTTTTCTTTTAAAATCTTTGATAGTTATAGATTTATTTTCAATGTTAATATGCTTCTTTTGAATACTCAAAATACTTACAGCCCTTGCTCCAGTTCCAAGTGCAATTTTTACAAATAGTTTTAAAATAGGATTAGAGTAAACATTACTTTTAAGTGTATATATTTCATCACTACTTAAATATCTAAGCCGTGTATTGTTTATCTTAAATCTTTTAATATCTCTAAATGGACTATATGCGATAATCCCTCTTTTAATTCCAAAATTAATAATTCTTACACACAAACTTACATACTGTTTTATACTAGCTTGGCTATATCCCTCACTTGTTTTTAATGCTCTAAGCTCATCAATTAAACTATCATCTAATCTAGCTATAACAACATCACCAAAACTATCTTTTATGTGCTTTTGATACTGTTGTTCATATCTCTTTTGGCTTGATAATTCCAAACTAGAAAAATATCGTTCAGCTAACTTATTAAAAGTTAAATGTTTAAAACTCTTTTGGCTTAAATCTATACCGTGTCTTTGTTCGCTTAGTATTTGGTTTCTAAGTTCAATACACTTTTTTTCAGTTATACCCTCGGACTTTCTACCTACTTTTTGATAAGTATTTTTACCACCAACTTGATAAACTATGAAGTATGATATATCATTATTTTTAAGATGATTAAGCTGTACTTTGTAGCCATATCTTTTAGAGCTAACCATTAAAACCACACCCACCTAACAACATCTACAACTACATACCAAAAACAAAGCTCACCAATCAAATGATTTAGATTATTTGTATATACAGCCTTTGGTCTATCTATCCAATATATCAATCTGTTTATCATTTCAGCCATTCCTTTTTTATTTTTCTACTATCATAAACAAAGCCAAAAATAGTACATTCAACATATCTATCAATAGCCTTACTTATCACTCTTATTTTATTTCGCCCGCGAAAATTTGACCTACTATTTTTGTTGCTTGTTCCCAAGTTCTTACATAGGCTTTTGCTCCGTGCCATCTGTCTAGTTTTTTGTATTTTGTTACCCACGATTTAACACCATTCATATCTTTGTAAATGTAGTATTTTTTATCATCACCATCACCATCTATATCAATACCTACATCAAATTTTTCATTAATTGGTTTAATCCTTACACCCATTAAGCAGCCAATCTATTTTTATTTTTATCCAACCATTGCTTTTTAACTTCAATAGCTATTTTATAAGTCATTAGTGGAGGTACACTCATACCTATTAAGTAGTGTGGTGGTTGGTCTAAAAAGTTATAATCTTTTGGAAATGAACCGATTTTAATTCTTTCAATATCATTGAGGTATCTTGGTTCATCAAATAAAACTATCACATCTTTTTTAGCTGTTAAAGTGTTACAAACCCCATCCATATAAACATAATTTTGACCAAACCCAGTATTAGGTTTATTTCTATATCTAGTATTTGTACAGCTAAAATCTTTATCACCTTTTAATCTATGTGACCAAATTTCTTTCATAAAATCACTTAAAAAATATTGACTATTAGATTGTGTATAAATTTCTTTAAAAGCTATTTTTCTATCATTGAAGTTCAAATCAATTCGTGGTTCAGCTCCAAATAAATCAACAGTATCAAACTGTAAATCTTTTCGTATAGCCATAAAAAACACTCTTTGTCTTTTTTGTGGCACTCCCATATCACTAGCATTTAAGAGCTTATGAGTAACAACATAACCAGCTTCATCAAGTTGTTTATAAATTTGTTCTACATACCATTTGTTTTTTTCTTGAAGTAATCCTTTTACATTTTCAGCTATTACTACTTTTGGTTGTAACCGTTTAGCTAATTTGATAAACTCAAAAAACAAATCATCTAACACTTGAGTAGTTTGACCCTCTCTAAATTTTACTTCTTTACCTTTTTTATCATCAGCTGCTAAGTTTGCACCACTAAATAAACTACAAGGTGGGCTACCATCTAAAATATCAAGACTATAAAGTTCAGCTGGTAAATCATCAAGTTTTACAAACTCTCTAATATCCATATTAAAATTAAAATCAGAGTTAAAATTTTCTAAGTAACAGTTATTTACTCGTGGGTCAATCTCAACATTACCAACAACATCAAATCCAGCCATTTTATAACCCATACTAGACCCCCCCCCACAACTAAAACAGCTAAATACTTTTAAACCATTTCTTGGAACATTGTTTAAATCTTTTATTGACCAATCAAAACTAAACATTATGCAGTCACTCTAACTTTATTTGTAGCCTTACTTAGCATTGCAGCCATATTAGGGTTTATAGTTTCTTGTGTTACCTCTATTGGTTCATCATCAACCATTTTTATAAGCTTTTGCTGTTGGTTGTAACCTAGTTGGGGAACATTACCAAGTGCTACAGCTGTATCTTTTATTTTTTTCTCAATACTTTTTTCATAAGCTCTTTGTATCATTTGTATTAGTCCATAAGTATCATTTCTACGACCATATAAATAATGCCAGTCACCTATAGGATTTAAAATTACTAACATTTTATTAGTAAAAGTTGGTGTTTTATTTTCAGTACCGGGTTCTTTATCTGAAAAATGCTGATATGTTAAAAATTCAGGTGGTGGAGTATGATTATCAAAAATACCAAAAGTAGCTTCTAGCTTTTTTAAAAGCTCTTTTGTTTGTTCACCTACTGAAGCATAGAACTTAGAGAACTTAATACTTTTATAGCTATTGATTGCACTTGTAAATAGGTCTAAAGGTCTTTTAAAATCAGCTTTAGCATTTCCAAGGTGATTTATAAATTCAAGATACCACTCATCTTTTATAAATCCAGTTTCAACTTCTATATACTCTTTGTTTATGCTGTTTTCTATGCTTATCTTTAAAAAATCAGCTACAGACTGTATAAAATCATCTCTTCTAGTTCTCATCTTACATTTCCCCCATTAATCTATTTACATAATCTTCATCACTCTCTTTTGGCTTAGTTTGTTGTTCGGCTCTTCTTTGCATATACCACTCATACTCTTTGTCTTGTATAACACTCTCTAAGTCTTTGTGCATACCCCAGTTTAATTTTTCTTTAGCTTGAAGTGTTGCTATTTCTTGAGTAAAACCTTTTTGTCTATCTTGTACATATTCAATTAGCACTTCAGCTATAGATTTTGTATTTTGTTGAGGCTTTGATTGTTTAGATACATTTGTGTTATTTTGTCTAAGAGGATAAAAATCTCTCCAGTTAGCACTAATTGCATTTTGGATGATTTCAATATTTCTACCATACTCAAAATATTTCTTTAATAATCTTTCTTGTATAGCTAAAGTAGTTTGTAGTTTCATCTTTTTTCTAAGTGATGAATATTCTAAAAATATATCTTTCTCTTCTTTATTTAATTTATTAAATAAATGATGATTAAATAAAGATAGTGATGGTTTAGGTAAAGCCTCTTTACTTTGACTATCGTTTTGAGGTGTAGCCTCTTTACTTTGACTAGGTGGTAAAGCCTCTTTACTTTGACCCTTTTTAATATCAAATCTAAATAAAATATCTTCATCTAAAATAGGTATATGAATTTGAGGATAAACTATATAAATTGTTGATAATCTTCCACCACCTTTTTTATTTTGTTTAGTATTTCTCTTCTTAGATAAAATAAAATTGTTTTGCTCAAGCTCTTTTAAATGCTTAATTATTGTAGGTTTAGATAATGCTGTTTTATTGATTAATGTATTTAGTGATGGGTAGCAAAAGCCCTCATCATTTGCATTATCAGAGATTGCTAACATTATTAATTTTTTGTTGCTGTCTAGGTTCTCATCTTTAAAAACCATAGTCATTATTTTTATACTCATATTTATATCCCAGTTCCATCCAAATATGAATTAGCTTTTAATTGAAGAGCTAGTAAGAACTGGATATAATTACTAACTCATATTTGGATGTTATTCATTTGTGTGTTCAGCTATAGGATGTGTGGTCGTCAAACTTAACACATTCTATAGCCTCAATAAAACCTATCTTTCAATAGGCTCTATGAAGCCACTATCTACTTCTTAATATTACCGTTCACTTTCGTTCACTACAAAAGCTACAAGTGGTCACAAGCGAAACGACAACCAATGTACCAATTCGAATTCCAAACAAAGCTGTTCCAATGCGAGGCACGAGAACCGGCATTAACCCCATGGACACGGGTGCCACCCAGTAGAACTCTTAGATTATCTTGACTATTGTATTTGTCCTTACTCCAAACCCATATAACACCAGTAGCTTGTTCAATTCCATATCTTGATGTAAAGTCCTCTATATGCTTTATAGTTCCATCATCTTTATCTTCAGCACTTACACCCTCTTTAACACCGTACATAGCTTTTCTAAACTCTTTTTGAGTTAATGACCGTTTTTTATGTGACTTAGCAATTTTATCAACTACATCACCTTTTAGATTTTTTTCATCAACTGGTATTTTTCTACTATTGTAATCATCACCAGCAGCTATAATAGTATTTGCTTTAGATGTTCCATTATCTTTATGTTCGCTATTTAGTAAATAAATATCTACCCATATTTTAAGTTTAGGAATAAATACCATACCCTCCGGGTTACACTTAGGTTTATGTTTTTTATCCCAAATCGAATAATGATTAATACCAGCTATTTTAGTTGCTGATTTTTCATTAATATTATTAATAGCCTTAAAATCTTCCGGGATAAGCCCATAATGAAAACCACCAATAAGCTTAAACATTTTAAGATTTTTCAACTCTGAAATAATAAAATTACTATCTTTTTTGTTTTTATGTATGTAATAATCAGTACCAGCTGTTTTTACTATTTTTTCACTATCATTTAATGATAATTGTTTACCATCAACCTCTATCGTGTGTGCAGTTATCTTTTTAATTTTTATCATTTTTTATTCCTTATTTTTTATTGCAGTGTGTAAAACTAAATCTTTTAGTTCAGCGTTTGCACTTTCTGCTTCATCTATCTCTTTTAAAATTGCTTCTTTTTCTTGCGGTGTAATCACTCCATCAGCAATAGCTTTTTTAACTACTCTAAACACATCATTATTTTCAATACTTGCCATATCAACAAGTAGGTTTATATCACTTGTAGTAGCTTTATCTTGATGTTTTGGTATAAGTGCAAGGTCAAATTCATTAGACATAAGTTCTAATATTCTATAGTCCTTGGTAAGATTACAAATTGACATAATCCTATCTACACTTAAAGTCATTTGTGTATCTTTTGGGTTTAGTTGTCTATAAAGTACACCAGTAGTAGTACCAAGTTCAGCAGCAACCACATCTATCTTACAAGTGTGCTTATCCATATAGTCACTAACTACTTTATGGGCTACTTCATATACTTTTACATTTGGTAATTCACCTGTATCAAAAATTTTATTTAACATTTTTTTGCTCCTTTTTTGGTGTATGTTTGATACTCAAATTAAGAATATATATCGATAATTTATTTTGTTGTTCAATATTTAATTTTTTAATTTTCTGTATCAAAAAAATTTCTTGATGTGTCAAGTGCATATCCATTTTTACTCCTATAAGATTCTTTTATTTTGTAGTTGTGCTACAGCTATGTTTTTTTATATCATTCTTTATATAAGATTTAATATCAAACCAAACATCAAACTTTATATGATATTTAGAATGAAGCTCAACAATATTTTCATATTTTGGTCTTCTTTCGCCTCTTAATATTAAATCAGCACCAGAGTTAGTATAAAAATTTAAAAGTGCTTTTTTTAATTTTTTTCTTGTATATAACTTTTTCATAATGAAATACTACAGTTAGTGTTCTTAAAATAAACTTTAAAGAACACCAATTGTAGCAACAATAAAGATATAATATGTATTCTAAAATACACTAAGGAGTGTTTCGTGCTAATAGATAATGAAGATTTACCAAACTTGTTTTCAGCAAAATTAAGATTTTTTATGGATAAGAAAAAAATTACTGGTAAAGTAATTGGTGAAAAACTTGGTGTTTCAAAATCAACAGCAATTAGCTGGGCTAATGGTACAAGATTTCCTAAAGATATTTTAAAAATCAATGAACTAGCTGATGTACTAGGAGTGTCTTTTTTAGATTTACTTCCTATTACACATAAAGAAAAAAAGACAATAGTAAAAAATGCACTTGTAGATGAATTTGAACAATATATTGATTACTTACCTACAAGCATATTACCTGACAACCTAAAAACTGTATCACTTACTAACGGTTATATTGGTGCTGGTAGTTTTGGTGTAAATGATGATATTGAAGTTGTAGATAAAATATATGTTGATATAAATACTATAGAAAAAGCCTATAGGAACAAAGAGCTAGAAGCTATAAGAGTAAGTGGTGATAGTATGAAGCCTTATATAAATGATGGTGATATAACTTTGTATTGTAAGTTTAAGAATGGTGAAAAAGCTATGGGTGATGGTAAATATATCATAAACACTAACCAAGGTGAACAAATTAAAAATATTAAGTTTATGCTAAATGGAAACATTAGAATTATAAGCGAAAACCCAAGCTATCATACTAAAGATGGTTATGATGAAGAGATAGACAAAGAGAGTCAGGAATACTTAAACATCATAGGTAAAGTTGTTGGTAGAATTTTAAAAGGATAATAATGAATGATATAGTTAAATGTAAATCGTGTAAAAAAGATGTAAGACTAGATGATGAAAAATGTGAACATTGTGGCATAGATAATCCAGGATTATCAAAAGGTGAAACCTTTACGTGGATAGGGATAGTATTAGTAATTGGTTTTGTTCTATCATTAGTATTTTCAGATAGTAAAAAGACTATACATAAAGAAGATTATGGCGATAAATGGGCTTTTACATCAGATAGTGCAATACTAAAATGTTATGAAGATGGTGATATAAAATCACCAGTTGTAATAATTGATGATGTACCTTATGGATTAACTGGATTTGCTGATAATAAATATGGTCAATCTGATTTAAAAGCTTTTAATAAAGTTTGGCTACAAGATAAAAATAATCCGGGACTTATGGTAAATACTGGTACATTTCAAAAAGAAGCTACAGAACTTTGTGAATAAACCCTTATGGTTTATTCACACCAATCTATCTTAGTGCCACCATCATACTTTACAGCTAAATTATTCTTTATTAGTTCATTAGCTATAGGTACACCATCTACATAAACATCAGCTAATATCCTAAAGTATTTACCTCTTTTTATATTCTTTAACTCTATTAGTTCAGCACCTTTTAAAAGTGATTCTGTTAATTTTTTAGCAGCTAGTGCTAAATCTTTTTCTTTTTTACACTTAGCTCTTTTTTCAGGTGTATCAATACCCAAAATTCTTACACTCATTCTATAACCTACTATTTTTGGATAACCTTTTATATTAGCCCTAAATGTATCACCATCATAGATACTTGTAACCTCTTCAACAACTGCATTTTCAAAAACTATATTTTTCAATGCTTCAGCATTTGCACTAAGTGTTAAAACTATTAATAAAATTATTTTTATAAACATATAAATCCTTTTCAATATTATACATAATTATTAATTCATAGTAGTTTCAATATAAAATATTATCAATACTACAGTTAGTGTTCTTTGTAAGCAAACTTTAAGAACACTAACTGTATTCTTTTAATACAACAATATTTAAACGGTTATAAATATTTATAGCTTCTTAAATTATAAGGAACTGGAAAATGATAGTAACAATAGCACATACAAAAGGTGGAGTTGGTAAATCTACTTTAGCTTGGCATATAATCTTTATGTTTATAATGCTTGGAAAAAGAGTAAAAGTAATTGACCTTGATTTTCAACAAACTACATACTTTTTAAATCAAATTAGAGTTAGTAGTGGACTTGATGGTTTAGAAGTAGAACAGCCACAAGATATAGAAGAACTTATATCACTACTTGAAGATTATGATGAAGATATAGTTATAGTTGATATTGGTGGTTTTGATAATGATATGAACCGTACAGCTATATCTTATGCTGATAAAATCCTAGTACCAATATCAAATAGTGTTACAGAGGTTTTAGGATTTAAAACATTTGAAGCGATACTTGAAGATATTACAACTCAAAAGCTAGATTATCCTTTTGTAAATGTGGTATTGAACAACATACACCCACTTACAAAGAACTTTGATGTGATAACTGAAGCTATTGGCAATAATCCACAAATGAAACTTCTAAAATCAATCATACGAAATAGAAAAGTATATAAAGATACTTTAGGTGTAGGAAAATCAGTATTAGATACAAATGATACACCAGCAATAGAAGATATTAAAAGGCTATGTGATGAACTTACAAGCCATTAATACAGCAACAAAAGGTAAAACTAAAACTGGTGGTATAAGTTCATTTTCAGAGCTTGAAATTAGCAAGGTGTACCCAAACCCAAACCAACCTAGAAAAGCTTTTAACGATATAGAAGAATTAGCCAACAGTATTACTACAAATGGACTAATTCAACCTATAGCCGTTGTTAAAACTGATAAGGGCTATATGATTATAAGCGGTGAAAGAAGATTTAGGGCTTCACAATATGCAAAAGCTAAAACTATCAAAGCCCACATCATAAAAGCTACTGATAAAGAGATACTAGAACTTGCACTTGTAGAAAATATCCAAAGGGATGATTTAACTGATTTTGAAAAAGCTAAATTTATAAATCAACTTTGGGCTAGTGGAAATTATGCAAAGAAACAAGACCTAGCAACAGCAATAGGTAAATCACCAACATATATATCTAAAGTATTTAAAGCTGTAAAAATATGTGATGAAATTATCCAAGATATAGAAGAGAATAAAAAAGATATAGGACTAGAAGTCCTACAAGAACTTAGCAATGTAAAAGATAAAGATGTTCAGCTTCAAATGTATCGAGATGGAACAAAAAGGGATGATATAAGAGATTATAACCAATCTCAAAAGAGTAGCAAAATTTCGCCCGCGAAAAAAGAACCAGTAAAAGTATGGGAAATAAAAAGTAATTTTTTTAATAAAGATGGCTTTACAAATGAAACTATTATTGACTTATCAAATTATTTAGCAGCTCAACCTATGCCAAAACAAT
>NZ_JADGFC010000055.1 GCF_016744025.1 Sulfurimonas sp.
ATACAAAACTCCGTATGAAGTGTTTTTCAGTGAAATGAGTAAAAGATTAGCTAGCTAATTTAGGTGGAAATTGCACTTGTTGTTGGAATTGGCGGATTATATTTTAGAGTTTATAAAAGTTCCCATCTCAGAAACTATTTCTTCGATTATACCTTCGCCAGAAATAACTTTTAAAATGTTTTTAGTAGTATAAAAAGCTTGTATGTCAGCTAGTGGCTCAGTATAAACTTTCATGCGGTTGTCAAATACTTCTGTATTGTCATCAGCACCGCGAGCACGACCAAGAACTCTATCTCTTGCAGTATCTTCGCTTACGTGTACTTCGATAACGCTACAAAGCTCTAAAGATGAATCTCCAAGAAGATATTCATCTAAAGCATTTAACTGCTCCATACTTCTAGGATAACCATCTATAATGATGATATCAGTAGGAGCATTTTTAATAGCGTTAGTGATTGTTTTAATAGCTACTTCTATGGGTACTATCAGACCTTTAGAAATATACTTTTCTATCTCAAGTCCAAGTTCACTTTTAGTTGCAACTTCCGCTCTAAGCATATCGCCAGTAGAGTAGTGTGTTATAGCGTCATTTTGTTGGGCTATTAACTCTGCATCTGTAGTTTTACCAGAGCCAGGAGCTCCGATAATTAAAAATAGTTTTTTCACTATTTTACTTGTTCGCGTAGACGAATGTGTAAGTCACGAAGCTGAGTGTTGTCAACTGAACTAGGTGCTTTTGTAAGAACACAAGAAGCTTTTTGAGTTTTAGGAAATGCGATAACATCACGGATACTCGCTTTTTTCGAGATAAGCATCATCATTCTGTCAAATCCTAAAGCGAAACCACCATGTGGAGGTGCTCCAAACTTAAGTGCATCTAGTAAGAAACCAAATTTTTCTTGTGCTTCTTCTTCTTCGATTCCTAGAAGTTTAAATACTTCATTTTGTACATCTTCTTTGTGGATACGAATAGAACCACCACCAAGTTCAGTACCGTTAAGAACGATATCATAAGCGATAGACTCTATCTCTTCAACATCATCTTTATCAGTATCTTTAGGTTGTGTAAATGGATGGTGAAGTGCTTTTACTCTTCCATCTTCAACTTCAAACATTGGGAAGTCAACTACCCATACAAATTCGAAAGCATCTCTATCTAAGATACTCATCTTTTCATGTTCAGCTAGGAATATTCTTAGTCTACCCATGTAATCCCATACAGTTTTCTTATCACCTGCACC
Organism: Sulfurimonas sp.; assembly: GCF_016744025.1. Taxonomy (GTDB): domain Bacteria; phylum Campylobacterota; class Campylobacteria; order Campylobacterales; family Sulfurimonadaceae; genus Sulfurimonas. Next base: position 1,242 of record NZ_JADGFC010000055.1, read on the forward strand.
AAAGAATACAACATCACCAACTTGCATACCAAGTCTCTCAACTAGAAGTGCAATGTCTTCTTCAGAAAAGAACTTGATAAGTGGACCTTTAAGACCATCTTCTTTCATCTGGAAGTAACCAAGACCATGTGCGCCAAATTGACGTACGAAATCTTCGAAACCTTTCATCTCACGCTTTGAGAATATTAAGTCAGCACCAGGAACTTTAAGCGCTTTAATACGGTTAACATGTGGCTTTTTAGCGATGTTAGTAAAGATTTCATTATCACATCTTTCAAAGATATCGATAACATCAACCATCTTAAGGTCATATCTTAAGTCTGGTTTGTCAGAACCGTAAAATTCCATAGCATCGTTATAAGTGATACGGTTAAATGGAGCTTGAACGTTGATATTACAAGCTTTGAACATTGCTTCAAGAAGGTCTTCTGCAACTTTGATTACATCTTCTTGGTTACAAAAACTCATTTCAACATCTATCTGAGTAAACTCAGGTTGTCTATCAGCTCTTAAGTCTTCATCACGAAAACATTTAGCTATCTGGAAGTAACGGTCAAATCCACCAACCATTAGAAGCTGTTTGAAAAGCTGTGGTGATTGAGGAAGAGCGTAAAACTCACCACTGTGAACACGAGATGGAACTAGATAGTCTCTAGCACCTTCTGGAGTAGACTTAGTTAAGATAGGAGTTTCAACTTCTAAGAAGCCATTTGCATCTAAGATGTTTCTTGCTGCGATTGCTGCTTTAGAACGAAGACGAAATGTTTCGTACATAGCTGGGTCACGAAGCTCTAAGTAACGGTACTTAAGTCTTACATCTTCGCCAACATTAGGATCACCAATAACAAAAGGAACCGGAGCACTCTTGTTCTCGACAATAAGCTCTGTAACAATAATCTCGATAGCACCAGTTTTTAGTTTTGTATTTGTTAGACCTTCACCACGAAGACGAACTTTACCTTTAACTATTAAAACGTATTCATCACGAACACCATTTGCTACTTTGTGAGACTCTGCGCTGTCTTCAGGGTCACATGTTAGTTGAATAAGACCTGTTTTATCGCGTAAATCAATAAAAATAATTCCACCGTGGTCACGATGATTATTTGCCCAACCTGTTAGAACAACATCTTGTCCTACATTTTCTTCGTTTAAATCTGTACAGTAATGACTTCTCAAAATATAGAATCCTATATGAAAATTTTCGCGATTATATCCAAAGTTGGCTTATGTAAATATGATTTATATGGATATTGCTGTGTAATTATTCTTTAAATTTAATCTATTATTAAATATATCATGAGAATTTGCAATACTTTTAGTTTTTTAACTACAAAAGTGTATAATCTAAAAAATAATTAAATAGTAGGTCAGTTTGAAGACAAGTAATATAAAAAAGATTGGTGTTCTTTTAAGACCATCGACTCCGGAACTTAAAGATAGCTACTACATTCTTGAAAAAGTATTTAAAAAATATGATATTGATGTTTATGTAGACAGCATAAGCGGCGCTATGATAGAGATAATGGGAATGGAATTTGATGCTTTATGCAAACATGTAGATGCTCTTGTTACTCTTGGCGGTGATGGAACTCTTATCTCTGCTGTTAGAAGGTCTTTCAAGTATGAAATCCCAGTATTAGGCGTTTACGCAGGTAGTTTGGGTTTTCTTGCAGATGTAGATTTGGATGAACTTGATGCCTTTGTAAATAAGATGGTCAATGACAAGGTTAGAGTAGATGAGCGTTCTGTTTTAGAAGTTAGAATTGTGAGTGAAAATTCTGAGAAAAAGATGTACGCCTTTAATGATATGGTCTTAACTCGTCCTTCTGTTTCAAATATGATACATATCGAAACACTAGTAGATGCAAAAGCTTTTAATACTTACTATGGTGACGGCGTTATAGTAGCAACTCCAACTGGCTCTACCGCTTATAATATCTCAGCTGGGGGACCAGTTTTATTTCCTCTGTCTAAAGTTTTTGTTTTGACTCCTATATGTCCTCACTCTTTAACTCAAAGACCTGTTGTTCTTCCAGGTGAATTTTCAATAGAAATGAAAACACAAGAACCTAGAGCCTTGGTAATCATAGATGGACAAGACATGCATGAACTTGAAGAAGGGCAAAGTGTCCACATAACCTTATCAACAACAACTGCTAAACTAGTGCATAGAGAAGAGTTTAATTACTTTGAAGTATTAAAGAAAAAGCTTGGTTGGGGAGAGCAGGGATGATAGAAAGATTTTACCTAAGAGATTATCTTAGTTTTAAAGAGATTGAACTAAATCCAACTGCTGGACTTATAGTGTTTACTGGACCAAGTGGTAGCGGTAAGTCTATCCTTATGAAGTCTATTCTTTCATCTTTAGGAACAGAGTCTTGTGAAGCAGCTTTATGTGAGTCTAGTGTTACTTGGGAGTTAGATGCCAGTGAAACAGGTATAGAAAATGATGATATTAATATATTTAAACACATAAAAAAAGAAAAATCTAGATACTTTATAAATAATCAAAGTGTTTCTAAAAAAGCAATATCTGGACTCTCTTCAAACTACCTAAGACACTTAAGTCTAAAAGATTTTAGTGACTTTGAAAATGAAAATCTCATCTCAATTATAGATACTAGAATTCAAAATAAATCTACAAACATTCTTAGTCTGAAAAAAGAGTACGAAAACTCTTTTTTAGAACATAGAGAAATTAGAATAGAACTTGATAAAATCGAAGAAGAAGAACGAAAGATAGTCGAACTTAAAGAGTTTGCAACTTTTGAAATAAACAAGATTCAAGGAATTGATCCTAAAATATCTGAAGATGAAGAATTATTGGAGATAAAGAAGGAACTTTCTCGTAAAGAAAAAGTTTTGGAGAGTATATCTTGTGCAAATGTTATTTTTGATAGTGAGCACTTTGTTAATAGTGCTCTAGATTCACTAGATGCAGAGAGCTCATTTTTTGATGATAGCATGAATGAGTTAAGAGCACTTTTTGATAGTGCAGAAGCAAAGTTTAACGCACTTGAAGATGTAGACATAGAAGAAGTTTTAAACCGTATAGAAGAGATTAGTGGACTTAAAAGAAGATATGGAAGTATAGAAGAAGCTCTATCTTATAAAGATCAAAAAATCATAGAGCTTGAAAAGTATGAAAACATTGAAATAACAAAAGATGAGTTAGTTAAAAAAGAAGCATTTTTGAGTAAAGAAGTGCAAAAATTAACTGAATCTTTAACAAAATTGAGAACAAAAGAACTATCAAGCTTTACTGTTGATTTAAATAAATATTTGAAAGATTTATACCTAAGAGATGCCCAAGTTAATATGCAAAAAACAGAGTTGAACAGCTATGGAAAAGATGAGATATTAATTAATTTGAATAATACAAAATTGAATAAAGTAAGTACTGGAGAGTTCAATAGACTTCGCCTTGCTGTCTTAGCTTTAAAGTCCGAATTTATGAGTCAAAATGGTGGTGTTTTGATGTTAGATGAGATAGATGCCAACCTTAGTGGTGAAGAATCAATGAGCGTTGCAAAGGTTTTAAGACAACTCTCCAAGCACTTTCAAATCTTTGTAATTTCCCATCAACCACAACTTACTTCTATGGGTGAACAGCACTTTTTAGTGCATAAGAGTGAAAATGAATCTATGGTAAAAGAGCTTACTTTAGATGAAAGAGTTGATGAAATTGCTAGGATTATAAGCGGTGATAGTATTTCAAATGAGGCTAAGAGTTTCGCAAAAGAATTACTTGAAGCTAGTAGATCTGTTTAATAATATAAAAAATTAAAAATAAAGAGAACAAATAATGATAATTGATACACACATTCACCTAGATGACTCCCGATATGATTGTGACTTAGATGCAGTATTGGATAAGGCTAGAGATGGTGGAGTAAAGAGGTTTATTATCCCTGGTGCTCATCCTGAAACTCTAGAAAGAGCACTAGAAATAGTTGAAGCAAATAGTGATGTTTATTTTGCAGTTGGAGTACATCCTTATGATATGGAATCATTTGAAGCTTTAGACTTTGATAAATATGTTAATCATGAAAAATGTGTAGCTATTGGAGAGTGTGGGCTTGATTATTTTAGACTTGAAGGCACTGAAGAAGAGAAGCAAAAAGAAAAAGAGCGTCAAAAAGAAGTGTTCGTAGCACAAATACTACTTGCTAAAAAATATAAAAAACCTTTGATAATTCATATAAGAGATGCTTCAAGGGATTCAAAAAAGATTTTATTGGACTTAGATGCTAAAGAGGTTGGTGGAGTTTTACATTGCTACAATGCAGACGAAGAACTTTTATCTTTGGCAAAAGAGGGTTTTTATTTTGGAATTGGAGGTGTTTTGACATTTAAAAATGCAAAGAAATTAGTAAATGTTTTATCAAAAATTCCAGAAGATAAATTACTGATAGAAACAGATGGCCCCTATCTTACTCCAAGTCCGCATCGTGGGGAGAGAAATGAACCTTTTTATACTACCTTTGTTGCACAAAAGATGTCTGAATTATTAGATATTCCACTTAATAACATCAAGGAAATAACTACACAAAATGCACAAAAACTCTTTGCTATATGATGATTTAATATTTTTTTGGGTAAAATTAAAGCTTTAAATTTAAAATTAGAGTTATTAATGATAAGATATTTTCTTTTACTTCTTCTACCAATCCTGCTTAGTGCTAATTTAACATATGTTTTTAACCATAATAAAGAGGTAGCTCTTTTAGAATCATTTGATATTGAGGCATCTTTTCTTTATGACCCTATTATGAATAAAATGAAAGCTAAAAAATCAACGTTTCAAAAGAATAAACATTTTTTTAAAGCAATGGATAAAGCATATATATTTATTCCAGCTATTAAAAGTATTTTAGCTAAACATGGTGTTCCACCAGAATTCTTGTATCTTGCTATGGCAGAGTCTAACTTTTCAACTAGAGCATATTCTAAAAAAAGAGCCTCTGGTCTTTGGCAATTTATGCCGGCTACAGGAAAGCATTACGGATTAAAAATTGATGAATATGTTGATGAGAGACGTGATCTTATTAAATCAACTGAAGCAGCAGCAAAGTATCTTTCATCTCTTCACAAGAGATTTGGTAAGTGGTACTTAGCAGCTATAGCTTATAACTGTGGTGGTGGAAGACTAAGTAAAGCAATAAAAAAAGCTGGTAGCAACGAACTATCAATATTGCTTGATCCAAAAAAGAAGTATATTCCAAGAGAGAGTAGATTTTACATAAGAAAAATTGTTGCCCTTGCTATGATTGGTCAAGATGAGCAATTTTTAATGCATAGTGAGTATGAGCACCTTCTAAACCGTGCAAATGCTTACTCTATTTCAACTGTACAGTTATCAAGTGGTGATTCAATAAGAAGATTATCAAAATTGGTAGGTATTCCATTAAAAGAGTTAAAAAAACTAAATAGACATTTAAAGTATGATTTTGTTCCTCCATATACAAAAGGATATGATGTTTATATCCCATATATTAAGCTTAATGAGTTTAAGCGTAAATATACTCCTCAGCCTATGAAGAATATATATAAGGTATATGTAGTTAAGCCTAGAGATAACTTATCCAAAATTGGAAAAAAATATGGTGTTTCGTACAAGGTTATTAAGGATTTTAATAAACTTAAGAATTATCGTTTAAAATTAAGACAGAGACTTATCATTCCAATAGATAGTAGAATAAAATCTAAAAAAATCGATACAAGACACTATTATATGGTTAAAAAGGGAGATACTCTAGAATCAATTTCTAAAGTTTATAAGGTTAGTATTCAAAACCTTAAGCTTCAAAATCGACTTAGAGGTAGTTTAATTAAAATTGGTGACAGGCTAAAAATAAATGAATAGAATAATATCTGCAATATTAATCTTTTTTGTACTATTTTTTACTGCATGTAGCACTAGAGGCAAACGAGTTTATAATGCTCATAAATACTCTGCACCGAAGTCTTATTCATCAAATAAAAATGCTCATAGTTCTGTAATGGATAAGAAGACATATTCTCATCCTACAATGAGACCTTATGTTATTAGAGGTATAAGATACTACCCAACGGTTGTTAGTGTTGGTGATGAGTTTGATGGACGCGCGAGTTGGTATGGTCCAGATTTTCATGGAAAACATACTTCTAATGGAGAAATTTACAATATGTACGACATGACAGCAGCACATAAAACACTGCCAATGAATACTATTGTAAAGGTCACAAATATTGACAATGGTTTAACTACTGTTGTTAGAGTAAATGATAGAGGACCTTTTGTTGCTACTAGAATTATAGATCTATCTAAATCAGCTGCCAGTAAAATAAATATGATTGGAACTGGAACAGCTCGTGTAACAATAGAAATTTTAGGGTTTGAAACTAAGGGCAAAAAGAAAATACCAACAAAAAAAGAGTTAAAAGCATCTCCTCAAAAAGCAACAGTAAGTGGCTTTGCTCTTCAAATAGCATCTTTTTCACAGGTAGAGGGTGCTCTTAAGACTCAAGAGACTTATGACGATACAGATGGATATAAAACAGTTATTAAAGATATGGAAAATGAAAATGGTAGAATTTTTAAAGTTTGGTTAAAAGGCTTTAAAAGTGAACAAGAAGCAAGAGATTACAAAGCGCAAGGTAATTTTGAAAATGCATTTATAGTAAGAGAGGATTAAATATGATTAGTAAAACAAGAAAAACAAAAGAGACAGATATTACAATTTCATTAGAGTTATATGGAAAAGGCGATAGCAATATAAATACAGGTGTTGGCTTTTTAGATCATATGCTTGAGAGTTTTTCTAAGCACTCTCTTATTGACATGAATATCAAGTGCGTGGGTGATACTCACATAGATGACCACCACAGCGTTGAAGACGTTGGCATTGTTCTTGGGTCATTAATTGCAGATGCTATTTATCCAGTAGAAAATATAGAGAGATTTGGTAGCGCTAATATTGTAATGGATGAGGCCTGTGTTTCTTGTGACTTAGACTTAAGTAACAGACCTTTTTTAGTTTATAAATCTGATGTTGCTGGTAAAGTTGGTAATTTTGATAGTGAACTTGTTGAAGAATTCTTTAGAGCATTAGCACTAAATGCAAGAATAAGTACACATATCGTTGCTCTTAGAGGAAAAAATAAGCATCATATTATTGAAGCATCTTTTAAAGCTCTTGGGGTTGCTATTCGTCGTGCAATTACAAAAAATGAAAGAGTTGGAATTCCAAGTACAAAAGATATTTTATGATTAAATTAATTGTTTTAGATGTTGATGGTTGTTTAAGTGATGGTAAACTCATATATTCAGCAGATTCTATAGAGAGTAAGTCTTTTAATGTAAAAGATGGATTAGGAATCACTACATGGATTAAAATGGGTAATCAAGTTGCTATAATAACTGGAAGAAACTCTAAAATAGTTCAAAAAAGAGCACAAGAGCTAGGCATTCAACATATTCATCAAGGTATTAGAGATAAAGATAGAATATTAAAAGAGATAGTTGACTCTCTTGGTCTTAGCTTCAGTGAAGTTAGTGCAATCGGTGATGATTTAAACGATTATAATATGCTAAGTTTAGTAGGAAAAAGTTTTACTCCAAATGATGGTGTAAAAGAGATTAAAGAGATTGTAAATAAAGTATTATTATCTAATGGTGGAAATGGTGCTGTTAGAGAGATGATAGATGCTTTAGTTGATGATAACAATCAAAGAAAAGAATTTATGAAAGTTTGGATGATAGATTGAATATAAATGTCTTTTTCATTTTAATTACATTTGGACTTTTAATGATATTTGTTGGATTTAAACCACTAGATATTAAGCAACAAGAGTTTGTTGATGTCCCACTTTTTCAGCTTGAAGCTTTTACTCTTCATGAATTAAATGAAAATGGTCTAGTGACACTTATGAAAGGCTCTAAAGCTACAAGATATAGTGATAGGTATAGTGTTGTAAATATAGACTATACTGATAACTCTAAAAAATTTGTTGCTAATATGAGCGCTGATAAAGGATTATATAGAGATGAACAAGATATTATTGACCTAAAAGGTAATGTCCTTTATAACAGAGAAGATGGTCTAATTTTTGAATCAGATGAAGTTACTTATAATAAAAAAAGTGCAATTGCCCATACAAATAAAGACTATGTAATATATAGAGATACAAATAGGGTTGTAGGAACTTCTCTTAGATATGACAACAATTTAAATAAAATCAAATCAAAAAATGTAATAGCCAAATATCAAATAAAAGAGAGATAATTATGAAAATTTTAACAATTATGACAATTTTTTTAGCATCGAGTTTAATATCGCAAGAATTAAAGATAACAGCGAATCAATTTGACGCAGATGAAAAAACAGGTATTTCTGTATTTCAGGGTAAGGTTAATATTATTAAAGGTAATGATGAGCTTAACGCGACAAAAGTAACTGTATATACTGACGTAGAACATGAACCTACTAAATATATTGCCCAAGGAGATGTCTCTTTTAATATAGAAACAAAAAAAGGTTCACTATATCAAGGAGTAGCAGGAAAAGTTATTTATAAACCTGCAATCAAAGAGTATCACTTTTTTAGAGATGTACACTTAAAACAAATAGACGAGAAAAAAGAGATTATAGGTGATGAAGTTGTGTTAAAAACCATTGAAGGTAAAGCATATGCAAAAGGGGCTACAAAAGAGCCAGTTATTATGATCTTTAAGATGCCAAATGAGAAGGAAGAAAAATGATTGAAATTGTAGACTCAAAGTTTATAACATCCGCACCAAACATAGGTGCTGCACCGGATACCCAGGAGCAAAATGAAGTTGTTTTTATGGCTCGTTCTAATGTTGGGAAAAGTTCTCTTCTAAATGCTCTGACAAATCACAAAGGCCTTGCAAAAGTCTCATCAACACCAGGTAAGACTAGACTGATCAACTATTTTGATATTACTTTTATAGATAGAGAAACATCTGAAAAAAGTATTGCAAAATTTGTTGATTTACCTGGTTTTGGTTATGCAAAAGTTTCAAAATCTATGAAACATGATTGGGAGAAAAATTTAACTGATTATATTGCACAAAGAGATCAAATAAAGCTTTTTATTCATTTAATTGACTGTAGACATCCAAATCTTGATATAGACACTTCTGTAAGTGATTTTTTGTTTGACAACTGTTCTGAGAACCAATATATATTACAAATTTTTACTAAAATAGACAAACTTAATCAAAAAGAACAAAGTGCATTAAGACGTAAATTTCCAAATGCTATGATGGTTTCAAGTTCTAAAAAAAGAGGTACACTAAAAGTAATTAAAGTTATTCATGATATTTTACATGAAAATGATCAAGATAAAGAAGAAATTGATGATTAAATATCAAAAAGCAAAACTCAGCGACATAAAAAAAATGCAAGAGCTTGTTTTACCTGAGATAGAAACAGGAATTATATTAAATAGAAGTAATGATGAAGTAGCCACAAATATTAGATCTTATACTCTTTGTTTTATGGATAATGAACTTATCGGCTTTGGTGCTTTACATATTCACACAGAGTATCTTGCAGAAATTAGATCCCTTATTGTTAAAGAAGGATTTAGAGGAAAAAAAATAGGCGAAAATCTTGTTAAAAATTGTCTTGATGAAGCTGTTTCCTTAGGGCTTCAAAAAGTTCTATGTCTTACTTATAAACAACTTTTCTTTGAAAGATTAGGTTTTATTGAAATCTCAAAAGAGTCCCTTCCCGAACATAAAATTTGGGCCGATTGTATTAAATGTAAACACTTTCCAGTATGCAACGAAGTATCTCTAATCAAAACTCTTTAACACCTTTCATATATGTTATATTATTTATAGCATACGAAAGCTTAAGTAGTATATACCTTTTTTTACCACCACTTTTTGCTGTGCTATTTGTATTATTTGTAGATGCTCTTAAAAAAGACGATAGTCTAATGATATTCCTAATAGCTTTTTGTTTAGTTGTTTTTGAGTCTCAAATGGGTTATCCACTTTTTAGCTCTATCATCTATCTAGGGCTTGTTTATAAGTTTGTTATACCAAAATTAAAAAAGAATTTTGGTTGTGCATCTTGTATTAAAGCTTCCTATGTATTACTTTCATATGTGGGCTTTTATCTATTTTTATCTGTTTTATCAAACATATTTCTTTTACCAATGCCAAGCTTTAACTACTATATAATTTACTATATAGTAATAGAATTCTTTATAGTGAGTATCATATGAAAATCAAATTTATTATCGCCTTTCTTGTTATTACTTGGATGACTCTTATTGTGAGAGTTTTTTTTCTTGCAGTGGAATCAAATTCATATTATAAAAAACTTTCTCATTCTAACACTATTAAAAGTGAAAAAATAGCTCCTGTAAGAGGTGAGATAGTTGATAGAAACAATAGACCTATTGCAATAAATAAACTAGGCTTTAAGATACAACTCCGTCCGCATCTTCGTCTAAAAAAGAGTATTGACAAGTTCAATGAAGAGATAGATAATATAGTTAAACTTATTCCAAGTTTGACAAAAGAAAAGTTGATAAAAAACTATGTAAAAAAAGATTCTTATTATTATCATAATTACATAGATATAGTACATTTTATATCCTATGAAGATATTATGCCTGTCTATTCAGTTCTAAGTTTAAGAGAAAATGTGAATATAGTACCAGCGCCTAAGAGATATTATCCTTATGGAAAGATAGGTGCTCACGCTATTGGTTATGTTTCTCGTGCAAATAAGAAAGATGTTGAAAAAGATAAATTACTAGAGCTTATTGGATATACAGGTAAATCTGGAATTGAAAAATATTATAATAAATATCTTCAAGGTGAAGCAGGTAAAAGAGAGATTAAGGTAAATGCAAACAATCAAGAAATTGAAGAGTTGTCAAATATTAGTGCAAATGAAGATAGAAAACTTACTTTAAATCTAGATATAGAGTTTCAAAAATATGTATCATCACTCTTTGATAAGAAAGCTGGTGCTGTAATTGTAATGGGTGTTGATGGAGCTATTCTTTCTGCTAGTAGCTTTCCTGAGTATAGTTTAAACACCTTTGTATCAGGTATATCTCATAAGTTATGGAACAAACTCTCAACCAGTCTTGATAAGCCATTTACAAATAAATTTGTGAACGGTCTCTACCCTCCTGGGTCTAGTATAAAACCAGGAATAGGTTTACTTTATATCACCACAGATATTGACAAATCTTGGACAGTTGATTGTAGATCTTCTATGCCTCTTGGTAAGCGTGTATTTAGATGCTGGAAGAAAAAAGGGCATAGAACAACAGGTCTTAAAAAAGCTATTAGAGAGAGTTGTGATGATTACTTCTATAAAGGTAGTCTGCAAGTTGGTATAAAGAAAATGAGTGAAGGTCTCATGAGATATGGCTTAGGAAAGAAAACAGGTGTTGATTTGCCAAATGAATTTATCGGTATTGTTCCTTCCCGTGAATGGAAGAGAAAAAAATATAATAAACCTTGGTTTATTGGTGAAACTGTAAATACTTCAATCGGGCAAGGAGATTTTTTGACTACACCAATGCAAATTGCTCAATTTACAGCACTTATGGCTACATCAAAACTTCCAAAACCTCACTTTGCAAAATTAATAGGCAATAAACCATACAAACCCTTAGCTCAAGATGTATTAAATGAAAAAGAAATAAAAGAACTTCCTTTAATACAAAAAGCTATGTATGAAGTGTGTAACTATCCAAAAGGAACAGCTACACATTATTTAAATTCCAAAGTTACAATAGCTGGAAAGACCGGAACAGCTCAGGTTGTTACAATTTTGCAAGATATTAAAAAGAGAGCATTAGAGCATGAGATGGAATATTACAATCGTTCACATGCTTGGTTTACATCTTATGGACCGTATAAAAACCCTCAATATGTTGTTTTAGTTATGGTTGAACATGGTGGACATGGTGGAGCTGCAGCTGGTAAGATTGTATCAAAGATATACAATAAGCTCTTAGAACTTAAGTATATCAAACAGTAATTTTAAAGAGATTTGTTATAAATAAGTTTCTTACTACACAACTGCATTTTGAATAAATAGAGCTAGAATAATCAGTAAAAAGATTGCTCCAGCTTTGTTATAGAGTTTATTTGCAAGAATAAATAATAAAGCAATAGATGCAGCTGCCATAATTAGCATGTCAAATTTAGTTGCAAGTAAATCAACTGTAAGTGGATTTACAAGTGAAGCGGCCCCTAAAACCATAGAAAAGTTCGCAACATTTGATCCAATAATATTACCGATACTCATTTCAGCATTGCCTTTTTTAACAGCTACAAGTGATACTACAAGCTCAGGAAGAGATGTTCCTAAAGAGATAAGGAAGATTCCAATAATCCACTCACTAACACCAAAAACTCTTGCTATATTTGTACCACTTTCAATAACAAAGTTTGCTCCACCGATAGTTAAAGCAAATCCAATTGTAAGTACTAGTACCGTTTTGCCCCATTTGAATTTTTCTTTGCTAAGACTGTCATCAACTTCTCCTCCTAAATCATCTTTAGAGTCAGTAAAAAGAAATACTAGGTATGAAACCATTAGCAGTAGGTATAAAAGACCATCAACCCTACTTATAACACTATCCTGAGCCATAATAAAGAAAAGAACAAGAGGAATAATTACCCAAGCGCTATCTTGAGCAAATAAATTTCTTTTTGGAAGCATTTTTTTACTTATAAAAAATACTACACCAAGAACTAAAGTAATGTTAAATATAACACTACCAACAACATTGGCAACTGCCATATCACTTTTGCCTTGTCCTGAAGCCATCATAGATGCAGCCATCTCCGGAAGTGATGTACCAAACGCTACAAGTGTCGCACCAATTACAAAGTGAGAGATATTAAAATGAAGAGCGATTCTCTCTGACTCTCTTATTATAAAGTCTGCTCCAAAGATTAGTGCTGACATTGCAGCAATAAAAATTATAAAATCCACTATATTTCCTCTGTTCTTATTATTAAACTCTTTGGTAATTTAAACTCTTTTATAAGTCTTGACTCTTCTTCTCGCATTTCACCTTTATCTACTTCGTGGTCGAATCCTTTTAGATGCAAAAGACCATGTATAAAGAGTAGGGCGAGTTCATCATCTTGTGTGTGACCTAACTCTTTTGAGAGTTCTTTTACATGAGCTGAAGATATAACTATACTTCCCAATGGACTCATTGGCATCTCTTCATATGGGAAACTTAAAACATCAGTTGGAGCATCAATATTTCTATACTCTTTATTGATCTCTTTTATTTCGTCTTTATTTGTAATTATTAATTCAATCTCTTTATCTGTAAGTGAAGAAGCTATTTTGTCTAAAAACTGTTCGTTTACATTAAGAGAGGTTCTGTTATCTAGTTCAATCATAAATGAGATTATATCTCATATATTACTTACAAGCAATTAAGGACTCGAAAAGGTTTTTAGATTTTTAATTTTGTTTAATGATTTATCAATTTTTAACACTTTCGGTTTTTTTTTAGCTTAAAATGTTCTTTAAGTCTGAATTATATCTAAGTCCCTAGAGACTGCTCATTAGAATAGACTGTTTTCACATAATACTGGAAAGAATAATAGACCATAGAGTCTGAATATGAG
>NZ_JADGFC010000056.1 GCF_016744025.1 Sulfurimonas sp.
CTTTTTTATAATCCATTATAGAAATACCTTGGTTTCTTACCAATATACAGAAGTTTGCAAGGGTTTTCAAACCCCCATATTTTTAATTAAGTCACAAATTATCACTGCGTCAGATGTAGAGTACGATGGAAGTGATGGCTATTATGAACCGGATAGCATATCATATAACAATTACTTAAAGTTTTGTGTTGCATTTAATTTTTAAAGTAAAAATACGATATAATCGCGGATAAATTTTATAAAACAAGGATATTTCTTGAATCTCTTAAGCATTTTTTCTTTTAACTCTGCAAAAAAACAAGCAACTAAAAATGAATCTTCTTCTCACTGGGTGAAATGTAAATCATGTCACGCTCTTATGTATTATAAAGAAGTAGAAAACCAAAATTATGTATGTCCAAAGTGTGGTTTCCACCTTCGTATCGGTGTAAAAGAGAGAATAAAACTCTTAGAAGATGAAGGTACATTTGTTGAATATGATGCAAATCTTCATCCTATTGACCCTCTAAAATTTGTTGATAAAAAAGCTTATACAAAAAGAATTGAAGAAAGCTTTGCAAAGACAGGAAGAAAATCATCTGTAGTTAGTGGTGATATTGTTATGAATGGTATTGCTTCACAAATTGTAATATTTGACTTTGGTTTTATGGGTGGATCATTAGGTTCAGTTGAAGGTGAAAAAATTGTTAGAGCAGTAAAACGTGCTATAGAGAAAAAGCAAGGACTTATTATCTTAAGTGCAAGTGGTGGAGCTAGAATGCAGGAGAGTACATTTGCTCTTTTACAAATGAGTAAAACATCAGCAGCCTTAGCTAAACTTGCAAATAACAACTTACCTTATATATCTGTTCTTACTGATCCAACTATGGGTGGTGTTAGTGCTTCATTCGCTACGCTTGGAGATATTATCATAGCAGAACCAGGTGCTCTTATCGGGTTTGCAGGACAGAGAGTAATCGAGCAAACTATTGGTTCAGCTCTTCCAGATGGTTTTCAAAGAGCAGAATTCTTATTAGAGAAAGGTTCTGTTGATATGATTGTAAATAGAAATGAACTTAAAAAGACACTTTCAGACCTTTTAACTATACTATATAAAGCAGCTTAATGCGTCTATATGCATTGTGTGACCAAGAGCTTCTCGATAAGAGAAGCGTCTCTTTAGAAGAATTTATTGAGATAGCAAAAGCTAACAATGCAGAAATTATTCAATATAGAAATAAAAATGCTGATATAGCTTTTATCAAACAGCAACTTATCCTCATTAGAAAAAAATTCGATGGTTTTTTAATTGTAAATGATGCTTATGAATTAATAGATTTTTGTGACGGTGTGCATGTTGGACAAGAAGATCTAAAAGCTATTGACAATGATGTTTTTAAAGCAGTGCAAATACTTAGAAGTGTTATAAAAGAAGAAAAACTTTTAGGAATCTCTACTCACAATGAAAAAGAAGTACTTGAGGCTAATGAGATGGACTTAAACTATATTGGTCTTGGAGCATATAGACAAACGAGTACAAAAACAGATATAGCTAGTGTTTTAGGTCCAAATTTAGATGCCATAGCTTCCAAATCTAAACATCTAGTAGCAGCAATAGGCGGAGTGAAATTTGATGATAATTTTTCAAATGTAGCATATAGAGTTATTGCAAGTGGACTAATAAAATGAAGATAGATATTGTTTCAATAGCAAAAAAAGAGCGATCAACATATGACCCTTTATATAAAGAGTTGTCAAAAATGATTTCTCGCTTCGCAAAAGTGGAAGATATTGAAATTTTTCCCAAAGATGTAGCAAAAGCACACACTATTTCACCAGATGCTTCAAAACAGGCATATACACGTGCTCTAGAACCATACATAAAGAACAGTTTTTGCATTAGTTTGCACCCAGATGGAAAATTAATCGATAGTTTTGAATTTAGTAAGCTATTAAATGATAAAATATCCATTAAATTTTTCGTAGGCGGTGCTTACGGCTTTGATGATAACTTTTTAAAAAAAAGTGACGCCGTAATAAGTTTAAGTAAATTGACTCTGAGTCACAAGATAGCAAAAGCAGTTTTGCTAGAGCAGATTTATAGAGGTTTCTCTATATTAAGTAACCATCCATATCATAAGTAAGGAAAGTCAGTGCAAGAGAGTGAGTTAAACTACTTTAAAGAAATTTTAGAAAGTAGAAAAGTACAAATAATTAAGAATATTTCAGGTGTTAATGATGAGCTAGATCAGCTGAATTCTTTAGAGTTAAATGATGAGGGCGATCATGCTTCTGTTAATAATAACTCTATGGTAGAGAGCGCAATAGTTTTTCAACAAGAAAAAGAGCTTAGTGAAATCCAAGTTACACTTGGTAAAATAGCTAATGGTGACTACGGAATATGTGAGATGTGTGAAGACCCAATAGGTTTCCAACGTTTAAAAGTTAAGCCACATGCGATATACTGCATCGATTGTAGAGAGATCGTAGAAAAATCTAATTAATTTAAGGAGCAAATTTATGCATATAAAAAGATATACGATAGCGTCACTAATTCTGATTGCTTTAGTAGGATGGTATGTATTCGCATACGTTTCCCAAGACACTACTGCTATTGAAGTATTTGGTGTTTCACTGCCGGCATTCCCTGTTGCAGTATGGGTTATAGTCCCTCTTGTAGTTTTATATATTACAAGTGTAATACATATGTCATTTTACTCTATGTTAGCAGGGTTTAATCTTCGTAAATATAATAAAGATTTCGAAAAAGTAATTGATGCTATCGCTGATGCTTACATGTCAAAAGATGAAAGAAATCATATATATAAAACTCCTAGATACCAACTTTTAGGTTCTATAATAGATAATACTACTCTATTTCCTAGTGCTTCTTTAAGTGATGGCACTCAGAATGAAAAACTTGATGCTGTTTTAAAAGTGATAGAAGACATTAAAAATGGAGAAGTTGTAGAACTTAAAAAATATTCACTTAAACCTGAAAATGCTCTAGTAATACAAAATGATAGAAACCGTTACAAAAAAGGTGATATCACTGCAGAAAATATTTTAAGTCGTGCTGATACTTATGCTCCTTCTTTAGTACAAGAAGCATATTCAGATTTAGTTAAAACTGCTTCTCTTACTAAAATAGAACAATATAAATCTTTTTTAACAAAAGAATCACTTTTTGATATCTTATCTAGAATAAATGCAAGTGAAAGTAGTTTGGATATATCAAATGAAGCATTAATTAATATTTTTAATATATTAGACTTAGATACAAAAGATCTTATAAAGATTTCTAGTTCTCTTTCTGTTAGTATGATTCCAGATCAGAGAATAAAATTATTTGAAACACTTAGTGAAACAAGAGAAGACGCAATTGAAGCTTATATGTTTACACTATTTGATTTAGAAATGATTGCACCTGCTAATGAACTTCTTGAAAATACACAAGATAATGAGTACTTAAACTTTAAAGCTTATAGTGCTTTAAAAGAGTGTGGTAAAAACTTCAATATTAACTTGTTTATTTAATGATAGATAAACTCTCTTTCGACAAACCTATATATGTCCTGGCACCTCTTGCCGGGTTTACAGATTTGCCATTTAGAAGTGTAGTTAAAAAATTTGGAGCTGATCTTACTGTAAGTGAGATGCTAAGTTCAAATGCCTTAGCTCATGGTTCAAAAAAAACATTACATATGCTACAAAAATCACCTATTGAAGATCCTTACTCCGCTCAAATATCAGGTTCTGATAGTGATATGGTTAGACGTGCTGTTGAAGTGATTAATGAATATGAGGGTATAGATATTATTGACCTTAACTGTGGATGTCCTGTACCTAAAGTAGTTGGACATGGTAGTGGTAGTTCTCTGCTTTTAAATTTACCTCTTATGGGTGATATTATCAGAACTATCAAAGATACTTCAAATAAAAGTCTTACAAGTGTAAAAATTAGACTTGGATTTGAAGAAAAGAATCATATAGATATTGCGAAGATGGTAGAAGATAGTGGAGCAGATTTCTTAGCTGTTCATGGTAGAACACGTGCTGGAAAGTTTAAAGCAGCTGTTGATTATGACGCAATTAAAGAAATTAAGAACGCTGTATCAATTCCAGTAATTGCTAATGGTGATATAGATTCTTATGAAAAGGCTAAGTGGGTTTTAGAGCACACTGGAACAGATGGAGTTATGATTGGTAGAGGTGCTGTTGGTGCTCCATGGATCTTTCATCAATTACGTACTGGTAGCCAAGACATTGACAATAATATTAAGCATGATATAATCATGGAGCACTTTGACAAAATGATAGAGTTTTATGACGCTCATGGCGTTGCTATGTTTAGAAAACATACTCATACATACTCTAAAGGTTACAAAGGTGCTTCAGCACTTAGAAACAGCGTAAACCATATATCTGATATAGGTGAATATCGAGCTGTGATAGATGACTTCTTTAAAAATACTGAGCAGGTAACATAAATGTTAGAGATAAGTAAATCAATTCAAACATTAGATGATAGTGACATAAGCGATAATATTTTTCACTATGAGTATAATGTTAAGCATTTACTTTCTCTAATAGCAAAAGGTATAGATGAAGAAGATACTCTCTTTTTGAGTTCGTATCGTTCTTTTGAAGGTGAAGTATATGAGAACTTTATTTATGAAAAGCTTTTAAGATATGCCCAAACAAATGATGAGATAGATAAGTTTATTCTCAAAGGCTTTCATCAGGGCAGACAAAAAGCACATGCGAATACACTATCTATCAGTGAAAAACAACAAATAGTATATAGAACAAAAAGCAGAGAAATCAGTGAATTTGATGCAATGCTTGTCACAAAAGATAAAGAACTTTATTTTGTTGAAATGACTCTTGTTAAATCTGTTTTAAAATTAAGAAAGAGACTTCGAAAGAAAAAAGCACTTCTTGAAACTATCTTTCCAGATTATGAAATCAAAGCCCTTATTATACTTAATGAAGGTGCTACTGGAACAAGACAGTTTCCAGATTATTGTAAAGTATGGTTTACAGAAGAATTTTCTGCAAAAAATGTACTTGAATATATTAAAGATTCAAATATAAAAGAACTTGCTCCTATTTCTAGAGTAAACTCTGAAAAAATGATTGAAGCACATTCACTTAAGCTTTATCAGTTTAGATACTACAACACAATGTCTTGGATTACAAAGACTATTAGAAGTCATAAAAAACATATAATTGATATGGGATTTTTGATGAAGTATACTATTCAAAGATATCATGACTTATACAATAAATTCTATATTGGATACATGAGTGTAGAAAATGCTAGAGTATTGTTAAATCTAAATGAAGAGTATCCAGACAATCAAAGAATTATAGTGGCTATAGAGAAGAAGTATAGTGATGAGATAGTTCTTACTTATTATATACAAAAAGGGCGTAAGAACTTATATCTATACTCTTTTGATGACGATTCAAAGATAACAAAAGAAAAGAAAGATCCTTATGGTATAACAGTAACAGAAGTGTTTCATATGAATAAGATGATGGATGATAGTTATGAACTTAATATGCCAAATATTAAAATGATTAAAAAACTGCTTCGTGAGAGATTTGAGAGAGACTCAAAGAAGTCTTAGGCTTCATAAGATATAGAAGCTGCTCTCTCTTTATATGCTTGTAAAGGTTCTTTTGTTTCATCTTTTAAAGATAAAAACTCATCTAGTTCTTGATGTCTACTCTGTAAAATAGATTCAAAATCTTCCTGTGTTTCAGGTTTGTTATCTGTAAATTTATCCAATAGTATATTATTCGCACCCATAAGTATAAGATAACTTTTCTCACCAAAGTCTAACATTACTACACTACTTGAATTGTCTATTTTCTTTTGAAACTTTATTGATACATTGTCATCTTGTAGAGAGGGTGTTGGCATTTGATTTGAAGAATTACTATTTTTATTGTTTTTGAACAACCAAGAATTTTGCTGTGTTTGTTTGTTTTTTGGAATGGCTTTTTTCTTGATAACAAGTAAAAGAACAATTCCAATAATAAGTATACTAATTACTATAAAATAACTTTGACTCATCTCTGAATCTTTTTTAGTAGGTAGAGATTCAAGGAGGTTATTATTCTGTGTAACAGGCTTTTTCGCACGTGCAGGAACTTTTGTACTAAATCTTAATCTAAGTCCATAGGCGTCTGATGTTTTAGAAGCTTTTAATGTTACTGCATCTGAAACAGATGCAACTATTTGAGTATATCCAGACATTGGAATGATATTAATAGAGTGTAAGTACTTAGAAGACAATCTTTTTAGTTTTGAAGATTCTATTTGGGCATCCGTAAGTTTAATAATAATTTTTGACGTTGAGATACTCTGTTTGATAACTCCATCATAAGGAGTATCAAAAGTAATAATAACATCTGCTCTATCAGTTCTATCATAAATGTTATAGCTTAAAATTTTTGAGGCATTAAGGGCTAATGGAAGAAGAAATATAAGTAAAAGTTTGATCATAGTCTCTCTTTAGAAAGGTGGTATAAAACGGCACTGGAATCTAGTACTTCATTAATACGAATAGCAAGATTTTTTTCATAAACCATAACTTCGCCTTTTCCTAATATACGTCCATTTACATAAGACTCTACACTCTCACCTGCTGGTTTTTTTAAGTCGATTATAGAGCCTTTGTCTAACTGTAAAATTTCAGCAATAGTTAACTCTGTTTCACCAAGGTCTGATACAAACTCAACTTCCATGTCTAAAAGACCGCTGTAGTTCATCCATGATAGTTCTTGGTCTTCATTAAATGGTGTATCTTTCTCACCGTAGCTATGCTTTCTTTTCTTAGCCAATTTATAGTTCCTTGATTGCTATTATCATTTCGTCATTTTGTATTTTAATAATCTTAGCCTCATCATATGCAAAGTCAAATTTATCTATTTTTTCAAAGTGAGGAGTATTGATATTATATGTATTCTCATCAGCTTCCTCAGCAATTACTTTAGCACTTCCAACAATAAGGTTTGTAGTCTCTAATGTCATATCTATTAAAGTCTCCTCATCACTCTCATCTTCTTCTAAAAAAAGCTTTGAAACTCTTTGCATAAAGCTTGTATCAGATGCAATATAAACTCTATATTTTTTGCCATCTTGAGTATTTATATCTATATAAGCAATAAACGTTCTCTTTTCATTAATACCGTCATTAACAATATGTGCTTCTCTAATTTGATGAATACAAAAGTTTTCTGAGGCTTGAATTATAGTTTTTAACATATATACCCTTTATTGACTTGATTATACTTCATTCAATCTCAAAGCAAAATTAAAGTGTGAGTAATAAATCAACTATAAAGCCTAGTAGGAGTATAATCCGCGAAAAGTTTTAGTGGTGATTTATGATTGAATTGATGTTACTTGGTGTCATTGTTGGAATAGTATCAGGCTTTTTTGGTATTGGTGGTGGAACAATATTAGTTCCTCTACTTCTCCTACTTGGATATGACACAAAAATAGCAATAGGAATCACGGTTGTACAGATGGTTTTTAGCTCTGTTTTTGGTAGTTATCTTAACAATAAAAAAGGCACACTTGATGTTGCTATGATAACTACAATAGGTATTGGTGGCTTTATTGGAGCATTGCTTAGTGGCAACATTGCATCTAGCTTAAATGATGAAACACTAGAAATGATATTTTTAGGTTTTGCATTTTTTGCGCTTCTTAGACTCTTTTTTAAGACTAAAGAAGAAAAGACACAAAGAGAGGTAAGTAAACCGCTACTATTTATCACAGGTCTTTTATTAGGTGCTATAAGCATGACTATAGGTGTTGGTGGGAGTATTGTTCTAGTCCCTATTTTAGTGGGTTTTTTAAATGTTCCACTAAAAAAAGCAATCTCTGCTGGTCTATTTTTTGTGGTTTTTTCATCAATAGCAGGTTTTATTTCACATGCTAGATTGGGACATATAGATTATGAAAGTGGAGTTATTATAGGAATAGCTTCTTTAGTTGGAGTTTATTTTGGTATTTACTTAAAAGATAAAGTCAATGCAATTTTACAAAGAAGACTATTAGTAGGTTTTTATTTCCTAGTAGTGATGTATTTAGTTCAAAGAATATTTGTTTAGAGGTTTAAATGAAAAAAAAAGATGTAATAACAATAACTGGTGCAAGAGAAAATAATTTAAAAAATATAAGTTTAACAATTCCAAAGAATGAACTAGTTGTAATGACTGGTATTAGTGGAAGTGGTAAGTCAACACTGGCATTTGATACTCTCTATGCAGAGGGTCAGAGACGTTATATGGAGTCCCTTTCATCTTATGCAAGACAGTTCCTTGATCGTGTAGGAAAACCTGATGTAGATAAAATAGAAGGACTTACTCCAGCTATTGCAATTGATCAAAAGACTACTTCTAAAAATCCGCGTTCTACGGTAGGAACTATTACTGAGATATATGACTACTTTAGACTTTTATATGCTCGTGTTGGTGTTCAACACTGTCACAAATGTAAAAAAGTAATTTCTCAGATGTTTGCATCTGATATAATCGGTGAAGTTGCAAAACTTCCAGAGGGTGCAAAACTTGTACTTCTAGCTCCACTAGTTCGTGAAAAGAAAGGTTCATATGCAGATATGCTAGAGTCTCTTGTTCACAAGGGTTACGTAAGAGCTATGATAGACGGCGTTATGGTAAGACTTGATGAAGAGATAGAACTTAGTAAGACTAAAAAGCATACTATTAAAGTTGTTATAGATAGAGTTGTTGTTAAACCTGAAAATAAAGAACGTATTGCAGCAGATGTTGAAAAAGCTTTAAAAGAGAGTTATGGTGAGTTAGAGATAGATATTTTAAATCATAAAGAGATGGATTTAAATGTATCTCAAATTCATTATAGTGAACACAATGCTTGTTTTGACTGTAAGATAAGTTTTGATCCGCTTGAACCTCTGTCATTTTCTTTTAATTCACCTAAGGGTGCTTGTAGTGAATGTGATGGTCTTGGTCTACGTTACGCACTTGATCAAGATAAAATTATAGATATAGACCTCTCGGTAGAGAAGGGTGCTGTAAAAATTGTTTACGGATTTAACAAAGGTTACTACTTTACATTTTTAAAAGGCTTCTGTGCTTACAATAAAATTGATATCACCGTTCCTTACTCAGATCTTCCAGAACATCAGAAAAAAGCTATTTTACACGGTGGTATAGAAGAAGTAAGTTTTCTTTGGAAAAATCACGAAGTAAAAAGAATGTGGCCTGGAATTGTCAAAATAGCTTACGATATGTTCAAAGATGAAAAAGAATTAGCTGATTATATGAGTGAAAAAACTTGTAATGTTTGTAATTCAAATAGACTAAAACTTGAATCTTTAGCAGTTAGAGTAGGGCAAAAAGGTATATCTGAACTTTTAGAGATGCCAATAGGTAAAACTTACGAATGGTTTGCAAATGAAGATAACTTTTCATACTTAGATGCTCAAAATTCTCAAGTAGCACAGCCTATTTTAAATGAGATTAGAGAAAGATTATATTTCTTATTTGATGTTGGACTTGGTTATATTACACTTGGTCGAGATGCTAGAAGTATTAGTGGTGGTGAAGCTCAAAGAATTCGTATAGCATCTCAGATTGGTAGTGGTCTTACTGGAGTATTGTATGTTTTAGATGAGCCAAGTATTGGTCTGCATGAAAGAGATACTTTAAAGCTTATTCGTACTCTTAGAAGTCTTCAAGAAAAAGGTAACAGCGTTATTGTTGTTGAGCATGATAAAGAGACTATAGAAAATGCCGACTTTATTGTAGATATTGGTGCTGGTGCAGGTAAATTTGGTGGTGATGTTGTCTTTAGTGGAACATTAGATAAGCTCAAAAAAGCTAAAACACTGACTGCTGATTATCTATATGGAAGAAAGAAGATAGAATACTTTTACAGACGTTCACAAGATAAATATATAGAAATAAAAAATGTAAGTATAAATAATATAGAAAATTTAAGTGCCAAAATTCCACTAAATAACTTTGTTTGTATTACAGGTGTAAGTGGAAGTGGAAAAAGTTCTTTGATGTTACAAACTCTTCTTCCAACTGCAAGAGAGTTGCTAAACCATGCAAGAAAAGTAAATAAAGTTGCCGGTGTAGAAATTACAGGACTTGAAAATGTAGATAAGGTTATTTATCTTGATCAAAGTCCTATTGGTAGAACACCAAGATCTAATCCTGCAACTTATACTGGTGTAATGGATGAGATAAGAAATCTTTTTTCTCAAACTAAAGAGTCACAAATTCGTGGTTATACTACTTCAAGATTTAGCTTTAATGTTAAAGGTGGTAGATGTGAGAAGTGTCAGGGTGAAGGCGAGATAAAGATAGAGATGCACTTTCTTCCAGATATTATGGTTAAGTGTGATACCTGTCATGGTACAAGATATAATCAACAAACTTTAGAAGTATTTTACAAGGGTAAAACTATATCTGATGTTCTTAATATGAGCGTAGATGAAGCCTTTGAATTTTTTAAACCTATCCCAAAAATACACCAAAAGATGAAAACTCTTGTTGATGTAGGTCTTGGTTATATATCTCTTGGTCAAAATGCCGTAACACTATCAGGTGGTGAGGCACAAAGAATCAAACTAAGTAAAGAGTTAAGCCGTAAAGATACAGGAAAAACTCTTTATATCCTAGATGAGCCAACAACTGGACTTCACTTTGCTGATGTTGATAGACTTACAAAAGTTCTTCATCACTTTGTAGAACTTGGAAATTCTGTGCTTATTATCGAGCATAATCTAGATATGATTAAAAATGCTGATTGGGTTATAGATATGGGTCCTGAAGGTGGTTCTGGCGGTGGTCTAATCATTGCTGAAGGTTCACCTGAAGATCTGGCTAATTCTCATGAAGAAAATGGTAGTTATACAGGTGCATATTTAGAAAAAGAGCTAGCCTTACACAAGCTCTAATAGCTCTTTTTTACATTATAACTTTAAATAAAATCCATGTTGTAAAAAATGATATAAGTATTCCATATCCAACTATGGCCGAACTTAGCCTTGGTGCTAAGCCTGCCATAGATGCAACTGCTCCAGCTGATATCATCGGCCCCATTCCAGACTCCATAATAGAAATTAAAGCTGCGTCATTCTCCCATGAAAAAAGATAAACAACTACTATAGCAACAATTGGTGCAAAGATTAGTTTAACACCTAAGGCACTAAAAAATGGCTTTATATCTTCTTTTGGTAGTTTAAATCTGAGTTGAAATCCTACTGCAACTAATGCCAAAGGAACAATAGTACTTGAAAAAGCTGACAATACACTAATTACTACAGGATTAAAAGTAGTTCCTATAAATAATAGTGCGACCATTAATGATAAAAATGGTGGGAAAGTCAGCATCTTTTTTGCAATTGCTTTAACATCTATATTCTCTGCACTTGAATAATATACAGAGATAAAAGTACCATAAGTTGAGAGTACGATGAAAGATCCTAATAGGTCATACATTAAGACATAAGGAATAGATGAATCACCAAAATAAGCTTGCATAACAGGGATTCCTACAAAAGAAGTATTACCTAGAACACCTACAAGCATCAAAGAACCAGTTACTTCTCTAGTAAATTTAAAAAATTTAGAGATAAGTAAAATAGCGATGGCACTAAAACCTATTGCAATCCAAGCTACAATAACAGGAATAAGTACATCAAAAGATAAACTCAACCTTGGTATTTCTAATAGAGCCATTGCTGGAAGTGAGATGTAAATGATAAACTGATTAAGTATTATCGGTGTCTCTTTAGCAAAGTCATTATGTCTACTCAGTGCGTAACCAAGAAAAATGGCTACAAATATAAGTGCAAAATTTTCCATTATCTTTTAAATAACTTCATTTCACATGCATTTTCACCAGATATAGTTCCACACTCTTGAACATAATCTATACCCCAGTTAAACATACTCTCTAGAACAGGTCTTAGTTCTTTGCCAATAGGAGTTAAAGAATAGACAACTTTAGGTGGTACAACTGGAAAAACTTCTCTGTTAATAATTTTTTTACTCTCTAACTCTTTTAGTTTTACTGTTAAAGTTTTTTGAGTTATCTCAGATATATCTTCATGAAGTTCTTTAAATCTTTTATCGCTTTCTAGTAGATGCCATATAACACTCATCTTCCACTTATCATTAAAAATATCTAAAGTTACTCCAACTGAGCATTTAAATTCTTTGTCATTTACATAATACATAATATTCCTTATTTGGAATTATAGCATAAAGTATAATTAACTCCATTGCTTACCTAAAATATCGTAAGGAACAATTAAGTTCATTATGTATATAATTTCCAAAATTAATTAAATAAGGATAAAAAAGTATGAATGATTTTATGTATCACAATCCAACAAAAATAGAGTTTGGCAGAGAAAAAGAAAATAATATAGGTCAGTATATTAAAGAAGCAAATATAGAGAGTATTTTACTTGTCTATGGCTCAGGTAGTATCAAAAAAAATGGATTATATGAAAAAATCATTGCATCTTTAAAAACTAATGGCATCTCTTATGAAGAGTTAGACGGTGTAGTTAGTAATCCTCTTTTAAGTAGAGTTAATGACGGTATTAAAATTATTAAAGAGAAAAAAATTCAAGCTGTTCTTGGCGTTGGTGGTGGTTCAGTTGCAGATTCTGCTAAAGCAATTGCGGCTGGAGCAAAGTATGATGGAGATGTTTGGGACTTTTTCATACATAAAGCAGAAATAACTGAAGCACTTCCCGTATTTACTGTAATGACACTTGCTGCAACTGCAAGTGAGATGAATGGAAATGCTGTAGTTATGAATGATGAAACGAAACAAAAATATGCTATTGCATCTATACTTATAAATCCAGTAGTTTCTGTAGTTAACCCAGAGTTAATGGCAACAGTTTCAAGAGAGTATCTTGTCTATTCAGCAGTTGATATTATCGCACACTCTATTGAGGTTTATTTTACAGCAACATTACATCCAAATTTCAACTCTAGAATTGTAGAATCAATTATAAAAACTGTAATGGAGACTACAGAAGTACTACTTGAAAATCCTAATGATTATGAAGCAAGAGCTGAGTTTGCATGGATTGCTATTCAAGCACTTAATGGACTAACTCCTGCTGGAACAGAAGGTGGAAGCTTTCCAAATCATATGATAGAACATTCATTATCTGCTCTATACAATGTAGCTCATGGTGCTGGTCTTTCTGTAGTGATTCCAGCTTGGATGAAATGGTATGAAAACCAAAACCCTAAGCAGTTCAAAAGATTTGCTAAAGAGATATTCAATGAAGAAGACTCTAGCAAAGGAATAGAAAAACTTGAAGAATGGTTTGCTAAAATAGGAGCACCAGTAAGTCTAGCAGATGTAAATATTCCAAGAGATGGCATAGTTGAATTAGCTATAAATGCAAATGCAACTGCATCTATGTGGGGTATTGGTGAAATGTATACCGTAGATGCAATAGTAAATATTTTAGAAAAAGCATAAAAGGGGCACTTGTGAAAAATGTACTAATAATAAATGGACATCAAAAATATGATGAAGTTGCAGAGGGAAATTTAACGAATCTGTATATAAACTCTGCATCAGAATTTTTTGAAAAAAATGCTTTTAATGTAAAGCATAGTATAGTTGAAAGTGACTATGACGCTAAAGAAGAAGTACAAAAGTTTGTTTGGGCGGATTATATTTTATTTCAATTTCCTGTTTATTGGATGGGTGTTCCTTGGATTACTAAAAAATATATAGATGAAGTTTTTTCTGCTGGTGATCATAATGGCATATATATAAATGATGGCAGAACTAGAAGTGATGCAACAAAACGCTATGGTAGTGGTGGATTGCTGCAAGGTACAAAGTACATGCTTTCGCTAACATACAACTGCCCAATAAGTGAATTTTCTGATAAAGATGGTTTCTTTGATGGATTATCACTTGATGAAGCAAATATTGCTACACATAAAACATTTCAATTTTGTGGAGCTGAGCCTTTAGAGACTTACTCTGTTCATGATATATTTAAAGGTGACTTGGATATGGATAGTGAGTTAGAGAAGTTTACAAAATTGTTAGAGAAAAATTTTAAAAACAACTAATAAAGGAAAAGATTATGGAAAAGACATTTGAAGAGTCATTAGGATTTAGACACGCATGTAAATTGTTTGATGATACTAAAAAGATATCTGATGAAGATATTAGATATATCATGGAAGCAGGAAGAAGATCTCCTTCATCATTTGGTATGGAAGCTTGGAAATTTCTGGTTATAACAAATGAAGATTTAAAAGCTAAACTTAGACCTGCTTGTTGGGATCAGGTTCAAATTACTTCTTGCTCTCATTTAGTAATTGTCTTAGCCGGAATAGAGTCTGTAAAACCAGAATCAGGTTTACCTGAAAAAAGGTTTGCAAGACGTGAAATGCCACAAGATAAGTTGGATTTTTATCTAAAGTTATATGCAGATCATTTAGCAGATACTTTAAGTAGTGATGAAAATATATTTGCATGGACAGCTAAACAAACTGCATTTGCAGGTGCCAATATAATGAGTGCAGCAGCTATAAAAGGTATTGACTCTTGTCCTATAGAAGGTTTTGACAAAAATCAGGTTGAAGATATTTTAAATATTGATAAAAGTAAGTATAGATTATCAATGGCAATCCCACTTGGGTATAGAATAAATGAGCAATCAACTCAACAAAGACTTCCCTTTGATGAAGTAGTAGAGTTTATTGAT
Source organism: Sulfurimonas sp. (assembly GCF_016744025.1). Lineage (GTDB taxonomy): Bacteria > Campylobacterota > Campylobacteria > Campylobacterales > Sulfurimonadaceae > Sulfurimonas. The sequence goes on from NZ_JADGFC010000056.1 coordinate 14,760, forward strand.
TAAAAAAGTATAATGGTTCCCTTTTTCAAGACCAGTAAAACAAGTTTTCTTATTTCACCTCTTTACGATACCAGTGGTAACAGTTTTTGTCTCCTAGGG
>NZ_JADGFC010000057.1 GCF_016744025.1 Sulfurimonas sp.
TTTCACCAAATGAGTTTGAAAGAAGGTATAATTTAAAGTCTTCAAAAATGTAGGTTTTTACTGGTTTAGTAATTGTCTAGTTTATAGGGGACATTCCAGGTTGATGGTATTACTTATACAAAAGCTATTTATGATGTTCCAAGCTCATTAACTTGTCCTAATGTAGCTTATTGTTTTTTAAAACCTATAGAAGATTTACCAAATAATTCAAATTCAGAAAATAATGATACAACTATGAATAATAATGTTGATTTAAATACTACTTCTTCTGATAATCAAGCTCTTTTATCTGCTTCAAATACAACTAATAAACATTTATCAGATTTAAAAGATAAAGCAGATTTAATTGACAAAAGTTTAGAAAAAATCAATGAAACTAATAATAATTTACTTGCTTCTTCTAAAGATATAAAATCAAATTTAGATACTTCAAATGACACATTAAATAAATCACTATCGAAACAAACTCTTATGAATAAAAATTTAATTGATATAAATACAGCTTTAAAAACATCAAATAGTTATGGGAAAAGTTTGAACTCTATTGCATTAAAAAACAATACTGAGTTAAATAAAATTAACTCAAAATTAAGTAATGTAAATAATAATTTAACTAACTTAAATGATAATTTAAACAATGGTTTAGTTGGAGATAATCCTTTTAGTGGTTTAGATTTAAGTGATGATGGTTCGTCTCAATTCGGCGATTTTCAAAACGATGTATCGGGTACTTTTGGAAACACCTTTGAAAGTAATCTTTTTGGTTTAGAAAATGTAAGTGCTAGTTCTCTTCAAACATATAGTGTAACTGTTTACGGTCGTACTGTTACATTTTTTGAACCATCAATGCTAAATGATGTACCAATAGAAGCTATTAGAGCTTTAATCTTATTCTTTAGTGCCTTAGCTGGTTTTGCAACTATAATAAGGACTGTTTAATATGCCTTTCTTACTCGCTGGTCTAACTGCCTTAGCTTCTATTATCTCTTTTATTATAAAGCACCCCTTTGTAGCTAAGATGATGATGTTTTCTCTTTTTACTGCTCTTATTGCATTAGCAATATCTTATTTTAAAAGCCTTGTAAGCGGTTATATTATTAATAACTCTCTCTTAGCCCTAGCCTCTTATTTTGGTGTGCTAGATGGTATATCTTTGTATCTAACTATCGTATTAGCAGGGTTTGGAGTGAAACAAGTACTAGCCTTTGTAAGGTCGTAATTTAAAACATAGGAGTGACAAATGTTTAGATATTTATTTATAGTTTTAATTTTAGTATTTAACCTAAGTGCTAAGAGTCTTGTAAATGTAAACTTTTCTAATTTACAAATAAATGAGTTTATAAAGATAGTTTCAAAGTTAACTAATAAAAATATCTTAGTAACTGATACTATTGAGGGTCAAGTTAACTTAGTTAGTAATGTAGAGATATATGATGATGAACTACTAGATATCTTATCTTCTGTTTTAAAATCAAAGAACTTTACACTTATAAAAAATGGTTCTATCTATGAAGTTATCAAGATATCAAATGCTGTTAAGATAGAAGCTAATTATAAAGGTAGTTTAAATAATAACTCTTTTATAGTCTCTGAGCTTATACAAGTAATGAATAATGATGTTGATATCATCGCCTCTAAGCTTAAAAGTTTAACCTCTTCCACTCTTACAACTATCAAAAGCTCTAACATGATACTTATTAGCGACTATCCAAAGAATATAAAAGTCATTAAACAGATAATTAAAAAGATAGATATCAAGCTTAATAATGATGTTTATATGTATGAGATTAAACATATAAAAGCTAAAGCACTTCTAACTTACTTGCAAGAGAGTTCTAAACTCCTTTTTAATGCTTCCCTAGACTCTGATAAGGTAAAAATCTTACTTCATGAGGATTTAAACTCTATTATCGTTATTGCTAAAAAATCAAATATCTTAGTAATGAAAAATCTTATTAAAAAGTTTGATATTGCTTCTTCAAATAATGAAACATTAAAAGTGTTTAATCTAAAAAACTCTAAGGCTGAGGACGTCTTTAAAGCTCTTAGTGAGATTATCAAAAATCAAAAGTTTAGTGATGAAGCCCTTAAGCCTAATATCTCAATGAGTGAAGATATTAATTCTATTATAGTTGTTGGAGTATCTCATGTTATAAAAGCTCTTGAACCACTTATAAAAGAGTTAGACAAAGAAAAGTATCAAGTATATGTTGAAGCTCGTATCATAGATATAAATAAAAAAGACTCTGAGGACTTAGGCATAAAATATGGGTTTGATGGTGCTTCTCTTTTATCTAGTGGTGGCTTACTCTCTTTTAGTTCTAACTTTGGTGGTTCTGCATATCAAGGGGTTTTAGCAAATGCCTTATCATCTTCTATGACGGGCGGTCTTGCTCTTGGTGCTTCTTTAGCATTTCTGCAAACTAATGGAGCAAGTAAAACAATATCTAATCCCTCTATCCTTTGTTTAAACAATAAAGAGTCCTCAATATATGTAGGAAAGACTATTTCTGTTATTAGTGGCTCTGTTTCTTCTTCTTGTAACGAGTTCATACAATAGAACTGAGGTAGGTTTAACTTTAAAAATTACTCCTTGTGTTTCTGAGTCTGATAAAGTAAGTTTAGAAGTATCAATACTATTAGAGAATGTTACAGATGATGGAAGTAATAATGCAACTGGTCAACCTGTAACATCTAAGCAAGAAGTAAAAACACAAACTATTTTAAGACATGGCGAAAATATCATAATTGGTGGATTAGTTAAAAGCTATACTTTAGAGTCTCGCTCACAAATTCCTCTACTTGGAGACATTCCTCTTATTGGTGATTTCTTATTTAGCAGTACATCAACTTCAAAAGAACAAGATAATTTAGTAATCATCTTAACTCCCTATATTATAAACAATAGTGAAAAGCTTTCACAACTTCAAAAAGAACTAGGTCTCTTATCTAAGATACAAGCACAATATAACAAAGACTTTTTTAACAAGATAGAGCATGAGGGCTTTAACGGCAAAAAGATACAAGTAAAAACACCAGGTGCTTTTGACATAAAAGATTTTCAGGAGGACAATGATGATTGATTTTTTCTTTGGTAAACCTAGAACGGGTAAAAGTTACAGAGCTGTAGACCTAATTCATAAAGAATATATAAAAGATGGTGCAAAGCCTAAATATAAGAACATACTAACTAATATTGGCGGATTTGCATTTGATGAAATAAACGAACATTTTAAAATAGTTGATAGTGAAAATCCCTCAACTGCTTATAGATTAGTTTGGAAAGATTTTTATATTCATTTAGAAAAAATGTACTCTATGGCTTTAGATGATAAGGGTGATGAAGAGCTTAATACCTACGCTAATTATCATAATATAAATGATTGTTTGATTGTAATAGATGAAGCAGCTCTTTACATGAAAAAGTATGATGATGTCATATCTTGGTGGTTAGCTTATCATGGTCACTTTAAAATAAGAATAGTAATCATTGCTCAAGGACCTAGACAGATAAATGCTGATTATCTAGTTCATACAGAGATTTACTATGTAGCTCAACCGCAAAGCAAACAGTTAAAATCTAATAAGCTTAGATATATACACTATTCTGAGATTCCCTTTTCTAAAGATAGTAAGTTTGGTTCTAACACTTTAACTGCATCTACAGATATCTATGATTTATATAAGTCTGGTGAAGTAGATAAACCAAAGAAGATTATATATAAGTTTATTTTTCTTTCATTAGTCGCTATTGTTGCTATGATTGGTTTGTATAAATTTCTACAATATAGAATATCTCCTGAGCTTGAGAGTAACGAAGCTAGTCTTACTAATACAATTGATAAAAGACCTCCTCAAAACCATTTAATAAAGCCTATTAGCACTATAAGCAAAGATACTTTCCTCTTATCTATTAAATGCAATAGACAATATTGTTGGAACGCTGATACAAACTATAAAAACAATCAAATATCATTGAACTACTTTAAAACCTTAGTCATTAAGTTTAAGATTGAATTATTTTACTCAGAGATAAAAACAGAGGTATACACCTTAGAACCCTTTGAAAAAATACTCTCAAAAAAAACATTAGCAAAACTTACTGATTATATATACATAGTTCCCAAAAGCTTTAAAACTACTTTTCTTAGTCCTCTATTTCAACGTAAGAAGAAAGAAGTTAAGAGTAGTTCTATATTAACTAATAATAGTAATTTTATAAAGAGTGGAGACTTCAGTGGGAGCGACGAACGCCTTAGTGAGGAGTGAACGACGGAGTCGGAACGGGAGGAGCTACGCGACGACCCTTGGCTATCTATAAAAAGTTATCGTACACGATTTAAAATTAAAAAATGGAGTGACAACATGAACAACTACGGATTATCAAATTATCAAACGGACAAAGCTCTTAAAAAACTAAAGTTTAATAAAGAGTTTATGAGAAGTAATGGAATACAGTTAGATAATAAAATGGTTCCTTTTGCTGACTTTGTAAGTAACAGTTATATGAATTCAGATAGATACATTGCAGAGTTACAACATCGTGCATGGTGTATGCATGATTATGCAAAAGAAAAGAACCTAAAAAACATATTTTTCACTCTTACTCTACCCTCTAAATGGCACCCTATGAAACAAAAATCTAGGGATGATAAAACTATGGTTTTTAATAAAAAGTTTGGTGGACGTAAATACATCAAAGTAACGACTAAACCATCTAAATTAAAATATGATTTTATTAACGCTCATGTTATTCAAAATATCCCTTTTATAGAGCCTGACTTAGACTTTAGTCAAACGATAGACAAGTACACTCCTCGTAATGCTTCTAAAGAACTATCTAGATTATTATCAGTTGGTTTATTCAATGAAAGAAGCTACAGAAAAATAAACAAAGATGATAGATGTTTCTTTAGAGTTATAGAACCACACAAAGATGGTACACCACACATACACATGAGTTTATATGTGCCACATGATAAAGTTGACTCAATAGTAAAATCACTTGAAAGATGTTATCCCGCACCTCTTGGAGATATTGAGACTAATGTAAATAAACCCGTATCTTATTTAATGAAATATGTACTAAAAACTCTTGATGATTTAAGAGACGATACGGACAAAGTAACTAATCTTACTCTATGGTACTTGTATCATGGTATATCACGCTTTTATACTTCTCGTACATTTGTATCTTTAGAGGTTTACAGAAAGCTAAACGGCATGTATAGCCTCATTGATTTAACAAAGAAATATGAATCAAATGATATCTGTGTATATAAATATTCAGATACTAAAAAAATCGCTTTAATTGAAAATGAATTCGGCACTATCTATGTTCCAAAGCCTATTAATTGGTATGAAAAGTATGTTGACACAGACCATACTTACTTAGAGGGTGAATTTGAGCCTATATATCAACAAGAAGAGATTAAAAAGCCTTTACAGATGATAATGGATGATGAAGAGTTTATTATTCATAATCACGCTCTAATCAATCTACACAAAAAGAATAAGAAACGTACTAAAGAAGATAAAGCCCCTCTCTCAATAGATAGCCTCATGCTAAAAACAGATAAAAAACCTTATTAAATGAAAGACTTTCAATTAATACAATACTTTGAGAGCATAGATATTAATAGTGTAAACCCTGCACACTATGCAGTAACACATAACTTGATGATTGACAGAAGTTTAATTGTGGGTGAGCGGATGAAACCATCAGATAGCTATGAAGCTGTAGAGGTATTTTAAAATGAATTGTCCAATCTGTGGAAATACTTTCAATCCTTATACTGCTGGTAAACCTAAAACTTATTGTTCTGATGAATGTAGAAATTATTTTAAATACAAAAATGCTTTAGAGAAAATTTTATTATCTCTTAAACCTACTAGAGAGGCAAAAAAAGTTATTAAGGGAGATATGTTTAGATTATCTAACTTATTGCCTAATGGTACCAATTGCTTGAGCAGTAAAAAAGAGGTTTAATAATGACTAAATTTAACTACTACTCAAAACTATTTTTAGAATTTAAAGAAGAAGAATTAAAGTTCTCTACTTTTGACAAATATTCTAATATTGTTAGGGATAGATTAAATCCTACTTTTGGTGATTTAGATATATCAACTATTAAACCGAGTACAGTTAAAAAGTGGCTCTATGATATTAGAGATGTTGGCGGTAAATCTAAGAGAACTTATATCAGCGTTTTAAATGGTATTTTTAAAGAAGCTCTTTATGATGAAGTCATTGATAAATTGCCAACTAGACATATAAAACCACCTAGTTTTGATAAAGCCAAAATAAAACCTTTTAACTCTGATGAAGTTCAAAATATTATGAATCTTGCAAAGGTTGATAATTATCGTTTCTATCTTGCTATTGCCTTTTATACGGGTATGCGTTCAGGCGAAATAATAGGACTTAAGAAGAGTGATATAAATTTTGAGAAACAAACTATTACAGTTCAAAGAACTAGGTCAAGATTTGGGGAAAGTACACCTAAAACGGAAGGTAGTAAAAGGGAGCTTCCAATTCTAGAACTACTAATGCCATACATCATTAAACTCTATGAAAAACATGATAATGAGTATTTGTTCATTACTCAGTATAAAAAGTCTTATAGGGATACTACTGTGTTCGTAGAGCGATATTGGAGACCTACTTTAAAAGAGTTAGGTTTAGAATATAGAAGACCTTATAATTGTAGACATACATATGCAACTAATATGCTTTATAAAAATTTAATTACACCTGTACAACTAGCACAGTTATTGGGTCATAGTAATGCTCAGATGGTTTATGATGTGTATGTAAGTTACATTGATAAATTTAATGTTGAATTTGATAGGTCGATATCTATTTATAAGTAAGGGTAGGCAAGAAATTATTTGTTTTTGAAAAAGGTGTTTGAAAGTCCGTAAAATAGGTCTTCAATGGTGGAGAAGGAGAGATTCGAACTCTCCTTCTAGCTTGTTGTTTCTAACTTTTAAATTCGTCTATCGTAGATTGAAGTGAACGAGCAACAGATACTAGTTTTTCTAAGTCATCACCAATACTTAAGATACTTGTATTATTAGCAGTTGAAAGTACATCTATCTTACTGATATCTTCTATGATATCTTCGATATTAGATGAAATCTCAATAGTGTCTTTTGCTGATTTGTCAGCCACTATTGTAGAGTTGTTTATAGTATCTGAAGTAGTACTAATTTTTGCTTCCACTTCATCAGATATGCTTAGTAAGCTCTCAATGTTTTTAGCATTTTGGTGCATCTTATCACTTACACCATTTATAGACTGAACAATAGTACTTACGCTGATATCTATCTCTGTTAAAGATTTTTGAGTTCTCTCAGCAAGTTTTCTTACTTCATCTGCAACAACTGCAAATCCACGTCCATGCTCACCTGCACGAGCAGCTTCAATAGCAGCATTAAGAGCAAGAAGGTTAGTTTGTTCTGCAATGTCTTTGATAACATTTAAAACTTCTTTAACTTGGTCAGCATCATTTTTTAAATCTGTTAATTCGCCTGATAACTCATTTTCAGTTTCAACAAAAGAGTTTACTTCACTACTTAGTTCAGAAAGTGAAGCTTTTGCTGTAGTAAGCTCATTGTGCGCTTCTTTAACATTTTTCTGTGTCTCTTCAGAAGCTCGCATATTTTCTATTAGAAGTTCTTTGATAGAAACACTTTTCTTTGTAGTTGAAGCAACTATTTCACGTTCTTGAGCTGTGCTTTTACGGATAACATGACTAGATAGCTCAATCTCAGATGCAATAGCTTTATTTTCATGACCTAAAGATTTTACTTCATTTACAGTCCCTTGAATCATTTCAATAAACTTATTTACTTCTTTTGCAGCATCCCCAAATTCATTGTCATGTTTATGCTCTAATCTTTTAGTTAAGTCTTTGTCTCCACCTACTAAAGAAGAGATACGTTCTTTTAAGTTTGAAAGAGGAGTGAATATTTCTTTTGTAAAAAATACACTTGCACCAATAGTGAAAAGGATAGTACCGATGATTAAGAATATAAGTAGAGTAGCTTCTGTAGCTTCATTATAAGCATCGCTTTTGTCAAGAGACATTACTAAGTCCATTGCCCCAAGTACTTGACCCTCTTTGGCATTATAATGACATGCCATACATTTCGCTTCAGCAATCATAGGCTTAATAAGACGAATAGTATGGTGATTGTTTTCATTAGTTTCTATAACTTTAGTTTTTTTGGAATTTAAAACTTCTCTTAGAACGGGGTCGTTAGTAAATGCTTGCCCTGGAGAGTATACTTCTATAACAGCTTTTGATTGTGCAATAGCAAGGCTTTCTATTCCTTCTATCTTTCTTGCTTCTTTATATGCATCTTGAACAACAGCAGGATCCCCCATCATCATACTTCCAGTCATTGTCTGAAAGATTGACTCACTCAGCATAGTCATCGACTTTTGAACAGTTTTTTCTGATAATTGTTGAAGAGTACTAGATAGATAGTACATTATTCCGAAAAGACCGATGACACTTAGCGCGATGATTGAAGTTATTACTTTAGACTTGACTGTATTGAGCATGATAAATTCCTACTAATAGTTTAACGAAAGATTATAGCAGAAGAATTACTAAGATTTCCTTTATTTTTGTTAACTTATATTGCGACAATTATTCTATTTACTGTGACTATCGTTCTCTTATGTAAAAGAAATTATCTATAGTTATAATTGGTGATATTTATAGTTGTTAATAATATTGTTTAACATCATTCTTATAAAGCTTGTATAAATATTCCAAGAATAATTAACAAAATACTTAAGGTTGCATCTATCTTACTTCTAATGGAGAGAGACTTTTTAACATCTTCTTTTTCTATCTCTTTTTTGCCAGTTCCAAAGTATGGTTTCTTTTTTAACTCTCCAAAGTAAAAAGTGTCTCCACCAAGAGAGATATTCAATCCTAAAGCCATCGCAGTAATAGGATGACCTGCATTTGGTGAGTCATGTTTTTTACCATTTTTGTAAAAAGAAAAGATATTTTTTTGTTGAAAAATAAACATAATCAACATAGCAGTAAATCTTGCTGGAATATAGTTAACTATGTCATCAAGTATTGCTGCGACTTTTCCGTAGTTCTCATACTTTTCATTTCTATATCCAACCATAGAATCCATTGTGTTTATGGACTTATATATAATGATGCCTGGAAGTCCAAAAAGCAGAAGATAAAAGAGTGGTGCGATGACTCCATCGCTTAGGTTCTCTGCATAGGTTTCTATAGATGCTTTGTAGATATCACTATCACTCATTTGCTTCACATCACGTGATACTAACATATATATAGCTTCTCTTTTGTTTTGACTAACTAAAACTTCTTTTACTGAGTCATAAAGCATTCTATGAGCTAAAAACATAGAGGCTATAAATGAAGATATAACTATGTTTAGAGTCTCATTTAGCGTACTTAGACAAAGATAGATGCCAATAGAGATAAAACTAACCAAACCTAAAACAAACAAAACAAGTAACAAACCTCTAAGTACACTGTTCTGGTAATATCTTTTTTGGAAAAATGATATAAAATCACCTATTATTATAATAGGGTGTTTGATAAAGTTAAACTCTCCAAAGAGTCTGTCGATAATGTAGGCAAAAAGAGCAATAAAAATATTAATCATTAGTTTTATATTAACACTTTAGAGCAACAAGTTGATTTCGTCCAGCATATTTAGCACTATAAAGTAGTTCATCAATGTGCTGTGATATTTTCTTCTCATCCATAGTACATTGAGTTGTAATAGTTAAAAGTCCTAAAGATATAGTTAGATGATCACTACATTCACTTGTTTTATGACTCAAATGCATATTTTCAACTTTTTTAACAATTTTAGATGAAAACTCTTTAGCTTCTTCAAAACTCTTCATTTCCGAATAAATAATGATAAACTCTTCTCCACCAACTCTAAAAAGGTAATCTCCTCCTCTTTGGAGTTCTTCATTAACGCAAGTAACTACATCTTGCAAGGCTTCATCACCTTTTATATGCCCATATGTATCGTTAAAGTTTTTAAAGTAGTCTATATCAAACATTGCTATAGAAAAAAGATTATCTTTACGTTTTGCACGATTTAGTTCTTTCGTAAATACTATATTTAAAAAACGGCGATTATATGCCCCAGTAAGTTCATCTTTCATAGCTATCTTCTCAATAGCTTTTTGAGCAGTAATATCCTCTCTAATAGCGGTAAATCCTGAGATTTTTTGCTCTTTTAGTATAGGAGATACATGCTTCTTTACCCAATACTTTTTACCATTTTTAGAAATATTTTTTAGAGTAGATGACCAGTCTTTACCAGAACGTATATTATTCCACATATCTTCATACACAGATGGTGGAGTATTTGGATGCATTAAAAAGAGATGGTTCATTCCTATAAGTTCATCTTTTGAGTAACCAGAAAGTCTAGCAAAAGCTGTACTTACATCTGTAATATTGCCATCTAAATCAGTTATTGACATATATACATATCTATCGATAATGTCTAGTTGTTTTTTTAAATTATCTCTAGATTTTTCTAATTCTTCATGTAATTTCAATGGATTACGTGAGAGAAGAATGGCAATAGGAAAGGATATTACAAAAACTATTAATCCCATTAGCATCATGTAGTTAATTATACTTTTAGCATATTCAATGATTTTTTCACTCTTTTCTTCTATAACTATTTTAAGACCCTCATTATTTTTAATAATATCGGATATATTAAGAGTAGAGTTTTTCTTTTTAAATATTAATTCTAAAAGAAAGTTATCAGTATTATTGTTTATTGTATATTTTTTCTCTTTTTCTTTATTTAAGTATCTTGTCCATTGTGCATTGTATCTATCAAGATTATTTGAAAGCAAATAAAAGTCTTTGTCAATAATCGCAATATTGAAGAGTTCTGACTTCATTATTTCATCTAGAATATTTTTCATAAAGATATTTATGATTAGAATACCTTTAAACTCACCATCAACATAATATGCTTTAGCAACTCTAAGTGTTGGAATTATCGGTTCAACAATTTTTCCATGTTCCATATTTAGATCAATTTTAGAAAACCATACCTTACCTTCACCAATGTTTTTTGTCTCAGTAAAATAGTATCTTTTAGACTTGTCTTGAAGATTATCTTTTGTTAGTTTATATGGTGTGCCAGCGATATTTTTTTTATCAATCCTAATTTTTTCATGTCCTAGTTTGTCAAGAAACCTAAACTGCATGATATTTGGATTAGAGTATGACATAGCCATCATAATACTTTGTACATGTTCTTCTGAGTGACTATTACCTTGTAAAAAACTTTCAAATTCTAAAGTTTTCTCTACGGCAGTGAAATAATTTGTTAAGTTATTAGTTTGTGAATATAAAAAGTTTTGTTTATATGCTAGAGTATCTTTTGCTGAAGAATCAAACTCTTTATGAATCTCACTCAACTGAAAATAAGCAGTAACCAATAAGGATATAGTTAGTACTACAAGACTTAGTAGTACTAAAACCATAGTCAAAACAAAACGATAATGATTCTTACCTGTTTTAGGAATTATTTTGGATATCAAATGTATGTCCCCCCATAAATTTGCAGTATCTTAATATAAACTATATTAAAAAGACTAATTTATAATTATTAGTTATCTAACAAGTTAAGAATTTTATGCATATTTATATGTTCATCTATATGAGATGCAAACTCTTTTATGGCTTGTGATTTGAACTCTTTAAAATTGTAACCTTTGTAGTTTTGGTTTATCTCTTTAAAGATAAGCTCTCTTATCTCATCACTATCAAAAAGACCATGGATGAAAGTTGCGTAAAGATTTTTCTTTACCTTACTTCTTTTGTTTGCGATGCCATTATGAACCTCATATCCATCAACAACATGTTTGAAGATTCTATATGTTCCTTTTTTTACAATCTTTTCTTTTTGAAAAGTTATCTCACCCTTAAGTCGTCCAAATCCTAAAGTTAACTCTGCATCTGACTCTATTTTTAAAGGATCTAAAATCTTTTCAAACATCATCTCATAACCACCACAGATAGCTACTACTTTTGTATCTTTAGACTTAAGACCTTTCTCGAACCCACGTTCACGTAACCAAAGTAAATCATCCACAACTCTTTTACTTCCAGGAATAATAACTAAGTCACAATTTGCCATATCTTCAGCGTTTGAGATGAAAGAAAGTTCTACTTCTTTGTCAACTACTAAAGGTTCAAAGTCTGTGAAGTTACTAATATGAGGAAGTTTTATAACTCCGACTTTTACCTTTGCATCTTTAGTATCTTGGACATAGTTCATGATAGATGCACTATCTTCAAAGCCAAGATTAAAAGGCTTATATGGCACAACCCCAAGAACAGGAATCTTAAATTTCTTCTCTATAATTTTCACGCCCTCATCAAAGAGTGTCATGTCTCCTTGAAATTTGTTCACAACAACACCGATAACATTTTTACGAAGTTTTTTTGGTAGAAGATTGTAAACACCATAGATAGATGCAAAGACACCACCTCTTTGAATATCTGCAACTAAGATGATTTTAGTGTTAAACTCATCCGCTATATAAATGTTAGAGAGGTCTTTGCTCATCAAGTTTAACTCAACTGGACTACCTGCTCCCTCAGCTACTATGCACTCATAGTTTTTGCTAAGATTATTAAATGCACGTTTGACATGAGGTTTTAGTTTATCAATATCTCTATAGTAAGACCAAACGTTTTTGTTACCAACATTCTTACCATTTATAATCATATGTGCTTTTGACTTGCCACCTGACTTTAATAAAATAGGGTTCATATCAGGAGTAGTCTTAAGCCCAATTGCTTCCGCCGCAAAATACTGAGGAATAGCAATCTCACCACCTGCATCTGTAACTTGAGAATTATTAGAAACATTCTGAGCTTTAAAAGGAGCAACAGAGATGCCACGAGACGCAAGTAGGTAAGTGATGGCAAAGGAAAGAGTTGATTTTCCAGCATCTGAACTTGTGCCGAATATGCTTAATGATTTCATTTAATCGCTTTTTTGTATTTTTTTAGTTTTTTCATAGCCCAATCATAATGACTAGATGTTCCTGAGGTTAAGTATGAACCAATAGATGTTGTTCCTGTCCATTTGTACTTTTTCTTTTGGAACAACTCATCATTTGTATGCTGGTTTATTAGTTTTTGAACTTCTAAAAATGAATTTTTAATAAGTTTATTTATATCATCATAACTAAAAGTTTGATACTTTTCCCATATAACTTGATTTAGTTCTGGTACGGTTTTCCAAGTATAACCGGAAGCTGGCATATCTGGTTTTTCACCACTCATACCCACCTTATACCATTTTAAAACCATTAAGTGCCAATGATGAAGATGAGCTAAAATATCTCTTATATTTTTGTCTCTATCTTCAAAAGGTATCTTGCCATTTTTTACTTCGTTTTCACCAAATGATTCTATTAACTCAAACATTTTATTGAAGTTAGTATTACTAAATTCTAGTAGTTCATCTTTGTTCTTAGGTCTAAGCATTTTGGACTCCTTATGGTGAGTATTTTATTTTAACTTCTTGGCAGTTATGTCAATAGTTTTAATAAAATCTTTTTCTACATTTGAAAGAGAATTTTTAGTTTGTTCTTTATACTTTTCATACTCTGCAGTCGCTTTTTTCATAGCTTGATTGTGACTGATAGTTCCTGCATAAGTTAGTATATCTTTTCCAGTCATTTTTAAAAAATCATCAATTCTCCCTAACCAATCTTTCATATGCATTGGTACTTGGTTCATAGCTTGTATTTCTGCAATCTCTAAGTAAGCTGTAACCATACGATTTAATATGTTTAACTCATCTTCATTAAGATAATTTTTTGCTGTTTCAATTTCTTTTTTTAGTGGTTTTTCACCTTTAAAAGATAAAAGACCCATATTCTCTTTTGAGCTGTCTGCTCTTTTGTAAATTATCTCAGCAGCAGTATTCCCATGTGCAGCCCAGTGCATCTTATTTTGGATATTTTGAAAGAACAGTATCGAAGTCTCAGCTTTTGAATCATAATCAATACTAGTTGAGTAAACATCAAGAACTTTTCTCCAAAATACTTTTTCACTACTTCGTATATCCCTGATTCTTGTTAATAGTTCTTCAAAATAAGTTCCACCACCTGCTTCTTTTAGGAGTTCATCATTCATAGTAAAACCTTTTACTATGTACTCTTTAAGTCTTGAGGTCGCCCATTGACGGAATTTAGTACCTTGTGCAGATCGAACTCTATATCCTACAGATATAATCATGTCAAGGTTGTAAAAATTGGTATTGTAGTTTTTATCATCATTCGCAGTTGTTTGGAGATTCCGAACAACTTGATTTTCTAGTAGTTCTTCATCTTCAAATATATTTTTTATATGTTCACTAATAGTAGATTTTGACTTTTGAAATAGTTCACCGAGTTGAGCTTGAGTAAGCCAAACAGTCTCATCCTCTAAACGAGTTTGAATTTTTGTTTGTCCATCTTCACTTTGGTATATTAATATGTTTGAGTTGGGCATTTTAGTTTTAGTACCTTTTTTTATATGTCTGAATTATACGGTTTTTGTAACATAGATGCAAACCTATGTTACAATTATCTGGTTTATATAACATAGGTTCAATGTTTTTTTAATTAAGTCTAAAGAGGTGAAATAAGAAAACTTGTTTTACTGGTCTTGAAAAAGGGAACCATTATACTTGTCAGAAAAAAGATATTTGATACCAGAAAAATTGCAGCATCTAAAATATTTGAATATATAGAAATGTTCTACAATCCAAAAAGAAGACACAGTTAT
>NZ_JADGFC010000207.1 GCF_016744025.1 Sulfurimonas sp.
AGATAAAGAGAAAGTATTTTTATCTGTTTTAATAAAAGAGTTTGATAAGACACTTATTGAATTGGCTGAAAGTGATATTGAAAAGAAACTTTTAAAACTTGAAAGCTTTGCACGAACTTATTATAAGTTAAAAATACCTGATAATAAAACTGATGTAAAAGTTAAAAAGACACAAATTATAAAAGAGGTTATCACTAAGTTAGCAAATTTAAGTATTGAATTAAAGCAGCAACAAGTGGCTCAATTCTTAGCAGATAATGCAGATAGAATTTTAGAGGATTTACTCAAAGATGCATAAGAATGAGATAAATGAATTAAAACTACTTTTAAAAGCACTTCCACGATTAACTGATGGCAATAAAAATGCTAGAATTAAACGAGCTAAAAAAGATTTTTTTTATTTTATCAAAACATATTTTTCACATCATATTGAAAATGTCAAAAAAGAAAGTAGTTATTTTAGAGATTATATACATAATAATATAGATACTTTAACCAAAGAATATAAGGTAATTATATTTACAGCATATAGGGGAGCTGCTAAAACTACAACTATATCAAAGCTTTATAGTTTGTGGGAAACTGCTCGTAAAAATAGAAGATTTATAGTTATCATATCTGCATCACAAGGTTTAAGTGATGATATTTTAGAGTTTATAAGAACTGAATTAGAAGATAATGAAAATCTAAAGTTTGACTTTAATATCGTTGTACAAAACAATAGAATTCAAGATATAGTTCTTTTAGTAGATGATCATCTTATGAAAATACAAAGCTTTGGTGCTGGTGTAAAAATAAGAGGTATTGTCTTTTTATCATGGCGACCAGATTTAATAATCTTAGATGACTTTGAAAATGATGAGAATGTTTTAAGTAAAGCATATAGAGATAAGTTAGAAAATTGGTATAAAAAAGCTATACGAAAATTACCAAGTTTAACTAAGCATTACAACATCATAATCCCTGGTACTATTTTACATTTTGATAGTGTATTAACTAGATTGACAAAACTAAAAGGTGTTTATTATCAAAACTTTCCATTAGTTAGAGAGTTTGCTGATACTTATAAAAATTGGACTTTAGACAATCCAAAGTTAGATATTGAAGAGATACATGATGAGTACCAAGAAGATAAAGCTTCATTTATACAAGAGAGACAAAACATACCTGTAAGTGCTGATGATATTTTATTTGGTGGATATAAAACTTATAAAGATATGCCTAAATGTGATATGTATAGTATAGCTTTAGATCCTGCAATGGGTAAAAAGAATGGAGATTATTTTGCTATTGCTGTTTTAGGATATAAAGATGAAGATAAAAGATTTTATGCCTTAGTAAATGGATATAAAACAAGTCCTGTCAATCTTATACCTAAAATTATAAAGTTATATGTAAAATATGATTCATTAGCTCGTACTGTTATGAGTGTTGAAACTGTAGCTTATCAAGAGTTTTTCAAAGATGTACTAAAAAAGGAAGCTTCAAAGTTAGGAATATTCCTTAATGTCAAAGAGTATAGAAATACAGTAAACAAAGAGTTAAGATTAAATAGCCTTGCTCCACTTATCAAAGATAATACTATAGTGATAAATGAAAACGATGATCTACTACTTGAAGAGTTGATGACATATCCAAAAGCACCACATGATGACTTGCTAGATGCCCTTGAAATGGCTTATAGAAACTTAAAAAGTAATGGTAGGGTAGATTATAAGATTGTTAATAAAGTTTTTAGTAATCGCAAAAGCCTTAGACTTAGCAAATATAGCTAAAAAAAGACAAATGAGTATTATGTATCATATAAAAATAGTTAAACAGTTGTGTGCCGAGTTAAACATAATTTAAACACGGTTTATAAAACAAAAAAAGGATAAAAGAATGTTTATGAAAAGTTTCAACAAAATATTAGATAAATTCAAGCCAACACTTGGAAGAAATATAAAACTAGATATAACAAATGAAAATGAAGCAAAACTTCTAAATTTTAGTGTGGTAAAAGCTGCTATATTATCAAACGATTTAAATCAGCTTATGGGAATATATCAAAAAGTTTTAAATTGTGATTTAAATATAAGTGGTAAACTTGAAACTAGAAAAGATGCTTTGTTATCTTTACCTTTTGCTATTGAATCTACTCCAAAAGAAAAAATCATAATTGATAAAGTTTTAGAAAATTTTGATATGGAAGATTTATTAAAATCTATAGCAAATGATATGTATTTTGGAATTAGTATGTCAAATATTGTATATGAAATCCAAGACAATCTAATATTACCAATATCACATAAAGCTATTATGCCAACACTTTTAAATGAAGAGATTTTAAAAGGTGTTTCAAAACTATACTTTAATAATAGTGATGAAAAAAAATCATATATTGATACAATAGATAAAAATAGACTTATCATCCATCAACACAAAGTCGATAACTCAAAACTTCAAAATAGTTCTATAGCTTATAAACTTTTATGGAGTGCGATTTTAAAACATACTATTATCACTCTAAATTTAGAGTATTTTGATAAAGCAGCAGTTCCACCACTTATTATAAAAGTAGATGATTTAAGTGATACTAAAAAAGCAGATGAACTTTTTGGTGCTATGATGGAACTAAAATCTACAAGTATTGGTATGTTTCAAAAAGATATGGATATTGATACTTTAAAATTTGGTTCAAAGGTGGACTTTGAAAAATCTATCAATTATATAGATAAAAAGATAAATGAGTTTATAGTAGGTGGAAATCTAAGCTCTTCAAGTGAAGGGTCTGGAAGTCAAGCTTTAGGTCGTGTACATGATGATAGACTAATGGAAAAAATAAAAGCAGATAGTAAAATTATCAATAAAACTATATCAAGATTTTTAAACCAGGTGTTAGCTTTAAATC
>NZ_JADGFC010000208.1 GCF_016744025.1 Sulfurimonas sp.
GTTACCACTGGTATCGTAAAGAGGTGAAATAAGAAAACTTGTTTTACTGGTCTTGAAAAAGGGAACCATTATAGTATCTTTACCACAGTTAAGTCATTCCAAATACTTTTCAAATATAAATAAAAAAACGAAGCAAAATATTGAGAATAGAATGCTAGCTCTTATGAAAAAATATTTAAAAATTTATCCTGAAGGAAGTTGCGGAAATATTCACAACCTAAACCTTGAAGAAATTGGACAAATTATAAATAACTCAAAATATCTTTTTCTTACAATTGGGGCACTTTATAAAAATGAAAAAAACTTGTATCAGGTAGCAGATAAAGCAACATACCTAAAAGACGCAATATCTATTTATCGAGACACAAATACTCCAAAAAAATTTCATGCTTGGATTACAGTTGATTCTGGTGAAATTATTGACTTAGCACACAATATGACGATGTATCAATTACATAAAGATAAAAAAGATTTTTTTCCTATTCTTGGAACACCTGAAACAATAACAAAAAAATATGGATTTATATACGAACCTTATCGAATAGAAGGGCATATAACAAGTGATATGCATGGTAAAGGCGATAAATTAATCATTATTAATTAGATTAAAAAGGAAAATAAATAATAATGAGACTACTGCATTGCGTATATTTATATAATTTATTATTTGTGAAATTAGAAAGATAATTGTATAATCGAAATTCAAAAATAATAAATTATATAAATAAAGAAGTTCAATATGATAGACATCAAAAGTAGTTTAGATAACTTATGTTAACCAATATACATCTTACTACTGGATTATGGACAATATGCTATTAAATAAATCTATTCTTATCTTATTACTTACTATGACAATATCTGCTCTTAATGCAAATGAATTTAGCTTTAGAAAATATGCTCACGTTAAAGAGTTTTATAAAGCAAACTCTTTAGAAGCTATAGAAGTTGCTAAAAAGTATAAACTTCCTCCTGCAGCTATACTTGCCATTGCAGGATTAGAATCTGGATATGGTAGAGGGTATGTAGCTCAAATCACAGGTAATATCCTTAGTTTGGGAGCTTTTAAAGGTGATAAAGAACTTCCAAGATTATATCTACCCTACTCTAAATCAAAAAAAAGCGTACTATTTGATCCAAATGAAATTAAAAAACATTCTAAAGATGATTTAACATGGAAGAAAAGACCAAAAAGCTTAAAGATAGACTATAGACCTGCCCCATATGCAGGGACAACAGAAAATATTACACTACTTACTTATGATAAAACAATGAAAGAAAAGGCAAATAAGGCCTGTTTAGATGATTTTGCAACTAGATGGATTATTAATAGTTCAAAAGTTAAGGTTTTTAAAGAAGCTAGAATTTGGTTAAATAAGCTAGTTGATAAGCATGGGGTAGATATATTATTTACGAAAGAAGTTAATATAGAGTTCATATCAAAGATAGGTGGACACCCTCACTCTTTTAACTATAGAAAGACTTGGCCGAAAAAAGCAAAGTTAATTATGAAAAAAGTTGGACTTGTTAAACTTACAAACGATATACAATTTAAAGATATGAAATTCGATAGCGCATGGAGTAATAATATATGAATACAAGAAAAGAACAATTAATAGAAGATATACAAAATCTTTTAAATTCTTATGACAATGAAAATACTACGAGTATAGATCCAAATTTATTAGAATTTATGGATGAGAATACATTGGTTAATATCATAGATTCTCTACTAAATCAAAAAGAAGAATCTAAAGAACCTGATACACAATGGCTTGAAAAATTTAAGACATATGATATTTAGTTAGCTGTTACCTATTTAACAAAAATAAATTTAATGATTTACAACAATTTACAAAACTGACATAAATTCCCTGTTTTAGGCGATATTGTGCTTTTTTTGTTTTTTTAAATTGAAAAAGTACTTCATTTGTTACCAAAAACGCTGTATAATATGTCAATATTTAACACAAAGGAATTAATATGGCAAATATTGATTTAGTTCAGTTAACTGGACAGACTAAAAAATTGACAGCAATGATTGTTGAAGACGAAAAAGTAACAAATGAACTTCTTAGTTCAACATTTAAAAACTTTTTTTCTGATGTTTTCTCATGTTTTAATGGCGAAGAAGCACTAAACACATATAACAGAGTTAAATCTGACGTTGTTTTTGTTGATATAGTAATGGCTGGAATGGACGGGATTGAATTGTCTCGTAGACTTCGTGAGATTAACCCTACTCAAATTATTATTGTAATTTCTGCAAGTAATGATATTGAGAAGATTTCTGAGTCTATTGAAGTTGGTGTCAATAGTTTTATTCAAAAACCTATTGATACTAAGAAAATCATCGAGCTTTTAACTAGTGTTACTGCTATGATTTCTAAAAAAAGAAAAGTAGAGACTAAAACATTCTCTATATCTCTTCCTTTAGATCTATATGACTTAGTAAATGACAATGCAAAAGCTGAAAGCATCTCTAAAAATGCTGTTATTATTAGAGCACTTAGAGGTTTCTACGAATAATTATAAGTAAGTTTTACTGAGCTTTAAAAATTTAAGGATTTATTAAGTGATAGATCTATATAATTTCGGCTCAGTTAAAAAGCTGACTTAAGTGGCCCCGTCGTCTAGCGGTTAGGATCCATGGTTTTCATCCATGTCACAGGAGTTCAATTCTCCTCGGGGTCACCACTTACAATTTATATTCCCCCTACTTTAAACACTTTTACAAACTTATTTTCAATATATATCTCCTTGTAAATTCTTTATTATTAAGATTTAATAACGCCAATTCCAACAACAAGTGCAATTTCCACCTAAATTAGCTAGCTAATCTTTTACTCATTTCACTGAAAAACACTTCATACGGAGTTTTGTAT
>NZ_JADGFC010000058.1 GCF_016744025.1 Sulfurimonas sp.
TAACCATTTTTTGTAACTTGTTTGACCGCTTCTATTCTGAACTCTTCGCTATAAACTACTCTTGCCATTTTTAATCCTATTAAATCTCATAACACATTTATATTATTCTATCTAAATTACTGAATTAAAGTTTGTCTAGTTTATAGGGGACATTCCAGTTTTTGTCAAATGGGTGGTATGAGAAGTACACCCTTAGAAAATCTAAGAGTGTGTTTAAACTAAATTTATAATCTACGGAGTTCCAAACATAAGGTTTGGTAACCATAAAGAAATAGCTGGAATATATGTAACTAATATAAGACCAACAAAAATAGTTAGTGTCCAAGGTAATGTAGCAACAATAACATCTTTAATAGACATACCTGTTAAACCACTGGTCACAAAGAGGTTCAGCCCAACAGGTGGGGATACCATTCCAAGTTCCATATTTACCGTTAAAACTATACCGAAGTGAATCGGATTGATTCCAAGAGCAACTGCTACTGGAAGAAGCAGAGGAACCATAATCATAATAATCGCAGATGGTTCCATAAATGAACCAGCAAGGATTAGTAAAGCATTTACTAAAAGTAAGAACATATACTTATCAACGTTTGCTTCGATTAAAGTTTCCGTAATCATTTGAGGTATATTCTCTATAGTTAAAAAGTGAGCAAAAAGCATTGCATTTGCGATTATAAACATAATCATTGCAGATGTTTTAGCCGAATCTAAAACTGTAGTATATAACTCTGCCATTTTTATATCTTTATAAATAACTAAAGAAACAAAAAGTGCCCATACAGCAGCAACAGCCGCAGCTTCTGTTGGTGTAAAGATACCACCGTAAATACCACCGATAACAATAACAATTGTCATTAGTCCCCAAGTAGCATCTTTCATTTTAGAAAGTCTTACTGACCATGGTTGTGGCTCGGTTCTCTTAAAACCTAAGCGAACTGCACCGATATAAGTAACAAGCATCATCATAATACCAAGCATGATACCTGGAACAACACCAGCCATAAAAAGCTTACCGATAGAAACTTCAGCAGTAACTCCATAAACAATCATAACGATTGAAGGCGGAATTAAAATACCTAATGAACCAGCAGTTGCAATAGTACCAACTGCATATTTTTTAGGATATCCAGCTTGCATAATTGCACCGAACATGATTGATCCAATAGCAACAACAGTTGCAGGAGAAGAACCAGATACAGCAGCAAAAATAATAGAAGCAAAAATAGCTGAGATAGGAAGCCCACCAGGAAGGTGACCAACACATGACTTAGCAAATTCTATAATCCTCGTGGCTGAACTACCTTTTGATAGTAGATTACCCGCTAAGATAAACATAGGGATGGCCATCAGTGAATAATGTTCAACTTTCTCAAACATCATAGAAGAAATTTCAATAGGTGAAATATCAGTAAAAACCATCAATGCTGTAAATGTACTCGCTCCCAAAGCAATAGCTATTGGAGAACCAATTATCATTAAAACTAGAAATATTAAAAAGAGTAAACCAATACTAGTCACAGCATACCCCCAGTTTTTCTATTTACAGTATCAACAATATCTTTGATATGCTCTTTTTTTTCTATCTGGTCTAAAGTACATTCACCAATACTACTAACATACATTTCTGCCTCGCTTTCTTGAACAACTTTATCGTGAGGAGTTATTATAATTTCATATAATTTCTCAGAAACTCTAAATGCACCAAATAAAAATGAAATAGGAATAACCAAATATGGAATCCACATAGGTATTTCTAAGTCAATAGACATCTCTTCTATTTCTATAACAAACAATATATATTCATAACCATAATACGAAACAGCTAATAAAAAGCCGATTGTAATAATGTGAGAAATGATTAAAAAAGCTTTTGCTATGTAAGAAGGTACAATATCTAAAATAATTGTTACAGCGATATGAGCATCTTTTTTGAAACAGTAAGCTGCTCCAAAAAAAGCACTCCATAAAAATAGAAATACTGTTAATTCTGCTGCCCACGTTAGTGAAGCATCAAAAAGGTATCTTGCTACAACATTAACAAAAGCCAAAGCAACACCGGCACTAATGCCGAATACTGCGATAGATTGGTTAATGAAGCCAACAGTTTTGTCTAGAATACTAAACATAACTATTTTGTTGCTTGAGTAGCTTTAATTAAATCTTCACCAATTTTCTTTTTAGAATAGAATTTTGGATAAATTTTACTAACAGCACTTTTCCAAGCAGCAATTTGCTCAGGAGTTAAAGTATGCACAGTAAGTTTACCTGTCTTTTTAGCATATGCTTTGATTTTTTCTAATTGCTCATCGTTTAACTGTTGAGCATATTCTCTTTCTTTTATAGTTGCTTCTTTCATAGCTTGAGTTACATCTGCTTGTAAGTCACTTGGAAGAGAGTTCCAGAATTTTTTACTAGTTACAACTAGGTAACCTAAGTATCCATGATTAGTTAAAGTTAAATTCTTTTGAACTTCATGGAATTTTTTTGTATAAATATTAGAGATAGTATTTTCTTGACCATCAATTACACCTTGTTGTAAACCTGAATAAACTTCAGAAAACGGCATCATTTGTGGGTTTGCATCTATTGAATGAAATTGTGCTTCAAGAACTTTAGAACTCATAATTCTAAACTTTTGACCTTTAGCATCTTCAGGAACTAAAAGAGGCTTGTCTTTTGAAGTTGAAAGTTGCTTAAAGTGATTATCCCAAAAAGCTAAAGCATAAAAACCTTTTTTATTTACAAGTGCTTTAAGTTTGTCACCAACTGCACCATCTTGAACTCTATGTAAATGATCCATATCTTTAAATAGGAATGGTAAATCAAAAATAGCTAACTGTGGTACAAGTTTTCCAAATTTAGAAAAACTCGGAGATGCCATTTGAATAGAATTTAATCTAAGAGCTTTTAAAGCTGCACTATCTTTATACAGTTGAGAAGATGGATAAACTTGTACATCAATTCTACCGTCACTTAACTCTTCTAATCTCTTTGCAAAGAAATCTGCTGCTTTACCCTTTGGTGTATTAACACTAACTACGTGACTAAATTTAAGTGTGAACTCTGCTGCTACTCCCGATGTAGTAATTACTGCGGCTGCAACTATCCCTTTTAACAATTTACTCTTTAACATACTTATCTCCTTAAGTTTCTTATATAATATATTATAATCAAGAGATTGACAAAAATGTTTTTATTTTACAAAAAAGTCAAATAATTTTGACTTTTTTGATTTCTGTTACTAAATGCAACAGTTTAATAGCAATTAAAGAGATATATAATGAAAAGTTGTTTTACTTAGTGAGTGTTTTAGTCTAAAAAAAGTGAATAAGAAGCAGATATAGATTTATATGCTTCTTATTTTTATATGTAATTTTAACTTTTAAGAGTTAGCAGTTATAACGTTTGCAACTCTAAGCATAGTTTCTTCTTTTCCTATTACTGCCATTACTACATCTAATCCTGGACCGCCCATTTTTCCAAGAAGTGCCACGCGCAAAGGTTGACCAATTTTGCCAAAGCCTATTTCCATCTCGTTTACAACACTTTCCATTATGTGGTGGTAATCACTAGGAAGATGAAGCTCTTCACAAGTGCTTAGTTTTGCTCCAAAAGCATTTATAACAGCGATGGCATCACCTTTGAAAGCTTTTTTAACAGCTTTTTCATCATAAGAACTAGGAGTTGCAAGTATCTCTTTAGCTAATTCTGCCATCTCTTTTAGAGTTTTTGCACGCTCTTTTATTGCATCTAAAAGAATCTCTTTTTTATCATGAGAAGTTAGAACAAGATCATACTGAATAAGCAGTTGTGCTAGTTCATTATTTGAAGAGTTCTTTATATAATGAGCATTTAACCAGTCAAGCTTTTCAGTATTGTATATAGATGCAGACTTATTTATATCTTTTGGATTGAAAAGTTCAATCATCTCATCCATGCTAAAAATCTCTTGATCTCCATGACTCCAACCAAGACGAACTAAAAAGTTTAGTAGTGCAGCAGGGGTATAACCCATCTCTTTGTAAGCCATAACATCTGTAGCTCCATCACGCTTAGATAGTTTCTTTCCAGCAGAGTTATGAATCATAGGAACATGATTAAACATTGGTAAGTCCCATCCAAGTGCATCGTAAACTATTATTTGTTTAGGAGTGTTAGAGAGATGATCATCTCCACGTATAACTTCATTTATTCCCATTAGATGATCATCTATAGCTACAACAAAATTGTAAGTAGGTGCACCGTCTGCTCTAGCAATTACAAAGTCATCTAAGATGTCCTCAGCTTGAAAACTAACATCGCCTTTAACTCCATCTTTAACTATTATCTCTCCAGTTAAAGGTGCTTTTATACGTATAACTGGATCAACACCCTCTGGTGGAGTTCCATCAAAGTCACGATATTTACCATCGTACTTAGTACGTTGTTTATTTGCCATTTGAGTCTCACGAAGCTCTGTAAGTTCTTCTTTTGACATATAACATTTGTAAGCTTTGCCTTCATCTAAAAGTTGTTTAATATGTTTAGCATATATCTTATCTCTGTTAGATTGATAAGTTATCTCACCATCGTGCTTTAAACCTAACCATTGAAATGCTTTTAAAATAGCGTCTGTAGCCTCTTGCGAGTTTCTAGCTTTATCAGTATCCTCAATTCTAAGAACAAACTTTCCTCCATTTTTTTTAGCCCAAAGGTACGAAAAAAGAGCGGTTCTTAAACCACCAATATGAAGATAGCCGGTAGGGCTTGGAGCAAAACGTGTAACAACCATGAAAAAGCCTTTTATTTTATTAGTTGAATTTTAGACAAATCTTTGTTAAAGACGGGTAAAACGTCTTATTTTAGATTTTAAAATATATCACAAAAAAAAATCTAAGTATTAAGTTTTTTATGATAAAATTTATCAATTATAGTTATATAGTAAGATTAACAATGGAGTTTGCAAATTTGAAAGTATTAGTTGTAGATGACTCAAAGTTAGCAAGATTATCACTCATAAAATCAGTGAAAAATGTTGAGCCGGCTACAGAATTTTTTGAAGCAGAAAATGGTGCTATAGCGATAGAAGTATTTAAAAAAGAGAAACCTCGTGTAGTTTTCTTAGATTTAACAATGCCTGTAATGGATGGTTATGAAGCTTTGGTTGAGATAATGAAGATAGACTCAGACGCTCAAGTAATAGTTGTAAGTGCAGATATACAAGTGGTAGCTAGAGAGAGAGTTTTAAAGCTAGGGGCTAAAAATATGTGTCCTAAACCAATAAATAATGAAAAAATGCAAAATATTTTCATTAATGATTTAATCGTATAAAAGGCAATTAATTTTTGAATACTATAAATTTTAACGAAGATCAGATAGATGTTTTAAAAGAGTTTATGAATATTTCAGTTGGTCAGGCAACTTCCCATGTTGCTGAACTTCTTGACGCTTTTGGCACTATGCATATACCAAAAATATCTATTAAAGATATGAGTGAATTAAATCATATTATAGTTGAGAATATAGATAAAGATTCTAACTATTATGTTATGAAACAGCTTTTTTCTGGAAAATTTGGTGGAGAGTGTATTTTTATCATAAGTGAAAAATCTTCAAATAACTTGGGTTCACATCTCTTTGACATAGAAAAACCTTTAAAAGATGATATTACTGACGCCGTTATGGAACTAACAAATATAGTTACATCTTCTATTATAAGTCGTTTAACTGAAGAGTTAAATGTTGAAGTTCAGTTTTTTGCTCCAACGTCTAATTTTTTACAAGCAGCAAATATTGTAGATACTGATGATGTGAATACTTACTCAAAGATAATAGTTGTAAGTACAGAGTTAGAATTTAAAGATCATAATATATCTGCAAATATTTTTATTCTTACAAAAGATGAAGCTATTATCAGTTTAAGAGATTTAATAGATAAAAAAATAGAAGAGTTGTATTCATAATGGATGATTTAAAATTTCCTGAGATTTTGTTAAACTCTTTAGAAAATGGTCACTTTGTAATAGATGAGAATTTCACTGTAACTTACTGGAATAGATGGTTAAGTATAAATACTCAGATTACAAGCGAAGAAATAGTTGGAAAAAGTCTTAAGGATTTTTTTCCAAAAATTAATTATAAAATCTTACAACGTAAAATAAGAACAGCACTTAGATTGAGTACACCTACTTTTTATGACTCTAACTCTAACACTATTTTTATTCCAATAGTACGAAATAAAGTTACTAAAACTGCCTTAAAACTAATGCAACAACAGGTTACTATTTCTCCTTATATAGCTACAGAAAATACAGTTATGGTTTCTATTTATAATATTAGTGAACTTCATGAAACAAAACTTTCACTTGTAAAAGAGATAGAAAAGGTAAATGAGTTAAATGAGACACTAGAGCATAATCAAGATATTATCGATAAAAATATTATGATTATGAAGACAACTCCAGATGGAACGATAACAGATACAAGTAGTTTATTCTGTGAATTTTTTGGATACAAAAAAAATGAACTTATAGGTAAAAAAGCTTCTGTTTTAAAAAGTGGAAATCTTCCTAATTCACTATATAAAGAGTTATGGAATACTGTGACACATGAAAAATCTTGGAGTGGTGAAGTTGAAAACCTTACTTCAACTGGTAATAAAAAATGGGTTCAATCAAGGATAACTCCTATCTTAGATGATGATGGAGTTTTAATAGAGTTTAATGCTGTTTACCAAGATATTGAAAATAAGAAACTTATAGAAGAACTTTATATCACTGACCCTCTTACTCAAATTTATAATCGTAGATATTTTGATCAACTTATGAATACTATCTCTAAAAAACAGAGAAAAGCTGATACTGACTTTGTTATTTTAATTGCAGACATAGACCATTTTAAATCTATCAATGACACTTATGGTCATCAGGTTGGAGATGAAGCACTAAAAGATGTAGCAACTACTTTAAAAGGAACGCTTAGAGATAACGATGTTATCGCTAGATGGGGTGGAGAAGAATTTGTTATTATGTTGAGAAATATTGGATTAGAAGAAGCTCAGATGATAGCCGAGAAAATAAGAGCAAATGTTCAAACAACTAAAGTTTGTGACAACATAGATATAACAACATCTATCGGTCTTACTAAATATATTTTAGGTGAAGATACTAACCTTACTTTTAAAAGAGCAGATAACGCTCTTTTAAAAGCAAAGGCATCTGGAAGAAATTTAGTCCTTACTGAACTGTAGAGTTATTTTAGGCAACTGTTGGCTAAAAAGAGGTAAAATACTTCTTTTAAATTGACAGGATAATTAATGTACAAAATATTTTTAACTATTATGCTTACTGCTACACTAAGCGCTGAAATAGTAGCTGGAGTAGCTGTTGTTGTTAAAGGGAGTGCTATAACTCTTTATGACATCAATAAAGAGATGCAAACAGCAAAGGTTAGTTCTAAGACAGCAACAGATACTTTGATAAGAAAAGCTCTTGAAAAGCAAGAGATAAAAGAGAGAAAAGTATCTGTTAGCAGTGGTGAAGTTTATGATGATATCAAAAAAACAGCTAAGCGAAATAATCTGAGTGTAAGTAAATTTTACGAAGCAGTTAGAAACTCAAATGGTTTAAGTTCTGAGGAGTTAAAAGAGAAGATAAAAGATAGATTACTTTCTCAAAAACTTTACTCTTCTATAGCATATAGTGGCATCTCAGAACCAAGTGAAGATGATATCAAAGCATATTTCAAATCTCACAAAGATTCTTTTGTTCACTCAAGCGGATATAAAGCTACAATTTACAAGTCAAAAGATAAACAACAACTTCAAGAAAAGATTGATAATCCAATGTTTTACTCTCCTCAGATTGCCAGTAATGAACAAGAAATTCCTTATGATAAAATCTCTCCTGAGTTAGCATCTCTTTTAGAAAAAACAGCACTAAATAGTTTTACCCCTCCTATCCCAGATGGAAGTGGTGGTTATGTGAGCTTTTATGTCAAAGAAAAGTTATCTGCTAAAGATACAGGTTTAGATAGTGTGAAAAATCAGATTATAAACATGATAATGGCTGAACAAAGAGAACAGGTTCTAGGTGATTACTTCGCCAGACTTCGTCATAATGCAGATATAAAGATGATCAGAAATGTTAAGTGATGAAAACTTTATAAATATTGCAAAAGAGCTTGCAACTGCATCTAAGTGTGTATCTAAGCAAGTTGGTGCAGTTATTGTAAAAGACGGAAGAATTTTAAGCACAGGTTATAACGGAACACCTGCAGGCTTTACTAACTGTTGTGATCATTGGAATGGTGTGTACACACAAGATCATCATGAGTGGTCAAAGACTTATGAGATTCACGCTGAGATGAATGCTATCATCTGGGCAGCAAGAGAAGGCATTTCTATAGAAGGTGCTTCAATCTTTGTAACATTAGAACCTTGTAGTGAGTGTAGTAAAAACCTTATTGCAAGTGGTATAAAAAGAATAGTATATGCAAAAGAGTATGAGCATACTCAATCAGAAATTATTTCAAAATTTATTAAAGATAATGGTGTGATTATAGAAAAACTCTCACCAAAAATATAGGTGGAAAATATGCAAGAAGTTCAAGATAAAGAACAAGCAAAATTAGAAGCAGAAATCGGTAGACATATGATGCAACCGGAAAATTATGGCAAGTTAGAAGATGCAGATGGCATAGGTGTTGGTGTTGATAAAGCAACAAAAACTTACGTGATTATGTATATAAAAAGAGACAGCAGTCATATTACTGATGTAAAGTTTGGAACTAACTCAGCAACTCAAGATGCAGCTACTCTTGGCTCACTTTTAACAGAGATGATAAAGGGTGATGAGATAGTAAATGTACTTCTTACAGTACTTGGGCTAGAACAAGACCTTCAAGAAGCTTATGCAAATATTGCACCACCAAAGGTAGACACCTCAAAACCTGAGGGTGAACAAGTAGAGCATATCTCAACTGATCATCAAGACAGTGCAAATATGGTACTGACTTCTTTTAGAGCAGCTATGCGTCACTTTGATCGTAAGCAAGAAGGTATAGAAGAAGAACACTTTGAAATGAGCATAGCAAAGACTTGTCCATACTCAAGTGGTGACTGTACTTTCGTAGAAAAAGCTAAGTAGTCGGTTTTTAACTAACTCTTTTCTAAGAGTAGTGATATTGATTTTTTCCCATTTTCTTGGCCACATACATGGCCTTATCACTATTTTTTAGTATATATGCAAATTCATCACCGCCTAACCTAGCTACAAAATGATTTTCATCTGTTAAGTCAGTTAACCTTTTAGCTACTTCAATAAGAACTTCATCCCCTACATAATGTCCAAGTGTATCGTTGACTAATTTGAAACCATCTAGGTCTATAAAAAAAAGTGTAATAGGAATCTCTTGTGTTTCATATTTATAAAGTTTTTGCAATAAGTAGTGACGATTTGGTATGCTTGTTAATGTGTCAAATAAGGCTGTATATTTAGACTCTGCTAATTGGTCTTTTAGTTGTTTTTGTGCATCATGTAAACGACTTACAAGAACGTAAAAAAATAGGGGCAAGATAAATAGAGAAGATAAAATAGCATAAGCAAAAGATGGATTACTTGACCAGTATAAACTTGTGTTTATTAAAATAAAAAATGAGAAAAATGAGTATAGTGAGGCTACTATAAGGTAAGCCTTTCCAAAACGCATACCATTGCCCATAATATACCAAAAATAAAGAGGGAAAAAGAAAGTTCCAATTTCATTTAAAGAATACAACATAAGGGTTGTAAATGTAATGTCGGCCCAGATTGTAAAAATAATACGCCATTTTCTAAAGGCTGGATATTTGAAAGTTATCTTAAGATGAACAATTGAAAAAATAAAATAAACGCTCATTAGATAAATATATTGTGTCTGTATTAGGTTAAAAACAATCATAGATACTGTTATAGCAAGTGTAATTATTACTCTAGCGATTGCTTGTGATATTTCTTCGTTTGTAGATTTTAAATGATTTTTTATTATTTTTTTAAGGTGAATCATGCAATATAATAACATAAAGTATTTGTAAAAGAGTATGGATACTACAAAGACTTTCACATACTCAATTAGTGATTGTATTTAGATGTTAAAAGCTTAAAAAGTAAGCTTTTAACTAGCTATAAATTTAGCAATAATAGAAGTAGGTCTTCCTATAATTGCTTGTCCTTCTTTAAATATTACAGGTCTCTCAATCAGTTTTGGATTTGTAACCATAGCATCTACAAGAGCATCATAATCATTTTCTTCTTTGAGCTTTAATTCTACGTATATATCTTCTTTAGTTCTCATAAGCTCTCTAGGGCTCATTCCTAGCATAGTAAGTGCAGTTGTAATCTCATCTTTTGTGGGAGTAATTTCAAGATAGCTTACTACATTCTTTTCACATCCACTTTCTTCTAAAATAGATAGTGCTTCTCTAGATTTAGAACATCTAGGGTTGTGCCAAATAGTTACTTCAATCATATATATTCCTTTTTTGAGAGTATTTTACACTATAATTACTTCTAAGGAATGAAAATGAAATTGATATTTTTAGTAACCATATTAACAACGATGCTTTTTTCAAGTCAAAAGCAGATTATAGTCGGAAGTTTTTTACAAGAAAATAATGCTTTAAATGCTCTTGTAAGACTCAATAGTCAAATACTTAGCGATGATAAACTTTCAAAACTTATAAATAAAAACTCTATAGAAGTAGAGTTTAAAAAGATGGGACAATACAATGCAATATCTTTATCTCCATTTAGCAACTATGTACAGTTACTAAGGACTTTAAGAGCACTAGAGAGACATTATGGTGATGCTTATGTATTGGACAATGGGAAAAAGATGACAATGACTGAAGTTGTTAGTAAAGTAGAAGTCCAAGAGATGCTTGCACCGATTGAAGTAGAAACTAAAGTAGTTGAAAAAATTGAAAAAATAGAAGAAAAAATAGAAGAAAAAATCAAAACTGATGATGTTATTATTGAAAAAAAAGTTGTAAAACTAAAAAAAGTTGTTCCATATGTGAAAGAAGAAAAAGACTATACATATGAGATAGTTTTATCTCTTTTAGTTTTACTTGGAGCTGGCTTTATTATTTTTAAAACATCTAGAACAAAGAAAAAAGATGTACTTGAAGAAGAGTTAACTTAATAACTTTCCTGTAAAAGGATAAGAAAATGTTAGAAAAAGCATGGTTGAGTAGAGAGCTAAAAAATACAAAGATCATGTGTGAAGCCTGTTCACAAGCTTGTGTGCTTAGTGAAGGTGAGTATGGCATCTGTGGTGTTAGAAAGGTAGAGAATGGAGAACTTAGGCTTCTTGTATATGGGCTAGTTGCTGCTGTAAATGTTGATCCAGTAGAGAAAAAGCCTATGTTTCATTTTTTACCAAAAACTAAAACTTTTTCTCTTGGAACAGTTGGTTGCAATCTCTCTTGTAGCTTTTGTCAAAATCATGAAATATCTCAGTATACAAAAGAAAATGATAATAAAATTACAGGTCAAGAACTCTCTTCTGAGTCTATAGTTGACCTCGCTATAAAAAATAATTCTAGCTCGGTATCATACACTTACAACGAACCAATTGTTTTTTTTGAGTACACCTACGATACGGCTAAACTAGCACATGAAAAGGGACTTAAAAACATCTATGTGACAAGTGGTTATGAAACCCATAAAGCTATAGATTTGCTTACTCCATACATAGATGCGATGAACATAGATATAAAAAGTTTCAGTGATGAATTTTATAAAGAGATATGTGGAGCAAGGTTAAAACCAGTTCTACAAACTCTAAAGTACGCTCATGAAAAAGGAATTTGGGTGGAGATAACTACTCTACTTATTCCTGGTAAGAATGACTCCGATGAAGAGATTAGAGATATTGCAAGATTTATTGCTAGTATTGATACTTCTATACCTTGGCATCTATCTGCTTTTCATCCGACATACAAGATGTTAGATATTCCTAGAACACCTGAGTCTACACTTGTTCGTGCATATAAAATAGCACAACAAGCGGGACTCAAGTATGTTTATATAGGTAATGTTGATAATGAAGATTTTGAATCTACATACTGTGCAAACTGTAAAAAAAGAGTAATAAATAGAAGTGGAAATATAGGTCAATTTGTGAATAATGAACTTGATGAAAATGGAGTTTGTCCTTATTGTAGTTATAAACTTGAGGGAATATGGAAATGAAGATAGATTTAAAACAAAAGAGTTCAAAAGATATACTAGAGTGGTTTGAAAATCATGAAGTTAAAGCTTCTGAGATAGTTGAGTTAAAAATTTCAACAGATGAGTTAGAGAGTATAGGCTATAAAGCTTTTGTTGATTTGGCACAGATGTTTTTTATGAAGATGCTAACACCAAGTGACATAGATGCCAATAGTTTGACTTTAAGATTTGAGAAACTAAATCTAGATAGCTCTTTTCATAAAACTGACAAAAGTAGTGAAAAGTATGGAGTAGATAGTGAGTTTTTCACTATAGATAAAACAACACAATTTAGTTTTCTTTACCATTATAGACAAGCTCTAAAATTTATAAATATCCAAAACAAAAAAAGAGTTTTAAACCTTGGGGTAAATAGAGGTGATGAGTTTAGAGTTATACAAGAACTACTTAGTGAAGATGAGTTTATGGTAAAAGAGTTTCTTGGTATAGACTACTCTGCATCTGCGATAGAATATGCAAAAAAAGATTTCCCTAATTCAAATGTAGACTTTAGATGCCATGACATAAATGCGTTAGAGGATTTAGGACTACAAGATTTTGATCTTATAATATCCATTGGAACTCTGCAAAGCTCAAACATAAACTTTAACTCTACATTTATGTCTCTGTATCAAAACCACTTAGAAAAAGGGGGAGCTATAATTCTTGGTTTTCCAAATTGTAGATGGATTGATAGCGAGATGATTTACGGAGCAAAAGCACCAAATTATGCATTTTCAGAACTCAGTTTGGTTTTAAAAGATATACACTTCTGCAAAAAATATCCTCAACAAAAAAAGTATAGAGTTACCATAACAGGGAAAGATTATCTATTTTTAACCGCTAGGAAGATTCTTTAGTAGTCTAATAGTTCATTTTAATTTTACTTATTGAATTATTAGTGCTTCAATCATCACGAAAAAAGTATTCCCTGTTACACCATGTCAAATCTTCAATCCATCTTGCATCTATTTGAGGATTATTAGAATATTTATTTTGTATATGCTTATGAGATTCTCTGTTTGATAGGCAGTATATTTCTAAAGATATCTCAGTTAAAATTTGAACTTTTCTGTTATCAACTTCTAAAGCTTTAGATGGATTGAAAGTTACTTCTTTTTTTATAGCTTTTGATTGTTTACTATAGATAATAACAGTTGTTGAAGTATCCTTATAGGATAAAGTAAAATATTGTTTAAATGAGATATAAGTGTCTTTTGAAAAACTTTCAGGATATGTATTGGTTTTTAAATAGTACGTGTCAAGATTGGAACCAATTTTCATAAAATAATTATTTTTTCTTATAGTTTAGAAGATAATCATCAACCATTCTTAACTTCAAACTTTTACTCAATCCTCTATGAATTTTAATGAGTATTTTAAGTGGAAAAAAAGTTCCACCATCTAAAGTATTTGTTGTATTTGGAATCTTGAAAGCTTTATGCTTATTTCTAGTTAAAAGATAAGGAAGATTTGCTCTTAGACTTCTGCAAGCAGCTCTAACTTTATAATGAGTGTAGTATGATTTTCCTGTTTCTAAATTTGTACTTTTTTCTTCTATAAAGTCTTTATACGTATCATGCCATTCATCTAACTTTTTAGTGAAATTCACTTCATTGGTTTGAGTAAGTCGATACATGATTGTCTTCAAATCTTTTCCAGCTTGTAATCTAGGTCGTTTTGTTATATATCTTCTTACTGTTTTTGCTTGATGAAAGTGACACATTTGTATTGGAAAATCTTTAAAGACCTTGTGTAAGCCTCTTTTACCATCTATTGTCACTGATAGTATTGTATAGCCTAGTTTTAGAAGTTGATTTAGTAACTGTTTGTAATCAGCTGATAATTCACTCTCAATATGTTTTGATAAAAGTATCTCTTTGGTAATATTATCTTTGAAAACAAGCGTTCCCAGTTTGTCTTTTCTTTTGCCATAAAATGTAGCATCACATACTAAAACTATTTCTCTTGGTTTATGAGTTCTTATCTCTGGTTCATATTCAAATATTTGCTTTTGAATCCATCTAGAACTTCTTTAATATTCTTCTGCTAAATCACTGAGTGTTTGTCTCTTGTAAATATACTTTTTGAAGATAATTTCTTGGAGTTGTTCGGGTCTTCTTTTTGATGAATA
>NZ_JADGFC010000059.1 GCF_016744025.1 Sulfurimonas sp.
TCTTGCCATTTTTAATCCTATTAAATCTCATAACACATTTGTATTATTCTATCTAAATTACTGAATTAAAGTTTGTCTAGTTTATAGGGGACATTCCAAGTTTATATGAGCAAAGTATGCTAATGCTCCATCACGAAAAGACTTACCCAAATCAGATGCTGCACCTGTTATAGCTGATGATTGACCAAGAATAATCTTCTTATCTGTGATTCCATTATCCAACTTATAATATAAACTGTAAAATAATATTAATATTGACAAGAAGAAAAATAGAATTCCTTTGATTATTAACTTCATATCTTATACCTTTTCCAAAGTATTTTTCTTAGATTCTAAACTCCATCTTTTCAATACTTTTTTTAGCATTTCGAATTCAAAAGGTTTACTAATATAGTCATTCATTCCGGCAAGTTCACATTTTTCTTTGTCACCTTGCATTGCATTTGCTGTCATTGCAATAATAGGTATCTCTATATACTCTTTACCAGCTTCTTCATTTCTAATAGCTATTGTGGTATCGTAACCATCGAGTTCTGGCATCTGACAATCCATCAATATAAGGTCATATTTTTTATCAGAATCTTTCAAAACATCTAAGGCTTCAATACCATTGTTTGCTATGTCTGCATTAAGACCAAAAGAGCCCAATACACCATTTGCAACAAGTTGATTTGTAAGATTGTCCTCAACCAACAAAATATTAATATCAGTATTTAATGATTCTTCTTGCTCTTCTTGTGTTTCAATAAATGTAGAAGTATTATCATTTAAAGTATTTAAAGCATAAAATAGATCTTTTGTAATTACTGGTTTTGGAATAAATAAATCAAAGCATGAATGAGCATCTTTTAGAAGGTTTTCTCTCTCTATTAATCTAGTCATCATAATAAGCTTTAAGTTATCATAACTTGCATCTTTGCGAATTAATGATCCAAACTCATCCATCTTTATATCTACAAATAATATATCAAGTTCTTTTGTCTTTAATATTTTCAATGCATTTTCTTCATTTATGGCTGTAAATATTTTCATGCCCCAAGACTCTAATTGATTTTGTATAGCACTAATGTTTAAAGAAGAAGAGTCTACAATTAGAGCTTTTTTGCCCTCTACAGAAAATGAAGGTTTGACTAAAGATGACTTTTTACTAAGCCCAACTTCTATGTCTACTATAAATCTGCTTCCTTGTCCATATTCGCTATCAACATTAACCGTACCATTCATCATTTTACATAATTTTTTCACTATTGCAAGACCTAAACCTGTCCCTCCGTACTTTCTTGTTGTAGAGGCATCTAGTTGTGAAAAAGAGTCAAATAATATATCTATTTTTTCTTTTGGTATTCCTATTCCAGTATCTGATATTTCAAAAATAAGTCTTGCTTGTTTTTCATTTTGTTTTTTAAGATTTGCTCTTATGCAAATAAAGCCATTAGATGTAAATTTTATAGCATTTCCTACTATATTAAAGAGTATCTGTCGAATTCGTCCAGGGTCTGAATTTATAATATCAAGCTTTATTCCTGAGAGGTCTAAAATTAGTTCCAAATCTTTTTCCTGAGATTTCACAGCAATAGCTTCGGCAAATCCACCAATTTCATCACGAATATTAAAATCAATTTGCTCTAACTCCATTTTTCCAGCTTCAACTTTAGAAAAGTCTAAGATATCATTTATCAAACTAAGCAGTGCCTTTGCACTACTTTGAGCTAATGAAGTCTGATGCTTTTGAGTATTATCTAACTTAGATTTCATTAATAAACCAAGCATTCCAATAACCCCATTCATTGGAGTTCTAATCTCATGAGACATTGTTGCTAAAAATTCCGATTTTGCTTTAACACTATCCTCGGCTACTTCATTTGCTTTTGTTAGTTCAAGTTCTAACTCTTTTGCAGCTGTAATATTTGTGCGAATTGCTACATAAGTATTTGGTTTATTGTTTTCACCCATAAATGGTACTATTGTAGTATCACCCCAATATTGCTTTCCATCTTTACTAAGGTTACAAACCTCATCATGCCAAATATCTCCACGACTTATAGTAGAGTACATTTTTTCCCAAAAAGCATGTGAATGTACTCCTGAGTTTATTATTCTATGATTAGAGCCCATCAGCTCTTCTCTTGAGTAACCACTTATTTCAATAAATTTATCATTTACATATGTAATATCACCCTTTACATTAGTAGTTGCTACAATAGAGTGTGCATCTAAAGCAAATTTCTGCTCATTAAGTTCTCTTAGTGTCTTTTTTGCTTGAATTGTCTGAAAATTGATTTGCTCTTCATTTTTATTAAGAGAATCAAGCATAACCTTAAATGCAGACTCCAATTGCCCTATTTCTCCACTGAAATTTAGATTTAGATTTATATCTTTTTTACTATTAGAAAATTTCATGCTTGCATCTGAGAGAGATTTTATTGGTTTTGCTATTCGTCTAGATATTATAAATGAAACTATTAAAACAAAAAATATTGTTACTAAAAAGAAAAGAAAAGCTTTGTTAAAAACTTTATTTGCAATAGTGTAGATGCTATCTTCATTAAGTTCACTAAAGAGTATCCACTTAACTCCTAATATATCTATATAGTGATGTTTACCTATTACAGTATTAGAAAATGGATTTATATAATTGGGGATCATCTCTTCTTTGTTTGTCTTATTCGAAATTTCTAAGTTCTTATCATACCACGCACTAAGGACAGAAGTCTCAACCTTAGAATTAAAAGTTTTAGAAACCATATCATTGATTAAAAGTCCATCTTTACTGAGTAGGTAGTTACTTGTTTTAGTTACTCTGTCATTAAGCAGTGCAGATATATGTTGCGCTTTTAACTCTACAGCTAAAACACCAATTTGATTGCCACTATCATCAATCATAGCTGCTGTTAAAAACCCGGTCAGCATATTATTTGAAGATTTGTATAACTCTAAATCCGAGAAGTGAGGTTTTGAATCTTTGAGTGTTTGAGAGAATGAAGAAGCAAATTTTGTTGATGAGTGCGAACCATTTAGTAGATTTTTACCTAAGTCATCTTCTTGAGCCACAGTAAATAAAATATTTCCATCATTATCAATCAAAAACAGATCATAAATATAATCATAATTTTGTGTTAGTTTTAGCAAATCACCTTGGTTTTTATTTATAGTATCTGCGTACTCATCACTTTTGACAAACTCATCTAAACTTTTAGAACTTTTTTTAAACTCTGAAATAAGTAGAGTTAAAAAGTCTGTATTAGCTTTTGTTTGTGACCAAGTGGACAGATCAACTTCTCTATAATAAAACCAATTATCTATAAACTTCTTTTCTAATTTTGCTGTATGTTTAAGATCTTCAAAGGCTGCTTCTTTAAAGCCTTTAACACTCTCTATATAACTCTCATATGAGATGAGAAGTAAAGGGATTAAAGATAAAAGGACAAACCAAAATAAAATTGAAAAACCAAATGATTTATACCAAACTACTCTACTTACTTCTGATTTATTAAACATTTACCTTACCGCCCCTTGTAGATATATAATAACTCTACAACAAAGACAATAAAATATCACTTAGCGTTAACGCTATATCTTCCTGAACCAAGTAAAAATACAGATATACAAAGAACCAAATAGAAAAATGGAAGTTCAATAACCGGTGCACCATGTTTTCCTAATGCAAACAGAGCTCCTCCATAAGCTAAAAATATAGCCATTAGCATATTTAAAGCCAATAACACAGATGCAACTCTTGCATACAGTCCTAATATAATAAATATAGGTACTACTACTTCACCAAGATAAATGCCATAAGCTAAAAACTCTGGAAGTCCTGCGTTTGTTGTCAGATGCTTTACACCACTTATACCATTTATGATTTTCTCTACTCCATGAAACAACATCATGACACCAAGACTAAGTCTAATTATTAACTTTGCTATATCGCTATTTTGAAACACTATTTATCTCCTTTAGGTTCTTCTCTAAATCTGCAACTTCCTACTGTAATGGTCTTCGATCCTTTAATAGCATCTTTTACATAAGCAAGTGTTCCTTTGGGATCTGCATCTCCAATTTCTTCTTCTATCATCCTAAGAAGATCAGCCTCATTTGTTATCGTCCACGTTTTTTCGTAGTTATATTGTGTTTGTATTTTCATAAGAGTATAATACCTAAATTGAGGAATAAAATATGAAAGATATGCTAAAAAACTTTACCGTTCTTTACGTAGAAGATGAAGAAATGGTGCGTAAAAGTGCTGTTGAATACTTACAAAGAGTTGCTAAAGTAGTCTTACAAGCAAAAGATGGCAAAGAAGCTATTAGCGTTTGGAAAGCACATAAGCCAGATATTATCATCACAGATATTAGTATGCCCCGTCTTAATGGCATCGATATGGCAAGTTATATCAGAGCTCATGATAAAGATGTTCAGATTATTATAGCCACAGCTCATTCAGACACAGAGTATCTTTTAAAAGCAGTTGAGCTACAACTTGTAAAGTACATCATAAAACCTATTACAAAAGACAAACTTATAAATGCCTTGGAGAAATCTATTGAACTTATACAAGACAAAAGTAAGTTCAACCTTGCTCTTTCTGCAACGGCTTTATATAACGCTTATGAGAAAATTATTTATAATAATGGCCAAGAGATAAAACTAACAAAAAATGAAACTCTTTTTCTTGACCTTTTAGCTCATCACCATACAAGAGTTGTTAAGTATGAAGAGATTGAAAGTGCTATATGGGCTTATGAGGGAATGAGTCAAGATGCTATTCGTTCTCTTGTGCGTGGGATAAGGAAAAAAGTTCCCCAGCACTGCATAGAAAATGTGTCAGGAAGTGGATATAAACTACATACTTATAGCGAATAAAAGAGTTTTTTAAATCTCGATTTTAAAACATGCTCCACGTGATGAAACATCTCCTTCATCTTCGACATTATGAACACTTAGTTTTCCACCTAGGTGTTCTTCTATAATCATCTTAGACATATAAAGTCCTAAACCTGTTCCACTTTGTTTATCTTTTGTAGAGAAATACGGATCAAAGAGTTTATCCATAATACTTTCATCTACTCCACCACCATTATCATAAACCTCAACTATTAATTCTTCTTTCTCGCATCTAGAAGTAATTCGTATTTTTGGATTATCTATATTTTTATCTACTAAGATATCTTTTGCATTTTTTATCAGATTTAGCATAACTTGAATAAATTCATTTTTATATATATGAGTTAAATCTCTTCCGTATGATTCTAACTCAACTTCAACACCACTAACTTCCAATGACTTTTTCATAAGAGTAACACTAGTAGCTACAACATCGCTTACTAATACAAACTCTTTAGCCTTATCAGGTCTAAAATAATTTCTAAAGTCATCTATAGTTACAGACATAAACTCTAAGAGAGTATTTCCTTCTTTTAACTTATCATCAAGGTACTCTTTAGTTAACTCTTTATACTCATAAGCAGAGTCAATATTCATAAATAGATATGACATCTGATTAAGAGGCTGTCTCCACTGATGGGCAATCATACTAAGCATATCTCCCATCTCAGCCATTTTTGACTGTTGGATAAGCATCTTGTCTTTTTGTCTGTGAGCTTTTAAACCTTCAAAAACTCTCTGTTCAAGCGATTCATTTAGCTTCTCTAGTTCATCAGTTCTTTTTTGAACCTCTATCTGATACTGAGAGAATATATGGTTAATTTTTCTAGATAATAAGAGTGAGAGCATCATTACAAATATAATAATAGATGCAGAAGATTTAATGATAAACTCCAACTCTTTATCTAGCATCTCTTCTAAGTCTCTGTGCTTTGTTAACTCTTGTTCACTCATTGTTGATATATCGAATCCATAAACTAAATGCCAATCAAGAGGTTTATAATACTTAGAATAATAGTAGTAACCATCTACTCTATCTTTGTACCATTTAGATTTTTGAGATAAATTTTCACTTATAATTTCAAGAGAATTAATAACTGAAAATTCTTTCATTTTTTTAGACAAAAAGATGGGTTTACTTTCATCATAGAGTCCCATAAAGTCTGTATGGTCCATAGGGATACTTTGAACCATACTTAAGAGCGAAGCCTTCAAATCTTCTCGTTTTTGTAAAACATTTGTAGATGATCCTATATACCAGCCATACATCTCTAAGTTTTTTACTAAAATAATTTGTTTTCCAGAACCAGTATAAAAATTACTCTCCAAAAAGCCTTCACCATCTTTTCTAACCTTTTGAATCTCTTCTAAAATCATAGCTCTTCCATCAACATCTTCGTAAGCACTTATATTTTTTTGATTTAATAAAGAACTTCTTGAGAGTATGCTATTTCCTGTAAAGTCAGCTATAAATATATAATCTTTTTTTGTACTATATGTCATTTGGTTAAGAGCATCTATAATTCTCTCTTTAACCTCTCTATTACTTTTTTTTCCTTCATATTTTTCATAGATAAATCTAGCACTTTTATATGCCATATCTACTCTTGTTTGCAATTGGTTTTTTATATTTTCTTCAACTCTACTGTTCCTATAGTCAAAAAGAAGATTTAACTGATTTACCCACATCTCACCTTTTGCTTTTTTAGACTCGACATGCTCTTTTATAGCACCAACTTTTACAGTATAAAAATATGCCTTTACTTTTTCAACATAAAAAGTAGTGATAAAAAAGCTTGCTGTTAATACAAGAGCAAGAGGAACAACAACTATAAGATAGGGTATTATTTTTCTTTCATTAATTTTCATGATTCATCTTCACTTGAGATATTTAAAACTTTTTTAGGTTTTACTCCAAGTTCTATCATATTCTCAGCACGCTTTATGATATTACCTTTTCCAGATTTAAGTCTTTTTATAGAAGTTTCATAAGAGTCTTGAGCTTTTTGCAGATGACTTCCAACTTTATGCATCTCATCAACAAAATGAACTAGTTTTTCATACATTGCTTCTGCTTCATCTACAATTTTCATGGCATGATCCTCTTGTCTTTGAGTACGCCAAATATGTTCTATTGTTCTTAGAGTTACTAAAAGAGTAGAAGGAGATACAACTAAAATATTACTAGCATAAGCACGTTTAAAAAACTTTCCATCTGCTTCAAGTGCCAATAAAAATGCACCTTCTATAGGCATAAAAAGAAGTACAAAATCAAGAGTGTTCACACCTTGGAGCCTATCATAGTCTTTACAACTTAAATCTTTTATGTGCCTATGAATAGAATTAAGATGTTCTTTGAGAGCTAAAGACTTAGCTTCTGGATTATCTTCACTCATAAATCTCTCATATGCTACTAGTGAGACTTTAGAATCAATTATAATATCTCTATCCTGAGGCAT
The DNA here is from genome assembly GCF_016744025.1 of Sulfurimonas sp. GTDB lineage: Bacteria > Campylobacterota > Campylobacteria > Campylobacterales > Sulfurimonadaceae > Sulfurimonas. Next base: position 7,344 of record NZ_JADGFC010000059.1, read on the forward strand.
ATGTATAATTACATCAGGTCGATATATTTTTCCCTCACTTGATTTTAGAGTAGACTGCGTTTTATACTCTATACCTTCACGAAGACCAGACTCTTCAAGTATTCTCTCCAATACAATTTCACCCCAATTACCCTGTGTCTTATTTTCACCCTTTAGAGCAGTTGTAAGGTTTAGTGCATCTTGGGACAACTGAGCATTCATCTCTTTTAAACGGATTAGTTCATCTTTTAAAAGATATCTCTCTTTTGTTTCATGAGTGAATTGTTCTCGGGACTGAGTTGAAAAGTTTGTAATCTGTTCACGAAATGGGCGAAGTAAAATCTCAAACTGTTCTTTGTGAGTATTATTAAATTTTTTTGATTTATCTTCAAATATTTGGTTTGCAAGTAACTTAAATTCTTTTGAGAGTTCTTCTTTTGCATTTTGCATAATCTCTAACTTTTCTTTAGAAGATTTTATCTCCTCTTCATAGCGACTACTCAGTACTGCGTACTTAAGTCGTAAATTATTTTTATACCCAAGAGTTATAAGATAAAGATATAACAATACTAAAATTATTACAATACTTGCTATTAAAAGTATTAAATATATATCCATTAAGCTATCCTACCTATTTTATGGGAAAAGTATACTACATTATGTTAAAATATCGTTATGATAGAATGGAACGAAGGTTTTGCTATTGGGGTTAAAGCCATAGACGATGACCATAAAAATCTTTTAAATATTATTAATAAACTTTCACTCGCAATAAATAATAATAAAGCACAAAAATATATAGAAAAAAATTTTGATGATTTGCAAGATTATGCAGTAGATCATTTTCGTAGAGAAGAGATATACATTAAAAAAAGATGTACTTCTACACAAATTGTAAACCATATAAAGAAACATAAAGAATTTGAAGAAGCTATTCCCAAACTAAAAGAAGAAGTTTCTAATTCTACAAACTCTTCAACTGCAAAAGAAGTTAGTGCATTTTTAACTGACTGGTTATTAAACCATATTATAGAAGATATTCCTGAAATAACTAGATTAAATGAGAATGATTTATATAATGAAAATACCAGTTTTCTTACAAAGACAATAATAAAAATTACTAATAAGTTTAGCTTTACAAAAAAAATACTTTTATCAGCTTTAATTCCATTGATTGGTATGCTGTTATTTGGTTCAATTATTTTATTCCATAATTTCAATCAATATAAGGATATGAAAAAAACTTCTTCTATTACTAATATTATTACAAATATTAGTGAGTTAATTCATGCTATTCAAATAGAAAGAGGTTTAAGCGGTGGATATTTATCCTCAACTAAGGATAAATTTAAAGAAAATATACAAGTCCAAAGAACAGTTGTTGATATGGCGACTTATGCATTTCTAAATAAAATAAAATATAGTGACATAGATAGCATTCCTCTTATGCACCCATATATAAAAACCTTTAAAGAAGATATTTCATCTCTTAATAAATTTAGAAAAAATATTGATTCAAAGTTAATATCTAAATCAGAAGCTATGGCAAAATATACAAATATAATTAATAATATTCTAAATATCACTCCTAAGGTAGCATTTTTAAGCCTTGATAGAGGAGTTTATTCATCCATTGCTACTCTTTCATCTGTTCAACACTTAAAAGAGTCTTTAGGACAAGAAAGAGCTTCTGGAACAATGATAATAGAACAAAAAGATGCAACGCTAAAAGAGTATGTTACCTTTACAAAACTTTTAGGATCCCAAGAATCTTTTTTAAGCACATTTGAGCAAACAGCTAATAAAGAACAAAAAAATAATTATGATTTATTACAAAAATCAAAAATAGCTAAACAGATAAAATCTTACAAAAATCATATTCAAAAATATGACTTTAACAGATTAGAGTCTGTAATTTGGTTTAAGTCTATGACTATATTCATTAACAATATTAAATTATTTGAGGATGAGTTACTCTCAGATATAAATATATTAGTAGATAAACATATCAATAAAACTATTAATAATTTTTTACTGTGGCTTATCTTTAATACGACCATATTACTCTTCACCCTCTCAATTTTATATACCTTGAAAAAAAGTACTAAATTTCAAATTCACCAACTAACTGATGCTATGAAAGATTTAGCACAGGGAGGAAGATCCCTTAGACTTTCTCCCATACAGGTAAATAGAGATGAACTAGCATATATGTATGAGGCATATGAGACAACTAGAAAAAAACTTCTAAAGGGTGACATATATACACAACTCTATTTAAGTAAAAAAGAGTTAGAGATACAAAAACACCAAAAAGAAAATACTAAACTTGAAGAACTTGCATTTATAGACCCTCTCACAGGAGCTCTAAATCGACGTAAATTTGAAGAGCTTTCTGCTCAAGAGTTAACACGCTCTAATCGTTATAATAGCGATCTTAGTTTTTTAATGCTCTATATAGATCATTTTAAAAATATTAATGATACTTATGGACATGCTATTGGAGATGAAATACTTAAACATTTCTCTTCTTTATGCTTAGAAATGGCTAGAAGCTTAGATATAGTAGCCAGAGTTGGAGGAGAAGAGTTTATAATTATGCTCCCTGAAACTTCTAGTGAAGGTGCTCACATATTTGCAGAGAGATTTCGAGAAGAAGTATATGCTAGTGAAGTACAGGCTAAAGATCACATTATAAAATACAGTGTTAGCATCGGTATAGCCACTTTAGATAGAGAAAAAAAAGAAGATGTAAAAGACATTTTACATAAGGCAGATAAAGCTCTGTATCAAGCAAAAGAGTCAGGAAGAAACCGTAGTATAATCTACAAATAAAAACCTTTTTTTGTTTAACACTATTGTAATATTTATTGATATACAATCTAGCTATGATAAATTGGAATGATGGATTAAGTATCGGAGTCAAAGAAGTAGATGATGACCATAAAAAACTACTAAATATAATAAACAACCTCTCAATAGCAATAAGTAATAATGAAACAAATAATATAATAGATAATATTTTTAATGAGTTAAAAGAATATACTAAAATACACTTCCAAAGAGAAGAAACTTTTCTAAAAAATCACAATCATCCAAGAATTAAAAAACATATTCACGAGCATAAAACTTTCATAGAAAAGATTCCGGAACTAAAAACTAAACTTACGAATTCATTAAATACCGAGCATGCACAAGAAGTCAGTTACTTTTTAACAGATTGGCTTTTTAATCATATTATTGAAGAAGATATTCCTGCAACTAATATTTTTTTAAACTCTGCAATATCAAATCAAAATAGATCTGAAAAATCAATACTTAAAAAAATAATCGATAAAACAACTAAAACCTTTAGTTTCACCAAACGAATATTTATATTCTCAATCATTCCACTTTTAGGAATGCTAATTATTGGTTTCATTATTATTTTTAATGACTATAGCAATTATAAAGATATTAAAAAAACATCAACACTTACTCAAGTTATAACAAACATCAATGAACTAGCACATACCTTACAGATTGAAAGAGGTTTAAGTTCTGGCTACCTATCTTCATCTCAGACTAAATTTAAAGAGAATCTTAACAAACAAAGAAGCATTACTCTAAAATCAATAGAATCATTTAATAATAAGCTTCTAAGTGTAAATAGTGATAAACTTTTAGTAATTACTCCTTTTATTAAAACATTTCAAAAAGATATAAATACCCTAAATGATTTTCGAAAAAAAATAGATGCTAATGAAGTATCTCAAAATACTGCAATAAATTTTTATACAGATATAATTAAAAATATTTTAGGAATCACTTCTAAAATGGCAATGTTTAATCTTGATAAAGATATTTCTTCATCCATATCATCTTTTTATTCACTCTTACAGTATAAAGAAGCACTAGGTTTAAAAAGAGCATATGGAACTGCAATTATAGAGAATAAAGATATAACTAAGAAAAAAGAATATATAAAGTTTATACAATTACTTGGTTCTCAAAATACACTTTTAAATAATTTCAATCACACTGCTACATCATTTCAAAAAGATGAACTAAACAAAATTATTAGTTCAGACATATCTTCTACAATCTATAACTTAGAAAATAGTATAAAAAATCACAATCTTAAAGATATTAACTCTCTACTTTGGTTTAAGTCTATGACTCAACTGATTAACAATATAAAGAGGTTTGAAGATGTACTTCTATATGAAATTAATATACTAATTCAAAATAGACTAGAAAATGGTACTAATAACCTTTTCACATGGATTTTTTACACAAGTATTATTTTCATATTGACAGTTATCATCATATACATCTTTGAGCAGAGTTCAAGAAATGAAATGAGTCAATTAATAGATGCCATGAAATATTTATCACATGGAGATAGAACACTTAAACTTTCACATGTAAACACAAATGATGAAATGTCTAAGATGTACGAAGCTTACGAGATTACAAGACAAAAACTCTTAAGAGGTGACATCTATGCACAACTTTACTTAAGTAAAAAAGAATTAGAGATAAAAAAACATCAAAAACAAAATCTAAAACTAGAAGAGATGGCATCTATAGATTCTTTAACTGGAGTATTAAATAGACGTAAGTTTGCGGAAATATCAGCCTTAGAGTTACAACGTTCAAGTCGTTATAAAAGTAATCTTAGTTTTTTAATGCTAGATATAGATCACTTTAAGAATATTAACGACACATATGGACACGCTGTAGGTGATGAAATACTAAAACACTTCGCATCTATCTGTTTAGAAATGATTAGAACTTTAGATGTGGTAGCAAGAGTAGGTGGTGAAGAGTTTATAATAATGTTACCAGAGACTACAGGCGAAGACGCTTATCAATTTGCCGAGAGATTTCGTGAAAAAATCTATTCCTCTGAAGTAAATATAAAAGAGAATCTTATCAAATATAGTGTGAGTATTGGTATCGCTGTTTTAGATGAAGACAACGAAGTAAAAGATATCTTACATAGAGCAGACAAGGCATTATATAAGGCAAAGAAATCGGGTAGAAACTGCACTATTATAGATAAATAGAGCTTTTTACAAGCCTTATTTTACACAATACAAACTTAAATTATTTTAACTACAATCACTTTCAAGATAAAATTTGGTTTATTTAGCTATAATTCGCGAAATTGTTTAAGGGGAATATGCTTTGCGTTTGGCAAACTTGTATCATCTCCTTACATTTAAAGGATAATGATGCAAGAAAATGCACAAACAGAAGAAAGTACACCCGTTGTAGAAGAAAATCTACTTACATTCGCAGACCTAGGTTTAAATAAAGACTTATTAAGAAGCGTTGAACAAGCAGGATTTGTAACTCCAAGTCCAATTCAAGCAGCAGCTATTCCACTAGTTCTTCAAGGTCGTGACATTGTAGGTCAGGCACATACAGGAACAGGAAAAACAGCAGCTTTTGGTCTTCCAGCACTAAATAATATCGATGTAAGAAATGGTGTAGAGATTTTAGTTATTACACCAACTCGTGAACTTGCTACACAAGTAAGTGATGAGTTATTCAAGTATGGTAGAAATATGAATGCTAGAACTGTTACAGTTTATGGTGGTAGTTCATACAAACGTCAAATTGATCTTATTGAACGTGGAGCAAGTATAGTTGTTGCTACACCTGGTCGTTTATTAGATATTCTTAAGAAAAATATGGTTAAAGACTTTACTCCTAGTATTGTTGTACTTGATGAAGCTGATGAGATGCTAGATATGGGATTCTTAGATGATATCAATGAAATATTTTCATATCTTCCAACAAACCGTCAAACACTACTTTTCTCAGCTACTATGCCTAAGCCTATTAAATTACTTGCTGAGCGTATTTTAGATAACCCAGAATTCATCTCTATTACTAAGGGTGAGACTACAAACTCTGATATTGAACAACTTTACTATGTAATCGAAGAATCAGAAAGAGATGACGCAATAATTCGTCTTATGGATGCAGAAGAAACAGAAAAATGTGTTGTATTTTGTAGAACAAAATCTGAAGTTGATAGACTAAGTAATGTTCTTTCTAACGCTGGTTACTTAGCAAATGGTCTTCATGGAGATATGGAGCAACGTCAACGTGAAACTGTTATTAAAGGTTTCAAACAAAATTCTGTAAAAGTACTTGTTGCTACTGATGTTGCAGCTCGTGGTATACATGTTAACAACATCTCTCACGTATTTAATTACCATATCCCATTTGATCCAGAGTCTTATGTTCACCGTATTGGTAGAACTGGTCGTGCTGGTACAAAAGGTAAGGCAATTACATTACTTACTCCTCTAGAGTTTAAAGAGCTTCAACGTATTAAACAAAAAGTTGGAACTTCTATGGGTCACGCTTTTATTCCAAGTAAAAATGACTTAAGAGAGTCAACAGTTGATGCACTTGTAAAAAAAGTTGAAGACCATAAGATTTATGATGAAGCTCATAAAGTTTTAGACAAACTTCGTGAAGATATTGATGAAGAGCAAATGGCTTACAAACTTATATCTATGTTACTAGATCAACAAGATATTAAAGGTCCAAACACTATTGGTATTCCTGCTGATAGACTTGAAGCTGTTTTAACTCGTGCTGCTCAAAGAGGTGGTCAATCTCGTGGTAGAGGTGGTTCTCGTGGTAGAAGTGGCGGCGGCGGTGGTTACCGTGGAAATAAGCCTCGTTCAGGTGGCGGCGGAGATCGTAACCGTGAAGGTGGCGGAAGTCGCGATGGTGCTAGCCGTGAAGGTGGCGGTTACCGTGGAAATAGAGATAGAAACCGTTCAGGTGGAAGCTCTAATAGACATAGAGACTAAGCTTTTACTCTCCAAACAGAATTCTTTCTGTTTGGAAACTTGCTACTACATATAACATCACCCTTTTACTTTTTATCTATCTTTTACATTAATATATGAACAACTCAAATTATAATACCGCCAATTCTAAAATCAAGTGCAATTTTTTGAAAGTAAGTTGAAAGATAGGATTAATCGATAATCTGCTAATCTTATTCGACCAAAAACAAAGAAGT
>NZ_JADGFC010000209.1 GCF_016744025.1 Sulfurimonas sp.
GGGTGGTTCGATGATAAAGCTAATTTTAAATATATGCATCAGCAGCATATCGATTTTATGATGTTGGAAGAATGGTTAGAAATCTAATTCTGATCATTATTTTCAACTCTGACGGGTCTAACGACTCCGACAGGTTTCAAATAAGGCTTAACTCATAATATGACTTTTTAAATAATACTTAGAAAACAATGCTCGAAAAATCACTATGTTACTTGGACGGAAGAAAAGATCTTTGGAATAAAATGCTTATTGTTTATCCTGCAAAAATATCTAAAGAATTAAAAGAAGATGAAATAGAAATAAAAGCATTCATATTTTGGACTATGCATGCTATGGAATTCTGTTTTAGCCCCGATAGTACAGAAGGTTTTGATGATATTGACATCTATAAGCTTAGTCTGGAAGACCTGGAATTTTTCTATGAAAATCTAATACAAGCTTTTTTAATCATGTTTTTTATTGACTATGGGTATCATCCCCGCCTAGCCGACACCTATTATAGAATTAGAAGCTATAAAGTGGGCAATAGCTTCAGAGACCTTGGTCTTTACGGAAATTATGAAGAGAAAGCTAAACCTCATTTTATTGCTCGCGACCTTTGTATTCTTTTTTCAATGAAGCTGGATAGAGGGATAGAATTTGATGAGCTTATGAATCTGAGAGCAATTCTGATTATATGCTATAAGCAACTATTAACTTTACTAAAAGATGATAAGGCAATGAGGGAAATTGATTTTGAAAGCATTCAATCGGGATTTAATCTAGTTGGTAAAGATCGATCGTAAACCACTTTTTCACTCAATCGGTCTGACGACTCCATCGGGTTTCTTAGGGATTCTACCTTGCTACCTATATTAATTTAAGTGTAAGAAAGTTGTAACATACCCTATTAAGTGGCAGTTTGTTAGATTGACGATTAATTACTATTATTAAGCATAGTGTTAATTTAAACAAATAAAATAATGAGTGAATTTAAAAAAGGTGATGTGGTTAGATTAAAGTCTACTAGAGACAAAATGACCATTATCGATATTAATGGAACAGAAGCTACATGTGAATGGATTTACAAAGGTAAAAGGCAAGAAGAAAAATTTCAAGAGTCAAGTCTAAAACGTGTAATCAAGCGTAACATGACCAATGAGTGGTAAAAAACAAATTTCTCGATAAACAGAACAATGCATACAACCCAACCCAATCGCACCCCAAGAACTTGTGCTGAATTTTTAGACATACTTAAGTCTAATAATGGTAACGCTGAAAATATTGAAGTATCAGAAGATGCTATTCTTACTATCACAAAAGATTTTCCCAACTCAATTACCATCAGGCATTGTTCTTTTAATAAAATAGTAATTGAAAAAGATTCATTAGAATTAACAATTGGGGATTGTGATTTTGATGAGCTTTATTTTCATGTCAATGCCATCAAAAAACTGTCTGTTTTCTCTTCGAATTTCAATTCTATTGGCTTTAGGAGTGAAAGAGGTCAGTCTACGAATGTTTCTGAGACAGCTCGTATCCTATCTAATGATTTAAAAACTCAGAACTTAATCAGGGTTGATGAAATATCTATCAGTCAAAATAAGAAGGTCGGGACTCTTGAGCTAAATTATTTGGATTTGTCTAAACTCTCCTTTTCTAGTAATATGAATATAAAAGAATGTGAGATAGAGTATAGTCGAATTAAAGAATTTACAGTTGATGCTTCGACTATAGGTCAATTAATATTAACGAGCATAATAGATTCTTTGAGAGTAGGTAGTTCTGAAATAGAGCATTTAATATGTGAAGGGATCATCCCTAAAATCAAAATTAAAAAAACGCTGATTGATAAACCCAATAGAATAAATAACCTTCGTTTCTCATTAATGGAATCTACATCCATTCGTATTATAGATACAGAAATTGAACTAATCCAGTTCAAAGAATTTGATGATGATTTTAAAACACTTTTTGATGTTGATTTATATCGTTGCAATTTCTCCGATACTAGAGTAGCTATTGAGACCATATTTCATTCAATTACATGGACAGGTGTTAAGTGGCCAACAAAGCTTGAGAAATATGATCCAATATATTTAGATGGTTATTCAGAATCTTTTCGTCTGCTAAAAATAGAAGCTGTAAAACAATCTAACAAAAAGCACGAATTAGAGTTCTTAGCACTTGAGATGAAAGCAATAAAAGAACTTAATTGTTTTAAGTGGCACAAGAACTTAAAGAATAAATTAAATAAATATGTCCTCTGCGTTATTAATCCGTTTATTGATATAATTGAATTATTTCCTAAAAGTGATTCTAATTTCGAAGATAAATTCATATTCTTTTTAGGTCGCTATTCTAATAATTTTGGTCTATCCTGGTTCCGCCCTTTATTATTGTATTTAATTTCAACTTATTTGGTAATAGTATGCATTTCTAATGGATATGAATTCACTTCATCTTTTGAGTTTGCACTATTAAAGGATCATTTGTTCTACGATTACTTAATCCCAAGTTTTAAAATAAGCGATGGTCTTAATGCAATTATCGGTGAAGAATCCGTACCAACTAAAATAAGTCTTTTATTTTTAAGAGTTTGGCAGGGCTTTCTGATATATCAATTTATTCGTGCCTTCAGGCGGTTTTTTAGTAAGTAAAAAAAGTTATTTTAACTCTGCTCTCACACGTTCAAAAGGTATAGAATAGGAGAAGCTATTTCTAATCCTTCTACTAACCAATAGTATATAACATACTCAAGTTTCGCACCCAATAATTAGTGCATTATAGAAGTAAAAAAAAATAGCATGCAACCACGGCAAGCCCTGGTTTTGTTGTATCTTTAGGTTACTACACAAAAAGTACAAAACATGCTACTACACGAAGATATCTCT
>NZ_JADGFC010000060.1 GCF_016744025.1 Sulfurimonas sp.
TTAGACCCTAGGAGACAAAAACTGTTACCACTGGTATCGTAAAGAGGTGAAATAAGAAAACTTGTTTTACTGGTCTTGAAAAAGGGAACCATTATATAATCCTTTTACTAATGTAATCAAGTTTTTCTCAAGAGTGCCTTTGTTCGCCATATGTGGAAATAGTCTCTCTTGAACATCAACTAAACAAAAAATCGCATCTTCAATATTTATTCTCATAAGTAGCCTTTTTTTCAATTGTAAATAGTTTAAAATAATGTTTTATAAATTTTACTTAAACTCTAGATTTAAAAATAAGCTCCATTTATCAAATATCATCTTTCTAAATTATATTGTCAATTTTGAGATATGATATACGAATTATATATATAAGGCAATACATGGCACTAGAAATTGAGAGAAAATTTTTAATAGATATAAATAAGTTAGAAAAACTTGAAAATGGGTATGTGATAAAACAAGCTTATATCCAAACTAAAGATAATACAACTGTTCGGGTAAGAGTTAAGGGCGATGAGGCTTTCTTAACAATAAAAGGGGAAAGTGTAGGTGCTTCAAGAGCTGAGTATGAGTACTCTATTCCAGTAGTAGATGCAAATGAGATGCTAGATACTTTATGTGCTAAGCCGATAGTTGATAAAACACGTTACCTTGTAAAAGATAAAAAGAATACATGGGAAATTGATATATTTCATAAAGAAAATGATGGTTTGATAGTAGCAGAAGTAGAGATTGAGAGTGAAGATGAAAAAGTTGAACTACCTGATTGGATAGTGAAAGAAGTTACTGGTGAAGTAAGATACTATAACTCTAATCTTTTAGAATACCCATACTCACAATGGACGTAGAGATGGGTTTAATAAATCAAGTAATGAGTAGGCTATAAGAAACATTACAATAGCAATGATTGTATCTAAAATTCTCCATGTAATATTTTTTTTGAAAAATGGTATCAAAACCCTTGAACCATAACCTAAAAGTATAAACCACAAAGAAGAACCACTTATACAACCAAGTAAAAATATTAACTTATCTGTCATTGTTAGATAATTTGCACCAATACCACCTATTAAAAGTACAGTATCAAGGTATGTATGTGGATTTAAAAGCGTAAATACTAAAAGTAAAGATATAGTTTTTTTTAGACTTGTTTGAGTTTTTTTAGAATCAAGCTCTAGATGCTGACTTAAGAGAAATAAGACCATAAATGCCTAAAAATAGTATGCCTATTACAGCTATAACTTCTATAAGAAAAGGATTTTTTGAAACTAGAAATCCTATCCCAAATACACCAGAACTTATAAGAAGTGTGTCAAAAAATATACATAAAGCCACAACAGTAAAAACAAATTCTTTTTTCAGCCCTTGTTTTAAAACAAAAGCATTTTGTGCCCAAATAGCTAAAATAAGGGAAAATGTTATACTAAAGCCTTTTACAGCTATAGCTGAAATCAACTCATGCCGCCCTTAGAATTCATATTTTGCTCTAATCTATGACCAAAATAAGTCATCGTAAAAGTTATACTTAGATAAACAAGTGCAATAACTATCCACGTCTCAAAGGGAGAAAATGTATTTGCTACTATCTCTTTACCAACTTTAGTAAGGTCTGTTATCGCAATAACAGAAACCAAAGATGAATCTTTTACAAGTGCAATCATTTCTCCTACTAATGTAGGTAAAGCTCTTTTAAAAGCTTGTGGCAAAATAATATGGCGCATGGTATTAAAATAAGAAATTCCAAGAGAGTTTGCTGCTTCCATTTGACCTTTATCTATAGACTGAATAGCTCCTCTTAGAACTTCAGCCATATAAGCACCAAAGAATATACCAAGGGAAAAAACACCAGCAGTAAATCTATCAAGTTCGAAAAGATTTGCAACTATAAAGTAAAACAAAAATATCTGAACTAGCAGAGGTGTTCCTCTAATAACTGCTATATAAACAGATGCTATGTCTTTAAATGCCTGTATGTGTGAGAGCCTCATAAAAGCTAAGGTTACCCCGATAACAAAGGTTAGCAATGCAGAGAAGAAGGATATCTTAAGTGTTACCCAAAGTCCTATCAATACTGGACCAAGCTTCCTTTGAGATATAGATGCAAGCACATCTCCTTCGTAAATTTCTTCACCTGTATTTATTTCAAGTGTATACTCATTTGTAATATTTAATACTTCTTTATTTTCATCATAAGAAAGTACAGCATATTGCCCATCTTCTAAAACAAATTTTCCATCAACTGGAGCTTCAACATTTATTGTTTCTATATAAGTGAAATACTTCGGAATTGAGTTCCATTTCCAAACATAGTTCATATTTGAAGCTGCAACAAAAAGGAAGTACCCAAGACCTATATAAAATGCAAATGCAAGTATATGGCCTAGAAGTTTATTTTGGGCTAGAGGAACACTTTTTTTATTCATTTACTGTACTCTTTTCAACCATTTTGTATCTACTAACCATTTCTCATATAAGTTATCTGAAAAACCTATAACCTTATCTTCTTTCATTTGTCTTAAAAAGTTGTTTAACCAGTTTAAAAAGTCAGGATCACCTTTTCTAATTCCCCATCCTAATGGCTCATAAGTAAGTGGCTTATCTAAATGAACTAACTTACCTTTACCCTTGTCGCTCATAAATAAAACATTATATGGTTGGTCATATATAAATGCATCTGCTCTGCCAGCTAAAACTTCAGAAATTGAATCAGCTTCTGTTTCAAATGTAAGTAGTTTAGCTTTTTTAAAAAATTTCTTAGCAGCAATTTCTCCGGAGACTCCTAATCTTGTAGAAATAGTATATTTTTTATTGTCTAAATCTTTTGATGATTTAATTGTGCTAGCTAACTCTTTTCTCATAAGAATTGTTTGACCAACTACAATGTATGGATCAGCGAAATTTATTTTTAAATTTCTTTTTTGTGTAATTGTCATAGCAGACATAATGATGTCATACTTATTAGTTAAAAGACCGGCAATTATTCCATCAAAAGATGTAGGTACTATTTTTAATTTAACACCCATCGCTTTAGCCATCTTTTTAGCCATATCAACATCATAACCTATGATTTTACCTCTTTTGTCTTTCATCTCAAAAGGCATATAACCTGGGTCTAGAGCAACTCTCAATTCACCTCTTTGAATTATTTTATTCAATGTTGAATTTTTCCATAAATCTATATCAGCAGCACTTAAATTAACAGCAATAGCTATTAATAGTAGCAGTAGTATTTTTTTCATTTGTTTTCCTTTTTTTTAGTGAGTTAAAACTTCATTTAAGAAGAGTTTTGCTCTTTGACTTTTTGGATTATTAAAAAATTCACTTGGTGTATTTTCTTCAACAATCTCTCCATGATCCATAAAGACTATTCTATCTCCTACTTCTTTTGCAAAACCCATTTCGTGAGTTACACAAACTATAGTGAAATCTTCTTTTGCTAAGTCTTTCATAACAGATAAAACATCACCAATTGTCTCAGGGTCTAATGCTGAAGTTGGTTCATCAAAAAGTAGAATTTTTGGTTTCATTGCAAGAGATCTTGCTATTGCAATTCTCTGTTTTTGTCCACCACTCAAATCAGCTGGATATGAGTTGGCTTTATCTTCAAGTTTTACTTTTTTAAGCAGTTCCATAGCAATTTTTTTTGCTTCATCTTTAGAAATATTTTTTACTAATATAGGTGCTATTGTTATGTTTTCTAATATACTAAGATGCGGAAAAAGATTAAAATGTTGAAAAACCATTCCAACTTCACGACGAATAGTATTGAGATTCTTTTTGCTATTATGAATACTTAATTCATCAACAATAAGGTCTCCACTATCTATCTCTTCAAGACCATTTATGCATCTAATTAAAGTTGATTTACCACTTCCACTAGGGCCACAAACAACTACAATCTCAGCTTTTTTTACACTAAAGTTTATATTTTTTAGTACATGAAAATCATCATAATACTTATCTATTTTTTTCATTTGTATAATTTGTTTATTCATTGTTTCTCTTATTAAGTTATTACAAGAGTGTCATTGTATTGTAATTTATATTAAAAATGCTGTGTGCAATAATGTTTTGATATAATTTGCATTTTAAAGAGGTTAAATGATAAAAAGTAAATTACTAGAATATAGAGCAGACTTACTATTATTAAGTGTTGCTATCGCATGGGGAGCTACCTTTTTAATGGTACAAGATGTCATTAAAAATGTGGGAGTTTACTCTTTTTTATTTTGGAGGTTTTTGCTTTCAACTATCCTTATATATATAATTTTTTCAAATAAAATTAAAAGCTTTGACAAAAGTTCTGCTGTAAATGGCATGATTCTAGGACTTTTCCTTTTTGCTGGTTTTGCAACTCAAACTTTTGGTTTGGCATATACAAAAAGTTCTATAGTCGCTTTTATAACTGGACTCAATGTAATTATTGTTCCATTTGCTTCTTATATTATTTTCAAAGGTCATGTGCGTAAAATGGTTTTCATTAGTTCTATTATAGCTCTTATGGGATTGTACTTTTTAACTATGAGTGCTGAATTGTCACTAGGGTTTGGAGAAGCCCTTAGCTTTATATGTGCGTTTATGTTTGCTTTACATATACTATTTACTGGGAGATTCTCTGGTAAAAATGATGTTTTTGTACTTGTATTTTTTCAGTTTTTAACTGTAACAATATTATCAATGATTTTTTCTATTAGTTTAGAAGATATTACATTTAATGTAAATTTTGATTACACATTTATAAAAGCTATTTTAGTTACGGCTGTGTTTGCAACTGTGTATGCTTTTATGATTCAAACATATATGCAACAATACACAACCCCTACAAAGACAGCTATTATATTTACTATGGAACCTGTAAGTGCTGCTATATTTGGATACTTTATGATTAATGAAATTCTAACACCTATGCAAATGTTTGGTGCAGTTTTAATCATAAGTGCGACACTAATTGCTGAGATAAATTTTAAAAAAACTTAATGATTGTTTTTTACAATTGGCTTGGTATCTTCAAGAAGTAGAATAGGATCAATAAATGGAGCTACCTGGGCTAAAAAGTTTAGTAGCGCCATTATTGGTGAAGCATAAAAGAACTTAACTTTATTGTTGTAATGCCAAAGACGATCTGCATATTGATACATTTTGTGAGATGTATCCCCGACATTATCCCCATTTGTATCAAAGCCCGCATATCTATCCCAATAGTTATATTCAACTACATTTGATCTGGTTTCAAATGAAGCTGCACTTTTGACTACATCATCTATATTTCCTACAAAGGTATTATTTGAAAAAGTATTGTTGCGTATAGTTAAGTGAAAGTGTAGAGCTTCTTTGTTATAAGATATATCATTGTTTAATATATATCGTTTCATTCCTGTCTCTTTTAATGCTGAGTCTATATAGAATGCATTAGCATTGTATTTAATAGAATTATTATCAAATAGAAGCTGATCTCCACCCTTTATCATTACCCCGATACCAGCTGCTCCTTTGGAACTTAGCATTGAATTGTTAATTATCTTGGTGTTTTTTGCCATCATCAACATTAATGATACAGAGTTGCGCTTAAATATATTTTCTTTTATAAAGTTATTCTTAGAATAACTGATGCTCATAGCAAATCTGGAATTTGTAACAAGGTTATCAACTATCTTATTATTATTAGAATAATTTAGAGTCACATCTCGAACTTTGTCTATGGTATTATTACTTATTATATTATTGTTAGAATGCCATATCTTTAGGGCATCACCTCTTAAACTTATATCATTGCTATATGAAGTTATAAAGTTCTTAGAGATAATAGAGTCTTCTACCATTAGCATATCTATACCATACAAAGAGTTAAGTATTGTGCAGTTACTAATCTCAGAGTTTTTAGATTTATTTATAAATATGGCAGAGTCTAGATTATACATCTGAGTGCCGCTATTTTTAATGGTAAGATTTTTTAAAATTACGTTTGAGCTATTGATAGTTATGACTTTACCAATACCTCCACCATCTATGATTACCCCATCTTCTTTACCTACTATTGTAATAGGTTTATTGATTGTAATGTTACCGCTATAGATGCCAGCGGACAGTTTAAGAGTAGCTCCTAAAGGAGCATTGTCTATAGCTTCTTGGAGAATATTTGCTGTTAGTGCAGAGATTAAAGATATAAGTAGTAAAAGTGTTTTTATCATATTAAGATTGTCATTTTAGTAAAATCTGTGAATTTCTTCCATAATGTTAGAAAAATTAACATCGTCACCTTTTGACTTTAAAAAGTTTACAAGATATATTTGAGAAGCTTCAATACCATCTTTTTTTTCTATGTCTAAAAGACTTGCGTAAAGCTCAGAAATTATTTCTATAACATGTTTAGAAATAGTTTTTCTAGAAGCATGGTAACCTATTATTTCACCAGTATCAGTATCTTTACGAATTTCAAATTCTGTAAAAATCCAGTAGTATCTACCATCTTTTGAAAGATTTTTTACAACTGCATTGATGTTTTTGCCTGCAGAAATAGTTTGCCAAAGTAATTTAAAAACAACCTTTGGCATATCCGGATGACGAACAATATTGTGAGGAGAACCTATTAGTTCTTCCTCTGAGTAGCAAGATACTTCTTTAAAGTAATCATTACAGTATGTAATCTTACCTTTGGCATCTGTTTCACTTACAATATATCTTTTTGGATCTAAGTCTATTTCAATATCTAGTGGGGTAGGTTTAGTCATACTTAAATCCTTCCGTTTAACAGTCTTATAAGTGCATCTGAGATGTCATTAAAGTGCATGATTCTCATACCATTATGCTTTTTAGAATATTTTTCTGCAGACGCATATGTAGCAAATGCAGGTAGGTCATCACCTCCAGGTGAAGTCATGTTTGATCCATAAACAAAAAATGCACCCTTAGCATTGATAGGTTTTAGTGTTTCAAAGTCTGTAACAAGTATATCTTTAAAATCATTTTCACTTGATACTCCAACATCAAACCATTTTCCAGGTCTGTGGTAAAACTCTATCATTGCTTTAGGGCTAGAGAAAAATACTTTCTTACCATTTTTTAATTCTATCTTTGATACCCATTTTGGGTCTTTATATACTTTGAGGTGCCTAACTAAACATTTTGTATCTTTTGTGTAATCCATCTCATACGAAAACAGAACACTTGCTGCTAAAACTACTGCTAAAACTATTTTAATCATTATCTTTTCCTTGATTTTTTATTATTAAACTAAATCTTTTTTCTCAAAAATCTTGTAACCCATAAAGGCAAAAAGTAAACCTATAAAAAGAGGGTAACCAATAGATATAAGTACAAAAACCATCTGGCTCATAGAGTCTAATATGTAAAATGCAACTGGTCCCATAACCGTTAACTCTGGATCAAAAAGAGATATGGCTGCTACTCTAAATATTTCCATAGGATTTGCTAATGCAATAAAGATAATAAGCTCTTCGTTAAATCTGTTTTGCATCATTAGTGATATAAGTGCAATATCTATAAATGCAAGTAAAAATATCCATACAAAAAAAGCAATACCAAGTGCAACTTCACTAGATTTTACAAAAGAAGATATAAAAAAGGCTATACCTAAAAATGCACTACTCATTGCAAATAAAAGACCTGTATATAAAAAGAATATACTCCAAGGAATAGCTGCACCCTTAAAAGATCCATAAATTATGGCGATAACCATAGCAAAAAGTACAGGAAGATATACAGTTATAAAACGACCTATTATTTTTCCCCAGTAGTACTGCTTTAGTGATATTGGAAAAGATAACATATACTCTAAAATATGGTTATCTCTATCTCCAGAAATAGACCTAACTGTGGTGATGAGTATAAATATAGGTAAGATTACGATTGTAATCTGTATGTACATTAAAAGTAGTCTACTTAGACCACTAAAGCCCATAACCTGAGATTCTGTAACTCCTGCAATAAAAAAGAGAGCAATCATGCCTCCAAAGACAAGAGAGTAAACTACAAACCATTTAGCTCTAATAGATTCTTTTAAGTCCAAGTATGCGATTAAATATAAATTTTTCATTAATATCCTAGTATCTGTTTTCTAATTTTTGGGTTAGCCATATGCTCACCTCTTAACATTTTAATATTTACTTCATCAAAGTCTATTAGGTTTTGGATACCATTCTCATAAGCAGCAAATCCGTATGACATAGGTGTCTTTTCACCTATTGTATAACTTGCACTAGCTGCATCTATGAAACGAGCAGTATCTTTGGAAAAGACCTTAGCTTTTGATGTGTCTATATCGTTTTCTTTGCTCCATAAAATCATGCAACCTATATCATCAAAATATTGTATAGTACCATTTTTTACTAAACTAGCACTATGTATATATGATTTTGATACTTCCATATTACACTTAGGACAAATTTTAGCTTCACTTTTAAGTGAATGCGTTGATGAACTCTCTGAAGAGTTACATGCTGTAAAAAATGTAAGTGTTAAGATGAGTAATAGGTTAAATTTTATCATCGGAAACCACTTTTCCTAAGTCCATATATATTTGTCTGTTTACAAGATCTTTAACTTCTTCAAGTCTATGAGTTACAAAAAGAAGAACTTTTTCTTCTTCATTTTGTTTTAAGAGTCTGTAGAAGTCATCTCTGGCTTTAGGGTCTAGATTTGCTGTTGGCTCATCATAAATGATGATATTACTTTTTTTTGCTAATGATATAGCTATAAGAAGTTTCTGCTTCATTCCACCACTAAGTTTGAAAAATGATTTTCCCATATTGGTTTTTAAATCTAATTTCATCTCATTAGAATAGTATAGAATTTTTTCTTTATCTACATCTGCACTGATGCAAATGTATTGAATAAGTTCTTCTATATTAAGCTTAATCGGAGGAGGTAGTTGAGGAACAAAACTAATCTCTTTTAAAACTTCTATTCTTTGTTTAATAGGATCAAGGCCATTTATAGACACATCTCCTGCATCTGGATGATAATAACCAAGAATAGAGCGTATAAGAGTAGTCTTACCCGCACCATTTGCACCCATAAGTGCTATTGACTCATTTTTGTTAAACTCACAACTAACGTTGTCTAGAGAAACATGAGAACCGAATTTTTTAGTTAAATTATTTATTTTTATCATTATTTACACCAAGCTTTTTAATCTAAAGTCAAATTTAAGAGCATCTACGTGACATACATCTACGCATCTTCCACAAAGAGTACAATCAGCCCCTGTGATATACTCTCTCGTAATACCTTTTTCTTCTCTTTGTTTGTCGTATTTTGCTTTTGTAATCTCTAATACTTGATTTTCAAAACATACATCGCTACAAACCATACAGTGGTCACAATTATCATTCCACTCAATTCTAAGTGCAGATGCTTTACCTATGTAACCATAAGTAGTACCGATTGGACAGATGTAAGTACACCAAGCACGACGAGAGTAAAAAACCTCTATACAAAATACAACTACAACCCATAAAAGAGCTAGAGACCAACCATAAGCTATCATTCTACTTAAAATACCAACAACATTGAATGTCTCAAATACTAGATATCCACTTGTTGCAGATAAAGCTAAGAACATAGCCCAAAATATATGTCTAACTCTATGGTCAAATTTTCTTTCTTTTATAATCTTTTTACTTACTAAAGTGTTATGAAGTTTCTCACCTATTTCACTTAGTATTCCATAAGGACATACCCAAGCACAATAACTTCTACCACCGACAAGTAGGTAAACAATCAAAATCGTTGATGTACCTATTATCATATTAATTGGCATTTCATGAGTTGCTAAAAACATTTGCATAGTCGTATATATGTCTATCATGTGAAAGCCAAGAAATCTAGAACCACTAAGAGTTCCTTCTAATAGCTGTAAGTCAATAAAAAATGACAAGAAGAAAAAGAGGTGGATAGCAATAACTAATATCCATCTTTTCATTCTATAGCTAAAAATTCTTTTGCCATCTTTTGTAGTATCAAAAAATGTAGAGAAAAAAGTTGATTTCTTTATGGTTTCTCTATTGTTATACTTATCCATTAAAACACTCCATTTTATTTACTATTACTTTGCCGCTTTTGCTTTAGCTCTCTCTGGAAATTCTCCGATTTCTTTTGCAAGTCTTCTTAACGCATCATCATTTAGTTTAATTAAAAGACCCTTCATAATCATGTTTTCTTTTCTTCCAGCTTTAAAATCAGCTAAATCTTTATATATTACTTCTTCACTTTGTCCAAATAATTTTGGTCCCATCATAGCTTTACCGTTTTGGAAACCTGAACCGTTTACCCCGTGACAAGATGAACATTTACTCTTATATTCATTAGTTACTTTAAAAGCCCCTGCATTTCCTGCTTTATCTCTAAGTGCATGAAGTGCTTCATTTTCTTTTTCTCTGTCAGATTTTTCTTCAGGAGAAGCAGAAGCTACAATCTTTTGACCCTGTCCATTACCATCACCAAAGTCTTTAATAACTTTAGAATGCTCACCGCCATGGTAAACAGGATCATCAATCGCTGTTAAAACCATTAATCCAACTATTAAAAGTGTTAAAGTACCAACTATAATATTTTTCACTATTTTTTCCTCATTTGATTTATCTCTTTATTAAACTCAAATATCTCTTGAGCTAACTTTTTAATTTTAGCTTCATCCATCATTTTAACTAGGTCATTCATCAATGGATTTGATTTTTCTCCTGTTTTAAAACTCATAATCTTGTTGTAGATATAAGAAGAATCTTTACCAAGAAGTGAGGGCCCAATAACTCCATTTGCATAGTCATTATGACATGCAGAACACTTTACAATAAACTCTTTAGATAGTTTTTTAACAAGCATAGAAACTTGAACCTTATCATATGGACTTCTAATATGCATGTTTGCATCTATGTTACTTCTAGGTTTAACACGGACAGAAGCATCTTTGTTTGCTGGTCTAGAATTTTCATCGTAAGCACTTTTCACATTGTAATCATAATAGTAAGACTTACTTTGGTTGTTGTCATTCTTTTTTACAGCAACCTTGATAGCGTGTGCATCTTTATTTTGAACTACTTCAATTTTTGGAGCTTCAGCTGTCTTTGTTGAGACCTCTTTTTGTGTTTGTTTTTCTTCATTACTATCACTACAACCTGTAATTCCTGTAATTAATAAAAAGCCTAACGTACATGTTAAAGCTTGAATTTTAGATTTTTTCATAATATCTCCTAGTTTTTATTTGCGTAATATTCTTCATAAGTAACTCTTGGCTTGACAACTATTGATGGTATCTGTGTAGGACACACCTCTTGACATGCTCCACAACCTATACATCCATCATAAATTTCAGGACGATTTCCACCATTAATATCTGTAACCATTGCAATTGCACTCATAGGGTTTGGTATAGGACACATGTCCGCACATAGAGTACACTGCTCACCTTCATACTTTGAGAATTTTTCAAGAAGATCAACTTCAAGTTGAGTAATGTTTGTAACAGAGTCATTAAACTTACTCATTTTGTCTGTATATCCAGCAGGAACTGGAGTCTTTGTTAAAGCGATACATGTATCAGGAAATTCTAATACAGCAATTCCCATATGAATATCTTCTGGTTTTTCACAGTGATGATCCAATGCGCCACTTGGACATGCAAGAACACAAGGAACAGCACTACAAGCATAACAAGCACGTTCATTAGCATCTATGTATGGTGTTCCTGTACCATGACCTTTTAGTATGTCCGTTAGTTTTATAGAGTGATATGGACATACTTGAAGACACTGTCCACACTTTATACATAAAGCAAGAAACTTCTTCTCATCTACAGCACCTGGAGGTCTAAGTCTATTCTCTGCTTGAAGCGCGTATGGGCTAAAGAACATCCCTCCACCAAGAGCTAGGCCTAATATTCCAAGTGTAGAATATTTAACAAACTCTCTTCTATCTGTTTGTACTTTTGCCATATTTATCCTTTAATCCTAACTTTAGGTTTTTCATCTTCAAGTAAAAAGAGTGGCTTTGTAAATGGAGCTAGCTTCGCCAAAAAATTTAAAAGTGAAATTACAGGTGAACCGTAGAAAAACTTCACATCAGGATTGTATACCCAAAGCTGGTCAGCATATTGATAAACTTTATGAGAAGTGTCACCAATATTGTCACCATCTCTGTCAAATCCAGCATAGTTGTCCCAGTAATTTCCTGTTATTTCATTCTCATTAGTTTTTGAACCTCTACTGTCATTTACAATGTCTTCAATATTTCCCATGATAGTATTATCATTAATAATATTGTTTTCACTTAACGAGTGAAAGTGCAAGGCTTCAGAGTTATAAAGAAACTTATTTCCTTCTACCCAGTTGTTTGTATCTGGTTCAAAAGGTGATCTGTCAATATATAAGCCCTGAGCACAATAAATGACTGTATTGTCTTTTATTGTAAAATTAGATACATCTTTAAGACCAATACCCATTCCTGTAGCACCTAAAGAACTTTGTATTACATTTCCTATAGCAGTAGTGTCTTTAGAATACATAAAAAATATACCTACAGAATTAAACTTATATGTATTATTCTTAACTATATTCTTACCTGCGTACATAAAATGTAGTGAGTATCTACACCATTCAGCATAATTATCTTCAATAAGATTTCCATGTGAGTACCAAATTACCATATCTCTTGATTTTTTAAGAGAATTGTTCTTTACTATATTATCATTGGAATACCAAAGTCTTAGACCGTCACCGCGCATACCTAAATCTAAATCTTTTGAAGTAATTTTATTATTTGAGATGATAGAATTATTTATCATCTGCAAATCTATACCAAATAAAGAGTCTTCAATAACACAGTTACTGATTTCACAGTGTTTACCTTCAACCATAGTGATAGCTGAGTCAATTTTGTCGTGTCTATCACCACTTCCTATAATCTTTAAGTTTTTAAGAGTGACATATGAGCTTTTAACTTGTATTACAGTTCCAGAACCCTCACCATCTATAATCACACCCTCTTCAGTACCTATTATAGTAATAGGCTTGTTAATCGTTATACTTCCTTTATAAACACCTGCTAGTAGTTTCAAAATAGAACCTTCAGGTGCACTGTCTATTGCATCTTGCAATATATTTGCTGCACCTAATTGGCTGTATAAAAAAAGAGAAAAAATGAATATAATTTTAAACATATAAAACCTTAAATCTAAACTTCTGAGTGCATCTCATTTAATGCTTTTTGTTTTGCAAAAAATGCAAGTAGACTAAATAAACCGATAGCAACTATCATATAAAAGCCAATTGTCGGGTATGAATGAGTAATAAACTGAGCTATTTTTCCATCTCCAAATACCGTTGGCATAAAGGGCTTAATATTAAATGCTCCCCAGTCATGTAAGTTGTGTCCAAACCAATAGAGCCAGTAAGAGTAATCTGCGATAAATAGCACAGGCAGAGAAGCTGGTACAAGCATTAGATAGTTTAGAATCTTGTTGTTATATGCAATGAAGTATATCATACCAAGAGAAAGTAGAAGTAAGGCGTAGATGCCAATTTCTCTTTCAATTATACCACCAATCCACATAGGGTCCATTCCTACATAATGATTAATAGTATTCATTTCATGAATTTCTCCACTATATCCATCAAAGTGGAAATATACAGGGATTCCTTCTGGGAAAGCTTCTTTTGGATAATTTGGTGCTTCTAGTGAAACAGCCCAAATTGGTAGTGAAGCTACACCAATCTCAGAAGCAGATTCTATCATCTTCTCTAAGTCATTATGGGCTTCTTTAGGAGTAGAAATACTCTTATATCTACCTTGGTTGTAAAAGTTCCATACTTTAGAACTAAATGAAGATACTTGATCTCCTTTTTGATTGTCAATTTGCGTTAGTACGCCATTAAACGCAATCATTGGAAACGTAAACGAAAAAGTTAGAATGAGTAAAGCTAAAAGAGCAAATATTCTTGCTTTTTTTATACTTGGGTGCATGTGTATGTCCTTATAAAATAATCCTAAATCTATTTACATCTTAAATTATTATGGAAATAATTTTAGGCGTAGATAAACTTCTAATAATTATAGTAATTATATAAATAAATTATATCCAAAAGCTTAGTTTTAAAACTAGACTTATATCAATAATTATATTTTATATAATAAAAAATAAAGTTTATTATATAAAATTACTATAATCATA
>NZ_JADGFC010000061.1 GCF_016744025.1 Sulfurimonas sp.
GAGGTTTGAGTAAAAGCTTGAAGTTAAATTTAGTAGATTATTATTTGGTCAATTATCAAAAAAAGCGAGTTTTTAAACCCCCGTTTTTTTAATTAAGTCAGATTTATTGACTTGGATAGAGATTATTGTTATTTCATTTTCAGTAATGTTTGTGGTTGAGATTAAAAGGTATATAGATACTTTTAAGGAGTCCTAGACTTAGGCTTTTCATTTCGTTTTTCACGCTTAAGCTGAAGTCTTTTGCTGATATCTCTTATCTTATTGATGTCTTCATCAAGTATTGAGACCGTGGTGTCTTCAATACTATCACCAGTTTTTATATCAAGCATATCAGATTTTTTCATAGCTAAGATTTGTGAAGGAAATACACTACGATGTCCAGTCATTAAAAAACTTATTACTACTGAGATAGCTGCATAGTGTGCCATTTCAATACCAAAAAGTTCCATAGCCATAATTGTTGCTGCTATAGGCGAGTTTGTTGTTCCTGCAAGAACACTTACAAAACCAAGGGCTCCAAAGAAAGCTAAATGCTCTCCACCCATTGCCGAGCCAAACCAGTTTCCACTAGTCGCACCAATGTAAAAGATTGGAGTTACAACTCCACCACTTCCACCAGAAGCTAATGTAATTGATGTAAATAGTGTTTTAAGAATAAATGCATACCATGGAATATTTTGAGCTAATGCCTGACTTGGCTGAAGTGCATTATCTATTGTCCCAACACCTAATCCAAAGTATTGGTCTCCAACTACAAATGAAAGTAAAACTAAAGTACTTCCCCCTAAAAAAGCTTTTATATAAATATTAATAGGTATTTTTTTGATTGTTCTATGTGTTCGTTTTATAAAAGTTATGGTGAAGTCAGAGATAAAACCAAAAAATAATCCGGCTAATACAACTTGTACAATTAGTGGAAAGTCTAATGCGATACGTTGATGAAAATTAATGTCAAAATATGTATATTCTATTCCTAAATATTGTGCAGTTGTAAAGGCAGCAAAACCAGCAATAAAAGATGGAAGAAGTACATCATAACGGATTAAACCGATGATAAGAACTTCTACACCAAATATAGCGCCCGCAATTGGTGTACCAAATACAGAAGCAAAACCAGCTCCAATACCACAGATAACAAGCTTTTTACGGTCTTCTTTTGTAAAATGAAAAAGGTCAGATACAAAAGATGCCATACCTGCACCAATTTGTGCCCCAGGACCTTCTTTACCTACCGAACCACCTGTAAAAATTGTCATAACAGTAGCAAGTAGTTTGATTGGGATTACTGCTATATCAATCTTTCCATGTTTTTTATGGACAGCTTCAATGACTTTTTCAGTTCCATGACCTTCTGCATCTGGAGCAAATTTTGTTACTACCCAAACTGTTGCAACTAAGGCAAAAGGAAGTAGATAATAGTGAGGAAATGGTAATGTGTCTTGATTTTGTTCAGAGAATTGTAAGATTTTTAAAAACAGTGTAACACTTGCTCCAATAACTATCCCGATAACGGAAGATAGGAACAGCCATTTGGCAATGCTTATAAAGATAGTTATTTGTTCAAGAGTATGTTTTTTCATATATTGTGTATTGTACTCTTTTTTATAGATTATTCTACAAAAATTTTATAATTTTCTAAAATCTAGATTAAGGGAAGTAAAAATATTTAAAATTACATATTCATGTTAGCAAAAATTGAGCGGAATTTAAATTAACTTATAATATTAGGAGTTAATAAATCTCTCTATCATTTTTCTTAAGCCATAAATCAAATAGTTCAGCATTCTGTTTTGCATCTATTTGTTTAAGAGTTAAATCATGGTTTTGATTATTTAGCATCTCATAAAATTTTTTATCATCAAAACCACCACGAGCTGCATCTTCTTCAGTTACACCGTAGTAAACAGTTTTTATTCTTGCCCAAAAAATAGCACCAAGGCACATAGGACAAGGCATACAACTAGTGTAAAGAATACAATCAGATAGATCAAAGGTATCAAGTTTACTGCTAGCTTCTCTAATGGCATTTATTTCAGCATGTGAAGTAGGGTCGTTTGTTTTTAGCACTTCATTATGTGCTTGAGAAATAATTTTTTTATTTTTGATGATAACAGCACCGAAAGGTCCACCGCTGTTTGCAAGCATACCCTGAATTGCTTCACTGTAGGCTACTTTCATCCATTTATTCATTTCGCTCATAACAAAAGTATAGCACAAATAATAATTTTGAGTTCTTAAGTATATAATTATCTACTGAGTTAAAGAAAGTTTAGAGTTCAAAACTCTTTTTCATATGAGTCTTTATATCTTCTAGTTTTAACTCTTTATTTACAAAAAGCTCATTTGCTAAAACACCTTGACCTAAAAGCATGTCAGCTCCATCTTTGAAAGTGATATTTTTTTCAAGGGCTAGTTTTAAAAATGGTGTAAGTTTTCCGTATATTGCATCTGCAACGAACGACGTATTAGCTAAAGCATCTTCTATGATTTCTTTTGGAGCAGGGAGCTCTTCATCTTTTAGTCCGGCACTTGTTGTATTTACAACTAAGTCGTACTTTTTTGTAGAGTAACTATCCCAGTTAAAAGTCTCGCAACCAATCTCTTGAAAATAGGAGAGTCTTCCTTCACTTCTATTTAAAACAGATACTTTGATGCCGTCTTGTATAAACCTAGATGCAAGTGCTTTTGCAGTTCCACCAGCTCCGAGAATAAGAACATCATTAACTTTCCCAAACTCTTCTATGGCATACATAAAACCATCAGCATCTGTGTTGTAACCTATAAGTTTTCCGTTTTCATTTATGAGAGTGTTCACAACACCTACAGTTTTAGCAAAACCTCTAACTTCATCACAAGCTTTGTAGGCTTCTTCTTTATGAGGAACAGTTACATTCGCTCCACTTAGACCAAGAGAGAAAAAAGTCTCTTTTAGTTTTGTGCCATCTTTAAGATGAACTCTTGTGTAACAGGCTTTATAGTTTAGGTTTTTAAATACACAGTTGTGCATAAGAGGAGAGCGAGAGTGTGACACGGGGTCACCAAAGATTGCGAAGAGTTTCATCTAGTCTAGATCTTCTAGTGAGTGAACAAGTGCACCGAGTTTATTTTTTACTTCTAAATATTCTAGTTCGTTTTGGCTATCAGCAACAACACCTGCACCTGCTTGAAGTACAACTTTGTCATCTTTAACCATAGCAGTACGTATAGTTATCGCAGTGTCCATGTTACCATCAAAACCGAAGTAACCGATACTTCCGCTGTAGAAACCACGTTTGATACCTTCAAACTCAGCTATAAGCTCCATAGCACGTATCTTTGGAGCTCCAGTCATTGTTCCAGCTGTAAATGTTGCCATAAAAAGGTCAAACATATCTTTGCCATCATCAAGCTCGGCTGTAACATCTGAAACGATATGCATAACATGAGAGAAACGCTCGATGTGCATCATGTCTTCAACTTTTACAGTTCCAGTCTTTGCAACACGACTTACATCGTTTCTACCAAGGTCTATAAGCATTAGATGTTCTGCAAGTTCTTTAGGATCAGCAAGTAGCTCATCTTCAAGTTCTTTATCTCTATGTTTGTTTTTACCTCTTTTTCTAGTTCCTGCAATAGGGCGAAGAAGAAGTTCACCATCACTTAGTCTAACCATGACTTCTGGAGAACTTCCAACGATGTTAAAGTCATCATACTCCAGTAAATACATATATGGAGAAGGGTTTTTAGTTCTTAAGATGCGGTAGAAACTAAAAGGGTCAACTTTTATATTTCTAGTAAAACGGTTTGTCATCAAAATCTGAAAAATATCACCACTTCTGATCATCTCTTTAGAGTCTTCTATCATTTGGAAGAACTTCTCTTTAGAGTGAGCAAAGCTTCCTTTGTCAGAACCGATATTCTTTTTCATATGAACATATTCGTAAGGGCTTTTTAGAGTCTCTTCAATTAAGTCAAATTGTTTTGAGTACTCTTCTAAAGTACTTACTAGTGTGATTTGATGATTTTTATGTGAGTAAACTAATATTAGTTTTGGAAGCATTAAATCCAAGTCAGGTGTATTTAACTCATCTACTAAATCATCCATAGTCGAGTCTAGCTTTGGTTCAAATACTTTAACCATATCGTAACCGATATAACCGATAAAACCATCAACATAACCAATCTTTAGCTCTGTTGTAGCTTCTTTGTACTTAGTAGTGTCTATTTTGCTGTAGTAATCTTTTAAAAATGTAAAAGGAGATTCTTGTTTTATATGTTTAACGCCAAGAGCATCTGTATATATTGTCATGTCTTGTATATATTGAAGTCTTTCTCTTGCCCCGATACAGATGAAACTATAGTTTCCATCACTTTGTCCGGCACTTTCAAGAAGGTGAGATATCTCACCTTTGAACATACTTTTTAGTTTTGAATAAACGGCAATAGGTGCTAGTTGGTCGAGTATAAATTGTTTAGAATATATCATTATTGTTTAGTTAAGAAAGCACCAGCTTCTATGTTACTTCTAATAGTTCTCAAAGCAACTCTTGCTTCTTCTTCATTGTAAAAAGGACCAACTAAAACTTTATTAAGTGTTTTAGAGTTTTTAGTTACTTTATGGAACTTATATCTATAACCTTGAGTTAGTATTGAGTCTAGGAACTTTTTATTTGGTGCATATTTTGAAAAAGAACCAACCTGAACAAAGTATGCTTTAGCACTAGAAGTTTGAGCTTTAGGAACTTCTTTTTTAACTGCAGTTACTTTTTTAGGTGCTTCTTTAACTTTTACTTTTACTTTTACTACTTTTTTCATCTCTTTTGGTTTAACAACTTGTTTACTCTCTTGAGATTCTTGTTTCAATCGTTGAGCTATTTGATCTAAGTTATCGTTATTTTTGGAATCTTCTTGAACAACTTCTACTTCTTCAAATAAAGGTTCTTCTTTAGGTTTTGGGATTGACATGATTTCTTCTTGAGGAAGTGGAATCGGTTGCGGTAAGTTATCTTTAGCATCTGGAGTTAGAGTACTCATAAGCATTACTACAATAATTAATATTACTCCTAGTGTTGCTACAGCTAAAACAATTTTTTTGTTTGAGCCATTAGAAGCACCTCTATTTAAAATAATATCGTTTAATTCATTTTTCTCAGTCATAAAATCCCCTTTTAGTTTATTAACACTTATAATATCAAAACTTTGTAATTATTTACATGTGTTTAGACCAAGAAGCTCCACGCTCCTTAGCATAAACTTCGTATGGTAGTGTTAAAATATTATATTCATCTGGCATGTCAGCATTTGGAAATATTCTCCATTGTTTAGGCTGTTTAGCAGCTAACTTCATAGAAATCATTTTACCAAGCTGTATAGCTTCTTGTAGAGTTGTGTGACCTTTATGAATATATACATGAAGGTGACCCTCTGTTTTTGTTTTGTAAGCAGTAAAGTTTATATAACCTTCTTCACGAAGAAGAAGTTGAGCTTTATGATAAAATCTTTCAGGATCTCTACCATTATAATCAATAACTATATTTTCAACTTTACTACGACTATTAACAATAGAGTGTGCAACAGTTATACCACCCTTTATATGTTGGTTAATAACTGACTGTGTCAAAGGAGCACTTACTTTTTCAAACTTGTTGTAAAAAGTACGGCCTTTAAATGAAAGCTTCTCAACTACTGTATCTTTTTTAATCCAGTAATGATCACTCACCATTTTAACAAGTTTTAAGTCCATCGCAGTCATTCATTTACCTTAATATGTTGGTTGGTTATAGATTACAAAGTTTTGAGCTAAAGTTTTTAACTCTTCTTTTATTGAAGCTTGAAGTTCTGTGTTATTAATATCATCAAGAACATCTGCCATTTTATTAGCGATTAATTCAAACTCTTGCTCTTTCATACCACGAGAAGTAAGAGCAGGTGAACCTACACGTATACCAGAAGTTACGAATGGGCTTCTTGTTTCACCTGGAACTGTATTTTTATTGATAGTTATACCAGCATTTCCAAGAGCAATATCTGCTTCTTTACCAGAAATATCAGTACCTACGAAAGATACTAGTATTAAGTGGTTATCTGTTCCGCCAGATACTACATTGTATCCACGCTTCATCATTACTTCACCAAGTATTTTAGCATTAGCTTTTACTTGTTTAGCATAGTCTTTCCATTCAGCAGAAAGGTTGTATTTAAAACCAACAGCTTTTGCAGCGATAACATGAACAAGAGGACCACCTTGAAGAGCAGGGAAGATTGCAGAGTTCATTTTCTTAGCGATATCTTCATGATTAGTTAAAATCAGACCACCTCTTGGACCAGCAAGAGTTTTATGAGTTGTCGTAGTTACAACATCTGCATATGGGAATGGGCTAGGGTGTTCACCAGCAACAACTAAACCAGCGATATGTGCAATGTCTGCAAAAAGAATTGCTCCAACTTCATCAGCTATTTCGCGGAATTTTTTAAAGTCAATTTCTCTAGCGTAAGCAGAAGCACCACAAACTATAATTTTTGGTTTAACAGCTTTCGCTATATCCATAATCTTCTCATAGTTCATACGACCATCAAGCTCAACACCATAAGTGAAACTTGAATAATTCTGACCAGAAAAACTTGGCTTAGAACCATGCGTTAGGTGACCACCGTGGCTTAAATCCATACCTAAAAGCTTATCACCAGCTTTTATCAAACCAGCATATACAGCAGCATTTGCTTGAGACCCTGAGTGAGGTTGTACATTTGCAAAGTTACATTCAAAAAGTTCACAAGCTCTATCAATAGCTAATTGTTCAACGCCATCAGCATATTCACAACCGCCGTAGTAACGTTTAGTCGGGTAACCCTCAGCATACTTGTTTGTAAAAACAGAACCCATAGCTTCCATTACTGCAGGAAGTGTAAAGTTTTCAGATGCGATCATCTCTAAGTGGTCAGTTTGACGCTCTAACTCTTTTTCACATAATTCAAATACTTCGTTGTCATATTCTTTTAAAAAACTCATTTTATTCCTCTTCTTGTGTTATTTTTTCTTCGTTGTGTATTGGTTTCATTGCTGGAAACAATAAAACATCTCTAATGCTATGCTCATTTGTTAAAAGCATCACAAGTCTATCTATACCGATACCTTGACCAGCAGTTGGAGCCATTCCATAACTTAGTGCATCAATAAAATCTTCATCCATCTCATGCGCTTCATCGTCACCTGCATCTTTAGCATCTACTTGACCTTTAAATCTTTCATATTGGTCAACTGGGTCGTTTAACTCACTAAATGCATTTGCAATCTCACGACCTGCAATGAAAAGTTCAAATCTTTCTGTAATATCAGGATTGTCATCACTTCTACGAGCAAGTGGAGATATCTCTACTGGGTACTCTGTAATAAAAGTTGGGTCTATTAGTTTTTCTTCAACATATTCGTCAAATAGTTCACCTTGAAGTTGACCTAAATTCATACCAGGTTTAACAGTAAGGTTTTTAGATTTTAAAAACTCTACAATTTTCTCTTTATCATTAACAACTTCAGCCGGAACACCACCGATAGTAGTTAATGATTCTATAAGTGGAATCTCTACAAAGTTATCAAAGTTAACTTCCATGTCACCATAAGGAAGTAAACTAGGTAAGTTTAAATGCTCAAAAAGGTACTGAAAATACTCTTTTGTAATCTCTATTAAATCTTTGTATGTCTTGTAAGCCCAATAAAATTCTATTGATGTAAACTCAGGGTTGTGAGTTGCATCCATACCTTCATTTCTAAAGTTTCTATTGATTTCAAATACTGCTTCAAATCCACCAACAATAAGTCTCTTGAGGTAAAGCTCAGGAGCAATTCTTAAAAATCTATCTATTCCCAGTGCATTGTGATGAGTAACAAATGGTTTAGCATTTGCTCCACCCGCAATTGGATGCATCATAGGAGTTTCAACTTCTAAGAAACCTTTGTCTTCAAAGAAACGTCTAGTTAAAGAGATGACTTTTGAACGAGTTTTGAATGTCTTACGAACTTCAGCGTTCATAATAAGGTCTAAATATCTTTTTCTATATCTAATCTCTTTATCTGTTACTCCATGAAACTTTTCAGGTAGAGGAGCAATAGCTTTAGTTAAGAGTTTAAGCTCTGTAGCGTGAAGTGACAACTCACCCTTTCCAGTTACAAAAGGATAACCGCTAACTTCGATAATGTCACCAACTTCTATATTCTTTTTAAAAATAGTATTATAAAAATCTTCTGGAAGATTGTCCCTAGCTATGTATACTTGAAGCATACCACTCTCGTCTTCAATCTTTGCAAAACTAGCCTTACCCATAATTCTAAGAAGTTTAATTCTTCCACTTACGCAGTAGTGACGATTTTCATCTCTTTTATCTTCTTTATCTTCTATATCTGAATTTACATTTAGATATTTTTCAATAGTTGTATTTCTTTTAGACTCATTTGAATATGGGTTAAAGCCAGCATCTTTTAAAAGCTGTGCCTTTTCTATTCTTTGTTGTATAAACTTGTTTTCAAAAGCCAATATTTTTCCTTGTTATATAATTATTAATTTTGACACTTATTACAGATACCGTATATCTGCATTGAGTGATCTTTCATTTTAAAGCCAAGCTCATTCGCAATATTTTCTTGTCTATCTTCTATCTCTTCGTCTACAAATTCAGTGATACATCCACACTCTGTACAAATAAGATGATCATGATGATTCTTTGCCCCAAGTTCATATTTTTTACCTTGAGCACCAAAAGATAGTGAAGTTACCATGTTAGAATCTTCTAATAATAATAGAGTTCTATATACAGTTGCTATCCCAGTTTTTAAATCTGGAAATGTTTCTTGTATTAGATGGTGTAATGACTCTGGAGTTAGATGCTCATCAGAGTTATAAAGAGTTTCTAAAATAACTTCTCTTTGAATTGTGAACTTTAAAGAGTTCTTTTTCAACAGTGACTTAAAGTCATTTAAAAGTTGTTCATACTCAACAGTTTTATCCTTGAAATTTGTTATTACTTTTGACATGATTATTTTTTCTCCTGTATCTTAGATTCAATTTCTTTTTTTGTATTTTCTACTATTTCTTGAGTTGAAGTTTTTGCTACATTTTTTACTTCATCATTTACTTTTTGTGTTACATCATCGATAGTCTCATTTATATCATCACTAATCTCTACTGGATCAAGTTTCATAATAAAAGCACCTGTACTTACTAAAGCAGGAAAAAGAAAACTATTTGCCATTGGTGCTTCAATAGTTGATTTTATCGCTTTTATATTATAAGCGGCATGTGCAATAACAGCAGCTATTAAAAAGAATTTACTTGCACCAAATACAAAACCAAGTATTCTGTCAAATATCCCAAGACCACTCATTAAACTAAGTTTTTTAAATAGGTAACCAATAGCGACCATAAAAAACCAGAAGGCTGCAAGTGTTACTAAGAAACCAGAAAAACTTATAGCAGCACTGTTCTCAAGCTTGAATACCATATCACTTATAGTTTGTCCTACAGTATCTCCAATACGAGAAGCTACAAAAATACCACCAATTATTCCAACAAGCCCGAAAACTTCTTTAAAAAATCCATTAAGTATGCCTTTAAGGCCCAACATTAATATAATTATTGAAGCTATTAAGTCAAAGTAGTTAAATTCCATGTTATTTTATTTCCGCATACATTTGATTTTTTCCACCATCTTTTGCTTTATAAAGAGCCTTGTCCGCTCTTGCTATTAGTGAGTCAGGAGTGTCTCCATTAGAATATCTAGTGGCTCCAATACTCATAGTTACTCTGAGTCCATCACCTTTGTATATAAGCTTGTTCCCTCTAACTAAGTCAAGTAGTCTATTTGCTATTTTTTTACAATGTGCATCATCAATTCTGTTTAGGATGAGTATAAATTCTTCACCACCATATCTAAATACTTTATCTCCATCTCTAAGAGTTTTCTTTAGAATGTTTGCTATAAAGATTAAGACCTTATCTCCGGCTACATGTCCGTATTTATCATTGATATTTTTAAAATCATCTATGTCTAAGATAAGCATATGAAACTCATATGAAAGTTTTTTAGTTGAGCATATGTTGTTAAGGTAAGAGGATAATGCCCGTCTATTAAAAACTTTTGTAAGTGAATCTAAATTTGATTTTTCTTCTAGTGTTCTTACTTGAGTTGTAAGTTGTGTGATAATTTCATTTGCTTTTTTAACTTCATCACTCATATGTGATTGAATTTCATCAAATTTTGTCGTTATTGAGGGTAAGTCTATATGCTGAGCATTACACTCTAAAAGTGTTCTCTCATGCATTTTAGTTAGTTTGCTGATTTTCTCATTCGTATCTGCATATGAAGATAAACTTTTTTTAGCTATATCTTTATAGGCATTTTGAAATAGACTCTCCGCAAATCCTGTACTATTCATATCTTGATCAGTAGCGCTCAAGATTAACTGAGCAGACTCTTGAAGATAATTAGCTACTTGTTCTTTAGTTGCTCCTTCTTGCTCGTCTATAATTGATAATAGTTCTTTACACATTTTATTGGTAAGAGATATTAGTTCATCTTTTTGCATAAGAATTTCCTAGTAAAATATTCTCGTATTATACTAGGGTAAGCATAAAAAAAGCTTTTGTTATATAGTTAAAATATCGGTTTTCCCTAATCAGAGCTTTTTTAGGTGTTTTAATGTAAAATAAAAAAAATTATAAATTTAAGGTTTTATTATGAGCATTTGGAGTCCTACTAGTTGGAGAGAAAAGCCAGTTTTACAACAACCAACTTATACAAAAAAAGATGAATTAAACAGAGTTTTAAAAGAACTAGAGAACTATCCACCGCTTGTATTTGCAGGAGAAGCAAAAAGACTTAAAAGTCAGCTTGCTGATGTTGTAGAAGGAAAAGCTTTTTTACTTCAAGGCGGAGATTGTGCTGAGAGTTTTAGTGAATTTCATGCTGATAATATTCGCGATACATTTAAAGCTTTAATGCAAATGGCTGTAGTTATGACTTATGCTGGTGGTGTTCCTGTGGTAAAAGTTGGTCGTTTAGGTGGTCAGTTTGCTAAACCTCGCTCATCTGATACAGAAACATTTGATGGTATTACTCTTAACTCTTACCGTGGTGATATCATCAATGGTGTTGACTTTACTGAAGAAGCTCGTGTTCCAGATCCAGAGCGTATGATAAAAGCTTATAATCAAGCAGCAGCAACTCAAAACCTACTTCGTGCATTTGCTACAGGTGGTTTAGCTGATTTACATCAGGTTCATAAATGGAATCTAGATTTTGCTCATAAAAGTGAAGTTTCAGCTAAATATGAGAAATTAGCACAAGAGATAGAAAATTCTTTAAAATTTATGCAAGCATGTGGAATTACATCTGAAACGCATAGAGGTCTAAGGGAAACAGATTTTTATACATCTCATGAAGCTCTTTTACTTCCATATGAAGAAGCTTTTACTAGAAAAGATTCCATTTCAGGTGACTGGTATGACACATCTGCTCATATGTTATGGATTGGTGATAGAACTCGTCAACTTGATGGAGCTCATGTTGAGTGCTTAAAAGGTGTTAAAAATCCTATTGGTGTAAAAGCTGGACCAACTATGGACCCAGAAGATTTAATCAGACTTTGTCAAACACTAAACCCTGATAATGAAGCAGGTCGTCTTAACGTAATCGTTAGAATGGGTGCAAACAAAGTTGGTGAAGGTATGCCAAAACTTATTCGTGCTGTTGAGAAAGAAGGTATGAAAGTACTTTGGAGTTGTGATCCAATGCATGGTAATACTATAAAATCATCAACAAACTTCAAAACTCGTCCAGTTGATTCTATTTTAACTGAGATGAAACAGTTCTTCCAAGTTCATAAAGCTGAGGGAACTGTAGGTGGTGGTGTGCATCTAGAGATGACAGGTAAAAATGTTACTGAGTGTATCGGTGGTTCATTTACTGTAACTGAAGAAGATTTAAGTTCTCGTTACCATACTCACTGTGATCCAAGACTAAATGCTGACCAATCTTTAGAGTTAGCATTCTTAATTGCAGACACTTTAAAAGAAGCAAAAAAGTAATATAAAATCTTTTAGATAAACTCTTTTAAGAGTTTATCGTCTCTTCTTTTTCTTGTATAGTTAACAATTCTTCAACTTTTTGCTCATATATTTCTTCTATTTTTCCAAGTTCAGATGCAAGTTGAGATATGCCTATATCTTCATAACATTTAGGGTTTCCTAGACATTTATTTTTCTCTTGAATCTGAAGTTCAAGTTCTTCTATTTCAAGTGGTAGTTTTTCTAATGCAATTTTTTCTTTAAAAGTTAGTTTAATAGTTTTTACTTTTTCTCTTACTTCTACTTTTTCTTCTTTAACACTGGCGGCAGCTTCCATTTCATCAAGCTCTTGTAACTCTTTTTCAAGTTCAAGATATTCGGAGTATTGTTGATGAGATTCTTCTATGTGTTTGTCTTTCTTAAATATAAACAGTTTCTTTGCAATTTTATCTACAAAATATCTATCATGGCTTACAATGATAACAGCACCTGGAAAGTTAGTTAGTTGTTCTTCTAAAATATTGATAGTTGGGATATCTAAGTCATTTGTAGGCTCATCTAAAATTAAAATATCAACATTCTTTGTAAAAAGTAAGGCAAGTGCTATACGGTTTTTTTCACCACCGCTAAGAACACCTACCTTTTTTTCAAGAAATTCTCTTGGAAATAAAAAGTTTTTTAGGTATCCGTACACATGTAAATCTTTACCACGAACACTTACTCGATCTCCACCATGAGGGCAAAAAGTCTCCATAAGATTTTTATCATCATCTAACATCTCTCTATGTTGGTCAAAATAACCTATCTTAAATTCACCCTGTTTGATTTTACCTCTTGTAGGTTCTAGCCGTCCTAGAAGTGCTTTAAGTAGTGTTGATTTACCACTTCCATTTGGTCCTACAATAGCTATAACATCTTTTTGAAGTATTCGAGTAGTGAAATCTTTTAGAAGCTCTTTATTTCCAAGAGTAAGGTCTAGATTCTCTACTTCAAATAGCATTTTTTGTTTATTGATGCTTTTATCTCTATTAAAATGCTTTGCTTCACGTTGGAGTTCAACGGACATTTTTCTTATCTTAGCAGGATTGTTCTTCGCATCATCACGAAGATTCATCAGTCTTTCTTTACGACCTTCATTTCTCTTAAGTCTTGCACGAACACCACGAGCATACCAAGCATTTTCTCTCTTTAAATTGTCAAGTAAATTATCATGCTGTTTTTGTAGAGTCCGTATATATTCTGCTTTTTGTGTTAGGTAGTCACTATATCCACCGCTATATTCTTTAAGAGTACACTCATCAACTTCTATACTTTTAGTTGCGATTCTATCTATAAAATATCTATCGTGAGATATAAATACAAGAGTAAATTTCTCTTTTAGGATTAGCTCTTCTAAAAACTCAACCATATAAACATCAAGGTGATTGGTAGGTTCATCGAGAAGTAAAATATCTGGTTTTTGTAGAAGTAGAGAAGCTAACGCTACACGACGTTGTTCCCCACCGCTAAGTAATACTATAGGTTTATCTTCGTATTGTTTTAAGTCAAAATGCTGGATGATGCGTTCTATCTTATCATCTAAGTTCCAAGCATTATGATGTTCAATATAACAAGATAGATTTTCATGTTCATCTATAAGTTTCTTGTTCTCAAAATCATCTGCTAGTAGAAGTGATAATTCATTGTATCTATTTTTGGCAATGTTTAATTCTCTTAGACCATCTTCAACAGCTTCTCTTACTGTGTGACCTTCTTTGAAATTTGGTCTTTGATCTAGCATCTTAACTTCTAAATCATTTTTTGTGATTCTTTCTCCAGCATCTTGATCAAGTGTTCCATTGACTATCTTCATTAGAGTAGATTTACCACTACCGTTTTTACCAATAATAACGATACGCTCACCTTTATCTACATGAAAATTAATTTCTGTCAATATCTTTTGAGCTGAGTAGTGTTTGGAAATATTTTGTAGGTCTATTAATGCCATTTGCTTTAGTAACTCCCTATATTTGGGCTTCATTTTATGAAATAATATCCTTATTCAGGTTAACACACGCTTTAGTAT
>NZ_JADGFC010000062.1 GCF_016744025.1 Sulfurimonas sp.
TTTCACCAAATGAGTTTGAAAGAAGGTATAATTTAAAGTCTTCAAAAATGTAGGTTTTTACTGGTTTAGTAATTGTCTAGTTTATAGGGGACATTCCATACAGTGTTGAAGTCGAAACTAAAACAATTATTGAAATCTTGCATGAAAATTTGGGATATTATTTTGAGCATGACATAGAAAAATTTGAGATAATTATAGAAGCAATAGAAAGTAGTACTATGAGCTTTTGTGATTTACCAATTCCAGATATAAATATTATCCATTTAAGTACATTAATTGATATATTATTTTATTTAAATAATAATGACGCTAAAGCATATATATTATATTTAATATATCATAGAAAATTTGATCAAAGATATTCAATTCTATCGTTATTTTTAAATGTTCCAACGAGATACAAGAACATAATAACAAAGTATTACGAAAAAGACATTGTTGTAACTTCACCTAAAGTATTCTACGATGAATTGAATCTGTATTTATAATTTAGAAATATATAAGGGCTTGATAATTTAAGATAATGTTTTACTAAGAGTTAACATCTAATCTCCTATAGCCCATATATCGAATGGTAACATCTCAACCTTTGAAAATGGATGACTTACACTACCTTCATTATTCATTGTTATAGCAGTAACCTTTTTTATACCGTAACCAAAGATAAATGCTTCTATTACTTGCATCTTTTTAAAAAGTATTCTTTCATCTGCAAAGGGTGTACATAAAATTACTTCATCATTCTCTGGGATGTAAAAGTCTATTCCATCATCGTAAAAACACTCTATACCTGACTTTAAAAGTTCAAGGTAAACCATATTTTCAAATAACCTACCGAAGTTTTTGTCAAGGCTTAGTGCTGACTTTAAAGATATATCGCAAAGATAAATTTTCTTAGTAGCCTTAGGATGATTATTTTTCTCTAAAAGGTGTATATAGTTTTTATTGCAAAGACTCTCATATGACTTATATAGTTTGTCTTTAGATATCTTTGTTGTCTGTTTGAGTCGTTCATATATAGAATAGGGAGAAACTTTTTGAGCCATCATCTTCGCACAAAATATAAGTATGTCAAACTCCATAGTTTCTAAAGCGTACTTTAGTGTCTTTTGAATATATGTATTTCTTTCATCACTTTGTACCTTATGCATAGATGGAAAAGCACCTAGTTGAAAAAAGTGATTCAGTGCTGTTGAGTCATACTTATGCTCATAAGCTAAAAACTCTTCATAATCAAGAGGATATAGTTGAATAGTTTTTAGATAATCAATTTCTATATTATTCTCACAACATATAATGAGCTGAGACACATTTACTATTTTTATATCTTGTTTATAATTATCTAATACTAAAGTATCAATCTTATTATGATTACAAAATCTAGCAAGATTATTATTCAACTCTTCTATATCAAGTCTAATATCATCACAATCCATATATAGATAAGTGCTCTTTTTAAGACCTAGAAGATAATTTTTAACCAGTTTAGATTTTCCACTTTGAGAAATTCCATTTATTTGATAACTTAAATCTTCTAAATATACTTTTCGAAAATGAAATTTATCCATATAAATATCAGTTTTATATAATTCTTGCAGTAATATTTCCATAAAGATATTTTATCATTTCCTTTCTTAAAGGAAGTAAATTTTTAGTTATTTCTCTTTTTACCCCCTGAATCCTTGAATATCAGCTTTCGTTTGGGTACAATTCCGAACCCTTAAAATAGTTAGGCAAATAGTTAGTTAAATCTAACGAGTTCTTTAGAAGGAAAAACATGGAAAAAATTCGTTTAAAATTGAAAGCTTACGATCATCGTGTATTAGATAGATCAGTAGCATCAATAGTTGAGGCTGTAAAGCGTACAGGTGCCGTAATTCGTGGCCCGATCCCTTTACCAACAAAGATTCGTAAATATACAGTATTGAAATCAGTTCACGTTAACAAAAAAGCTCGTGAGCAATTTGAGATCCGTATGCACGCTAGAGTTATCGACATCGTTTCTGCTACGCCAGAAACAGTAGACTCTCTAATGAAGCTTGATCTTGCACCGGAAGTGGACGTTGAAGTTCGCTCTATGGATAAGTAGGAGTAGTCGTGGAATATATTGTTGAAAAAATCGGTATGAGCCGAACAATCACAGTGCCAAGTCAGGCTGTTACTCTTTTAAGAGTATTAGAAACTAAGGTATGTGAAGTTAACGAAGGCACTGCAATTGTAGCTTACAATAGCGGTAAAAAAATGAATAAGTCAATTGAAGGTCAGCAAAAGAAGTATAGCCTTTCATCTGAGTTTAATCGTTTAGCGACTATGCAAGTTGCTAACACTGAAGCTGGAGATTTAGATTTAACACCTTTAGTAGAAGCTAAAGTTTTAAGATCTACTTTTACAACTAAAGGTCGCGGTTTTTCTGGTGCAATGAAACGTTGGAACTTCTCTGGTGGTCCTGCATCACACGGTCATAGATTTGGTCGTAGAACAGGTTCAATCGGTATGGCTGAGTGGCCAGGTCGTGTTATGAAGGGTAAGAAAATGCCTGGACAATACGGGAATGTACAAAATAGTGTTAAGAATGCAATCGTTTCTTTTGACGCTGAAAACAACATCATTGCGGTGTCAGGTTCAGTTTCTGGAGCTAATGGCGCATTAGGTCGTGTAAAGGTAGCTAAATAATGAGCGCAATCGTTTTAAATGAAAAAATGGAAAAAGCATCTGAGTTAGCATTACCAGAGAGTTTTTCTGGTATTAACCCTCATAACTTATACCTGTATGTTAAGTCAGCGCAAGCTGCACAACGTGCAAACACTGCTACTACAAAAGGTAGAAGTGAAGTTAGAGGTGGTGGTAAGAAACCATGGGCTCAAAAAGGTGGCGGTCGCGCTCGTGCTGGTTCACGTCGTTCTCCAATCTTTGTGGGTGGTGGTAAAGCATTCGGTTCTAAGAACAATCGTAATTATGACCTTAAAGTAAATAAGAAGCAAAAGAAACTTGCTCTTAACTTTGCTCTTAATGAGCATGCAAAAAACGGTAGTCTTTTCATCGTTGATAACATTGAAATCGCATCTGGTAAGACTAAAGATGCTGCTGCAATGTTTAAAGCACTAAATCAAAGAGATGTACTAATAGTAAAATCTCTTTTAGATGAAAATACTTTTTTAGCGTTTGAGAATCTTTCAAGTACTTACGTAGTTGAATCAAATGAATTAAATGCTTATTTAGCTGCTAACTATCGCTCTATAGTGATCGAAAAAGCGGTATGGGAAAATCTTGTAGGTGAGGCTAAATAATGGCAGATATTACAGATATTAAATCTATACTATATACAGAGAAGACTTTAGGAATGCAAGAAGACAACGTTATCG
Organism: Sulfurimonas sp.; assembly: GCF_016744025.1. Lineage (GTDB taxonomy): Bacteria > Campylobacterota > Campylobacteria > Campylobacterales > Sulfurimonadaceae > Sulfurimonas. The sequence continues at coordinate 3,363 of NZ_JADGFC010000062.1, forward strand.
TTGTACAAACTTCTACACGTATGACTAAAACAGGTCTTAAAGAGGTATTTCGTGAGTATTTTGGAATCGTTCCATTAAACATTAACTCACTTAATCAAAGCGGAAAAGTTAAACGTTTTCGTGGTGTTGCTGGTAAACAAAATGACTTCAAAAAGTTTTATGTTAAGTTACCAGAGGGTGCACAAATAGAAAGTTTGGCGGTATAACATGGCAATTAAAACTTATAGACCGTTAACTCCGTCTCGTCGTTTTTATACTAATGTTGATTCGTCTGACATTACTGCAAAAGCAAGTGTACGTTCATTACTAGTTAAATTACCTGCTCACGCTGGTCGTAACAACAATGGTCGTATTACATCTCGTCATAGACAAGCAGGTGCAAAGAAGCTTTACCGTATCGTTGATTTCAAAAGAAATAAATTCGATATTCCAGCTACAGTAAGTGCTATTGAATATGATCCATACCGTAACTGTCGTATTGCGCTTGTTACTTATGCTGATGGTGAAAAGAAATATATTCTTCAAGCAAAAGGCCTAGTAGTTGGTGATACAATTTCTTCTGCTGATGCTGGTTTAGATATTAAACCTGGTAACACAATGAAATTAAAAAATATCCCAGTTGGTACATTAATTCATAATATCGAGCTTAAAACTGGTAAGGGCGGACAAATGTGTCGTGCTGCTGGAACTTCTGCTCAAATTATGGGTCGTGATGGCAAGTATGTTTCACTTCGTATGCCTTCATCTGAAATGCGTTTAGTATTAGGCGAATGTCTAGCTACTATCGGTTCAGTTGGTAATGAAGAGTTTGGTAACATTGTTATCGCTAAAGCTGGTCGTCAAAGACATCTTGGAATTCGTCCTCAAACTCGTGGTTCAGCAATGAATCCAATTGATCACCCGCATGGTGGTGGTGAAGGTAAAACGAACTCAGGTCGTCATCCAGTTACTCCATGGGGTAAACCAACGAAGGGTGCTAAAACTCGTCGTAAGAAAGCTAGTGATAAACTAATTATTACTCGCCGTAAACCAAATGCAAAAAGGGTAGGCTAATGGCTCGTTCAGTAAAAAAAGGTCCATTTGTTGATGACCATTTAATGAAAAAAGTTGAAACAGCTAGAGCTGAAGGCAACAAAAAACCTATAAAAACTTGGTCAAGAAGATCTATGGTTATACCTACAATGGTTGGTTTTACATTAAATGTACACAACGGACGTCAATTCGTTCCTGTTCATATTTCAGAGAACCATATTGGTTATAAACTTGGTGAATTCGCACCAACTCGTACATTCAAGGGCCATAAGGGCTCAGTTCAGAAGAAGGGGTAATCATGGCTAGAGCATTATTAAAATTTATCCGTGTTTCACCAATTAAATCTCGTCTTATTGCAAGAGAGATTCAAGGTATGAATGCTGAAGAGGCTTTAGCAGCTTTAGAATTCACACCAAACAAAGCAGCTAAAATTATTTCTAAGGTTCTTGCATCTGCAGTAGCTAACAGTGGTAGTGAAGCTGAAGATTGTACTGTTACATCATGTCGTGTTGATAACGGTCCAGTTCTTAAGAGATTCCGTCCAAGAGCACGTGGTATGGCATCTGGAATCAGAAAGCCAACAGCACACATCTTAGTAGAAGTAGAGGGTAAATAATATGGGTCAAAAAGTTAATCCTATTGGTTTACGTCTTGGTATCAACCGTAACTGGGAGAGCCGTTGGTTCCCTAATTTTAAAACTGCACCAGCAGCTTTAGGTGAAGATCACAAGATACGTACATTTTTGAAAAAAGAACTTTACTATGCTGGTGTTGCTAACATCATCATTGAGAGAACAATTAAGAGACTTCGTGTAACTATCGTTGCTGCTCGTCCTGGTATCATTATTGGTAAAAAAGGTGCGGACATTGAAAAACTTAAGACTTCACTTCAAAAGTTAATTGGTAAAACAGTTTCTGTTAATATCAAAGAAGAGAAAAAAGCTCAAACTTCAGCACAACTTGTTGCTGAGAATGTAGCTACTCAACTTGAACGTCGTGTTGCTTTTAGACGTGCTATGAAGAAAGTTATGCAAGGTGCACAACGTTCAGGCGCTAAAGGTATCAAAATTGCAGTTGCAGGTCGTCTTGGTGGAGCTGAAATGGCTCGTACTGAGTGGTATTTAGAGGGACGTGTTCCTTTACATACACTTCGTGCTAAAATTGATTATGGTTTTGCAGAAGCTCAAACTACATACGGTATTATCGGTGTTAAAGTTTGGATTTTCAAAGGTGAGGTACTTACTAAAGGTATCCCTGCAGAAGTAAAAGAAGAGAAAAACGAGCGTCCTAGAAAGCGTGCTCCGAGAAAGGCTGATTAATTATGTTAATGCCAAAAAGAACAAAATATCGTAAAGTAATGAAAGGTCGTAACCGTGGTTACGCTCGTTCAGGTTATACATTAGCATTTGGTGATATCGCTTTTAAAGCGGTTGAAGCAGGTCGTATTAACTCACGTCAGATTGAAGCAGCTCGTATTTCAGCTACTCGTCACATTAAACGTCAAGGTAAGATTTGGATTCGTGTATTTCCTGCTAAGCCATTAACTGCAAAACCGCTTGAAACTCGTATGGGTAAAGGTAAGGGTGCTGTTGATCAGTGGGTAATGAATATCAAACCTGGTCGTATCATTTTTGAAATGGCCGGTGTTCCACATGATATAGCTCGTGAAGCGCTTACTCTTGCGATGCACAAGTTACCATTCAAAACTAAAATTATTACTGCGGAGATGAGCAATGAAATATTCTGATTTAGCAGATAAAAATTCAGCAGAGCTACTAGCTATGCTAAAAGAAAAGAAAACTGAACTGTTTACTTTAAAAATTAAACAAAAGATGATGCAATTAAATAACACTAGTGAACTACGTGTTGCTAAAAAAGATATTGCTAAAATCAACACTGCTTTAACTGCAGTGGCAAACTAGGGGCTTGATAATGACACATAAGCGTGAAATTCAAGGTAAAGTAGTTACAATTGCAGGCGAAAAAACAGTTTCTATAGTTGTTGAACGTCGTGTAATGCATCCTCGTTACCACAAAGTTGTAAAACGTTTCAAAAAGTACTTAGTACATGATGAGCGTAATGAAGTAAAAGTTGGTGATGAGATTATTGCAATCGAATGTCGCCCACTTTCTAAGACTAAATCTTTTAGACTTAAAACAGTAGTATCAGGAGCTAAGTAATGATCCAAGGTTTTACTCGTTTAGTTGTAGCTGATAATACAGGTGCAAAAGAGATTATGTGTATTAAGGTACTTGGTGGTTCTAAGCGTCGTTATGCTTCAGTAGGTGACGTTATCGTTGCTTCTGTTAAGAAAGCGACTCCAACTGCTAAAGTTAAAAAAGGTAAAGTTGTAAAAGCTGTTATCGTTAGAACTGCTAAAGAGGTTCACCGTGAAAACGGTTCTCTTATTCGTTTTGATGACAATGCAGCAGTTATACTTGATGACAAGAGAGAGCCTATTGGTACTCGTATTTTCGGCCCTGTTGGTCGTGAAGTACGTTACGCAGGATTCATGAAAATTGTATCTCTTGCACCGGAGGTTGTTTAATGGCAAAATTTAATTTCAAAAAAGGCGATACTGTAGAAATTATCGCTGGTAATGATCGTGGAACTAAAGCTACTGTACTTGAAGTATTACCTAAGAAAAATAAGTTAATAGTTGAGGGTTGTAAAGTTGCTAAGAAAGCTATCAAGCCAACAGAAGATAATACTAAAGGCGGACATATCAATAAAGAAATGCCTATAGATATTTCAAATGTACGCAAAGTGGAGGCATAATTAGATGGCTCGTTTAAAAGAAAAATATTTAGGTTTAAAATCTGAATTACAAACTGATTTAGGTATTACAAATCCTATGCAAACACCAAAAGTTGATAAAATTATCATCTCTGTTGGTGCTGGTTTCGCAATGAAAGATAACAAGCTTATCAAAAACATCGAAGACACAATTACTAAAATTGCTGGTCAAAAAGCAACTACAGTAATCGCTAAGAAATCAGTTGCTGGTTTTAAAGTTCGTGAAGGTATGCCAGTTGGTATCCGTGTAACACTTCGTGGTGAAAATATGTATAACTTTCTTGATCGTCTAGTATCTATTGCACTTCCACGTGTGAAAGATTTCCGTGGTGTTCCAAGAAATGGTTTTGATGGTCGTGGTAACTATAACTTCGGTCTTCAAGAGCAACTAATTTTCCCAGAAATTGGTTATGATTCAATCATGCAAATTCATGGTATGAATATCACAGTTGTTACAACTGCTGATTCAGATAAGGCAGGATTCGCTCTTTTAGAGAAAATGGGTATGCCTTTTACTAAAGGGAGTAACTAATGGCTAAGAAGTCTATGATCGCAAAAGCGAAAAGAGAACCTAAGTTCAAAGTTCGTGGTTATACAAGATGTCAGATTTGTGGTCGTCCACACTCAGTTCTTCGTGACTTTGGTATCTGTCGTATTTGTTTTAGAAAAATGGCAAATGAGGGATTAATCCCAGGTGTTAGAAAGTCTTCTTGGTAACCCAAGAGGAAACTACTATTCATTAGCAGTTATTTTATAAGTAATTATAAAATAACTACAAATAAGGAAATATAAATGGCAATAAATGATCTAGTATCAGATGCATTAACGCGTGTTCGTAACGCAGGTATGAGAAGATTACCAGTTACTACTTTAGTTCACTCTAAGAGTGTTGAAGCTGTAGCAAATATCTTAGTAGAAAAAGGTTATATTGAGAGTTGTAACGTTGTTGAAGACGGCGTTAAGAAGACTATCAAAGTTGTACTTAAGTACAACGAAGAAGGAAAGACTGTAATTAATGAAATTAAGAGAATTTCTAAGCCTGGTAGACGTGTTTACAAAGGTAAAGAAGATATCAAAAGATTCAAAAATGGTTACGGAACTATTATTGTTACTACATCACATGGCGTACTATCAAATGACAAAGCTTTTGAGCTTGGCATTGGTGGCGAAGTTATGTGTACAGTTTGGTAGGGAGATAGCATGTCAAGAATTGGTAAAAAACCGGTAGAATTTGCAGCTGACATTAATGTTAGTACAAATGGAAATGTTATAACTTTTGCTAAAGGCAAAAATAGTGTTGATTTAGATACAAAAGGAAATGTAGACTTCTCTGTAGAAGGAAACGTTTTATCTTTTGCTACAAAATCAGATGAAAAAGCTCACAGAGCATTCTGGGGAACATATAGAGCATTAGCTCAAAATATCGTTGTTGGTTTAACTACTGGTTATTCTAAGCAATTAGAAATCAATGGTGTTGGTTACCGTGCTGCTGTTAAAGGCAGAGTTCTTAACTTACAACTTGGTCACTCTCATGATATTAATTATGATTTACCAGAAGGTATGGACGCTTTAGTTGAAAAGAATGTTATTACTCTTAAAAGCCATGACAAGCAAAAGCTTGGTCAAGTAGCTGCTGAGATCAGATCATTCCGTCCACCTGAGCCTTACAAAGGTAAAGGTGTTAAATACATGGAAGAACATATCGTGCGTAAAGCCGGTAAAACTGCTAAGAAATAAGGGAGGAGTATAAATGAATGCTAAAGTATTAAAATCGAAAATTGCTAATCGTTTAAAGCGTAAGCGTCGTATTCGTGCAAAAATATCTGGTTGTGCTTCACTTCCTCGTGTTTCTGTATTTCGTTCAAATCGTTATTTAAGTGTACAAGCTATTGATGATGCATCTGCAACAACACTAGCGGCACTTAACTCAAAGTCAACTGGTCATAAATCAAACAAAGAAGGTGCTGCTGCACTAGGTGAAGCATTTTCTGCAACACTTAAAAAAGCTAACATTTCTGAAGTTGTATTTGATCGTAATGGTTACCAATATCACGGCGTTATAGCTGCATTTGGTGACGCACTTCGTGCTAACGAAATTAAGTTTTAGGGGCTGATATGGAAATCAATAGAGAAGATTTTGAAGAATCAATTGTAAACATTGGTCGTGTTACTAAAGTTGTTAAGGGTGGTAGAAGATTTCGTTTTACTGCACTTATCGTAGTTGGTAACAAAAATGGTACTGTAGGTTACGGTATGGGTAAAGCAAAGGAAGTTCCTGACGCTATACGTAAAGCTGTTGATAATGCTTTTAAGAATCTTACAACTGTAAGTATTAAAGGTACAACAATAGCACATGATATTGAGCATAAATACAATGCAAGTCGTGTTCTTTTGAAGCCAGCATCTGAAGGTACAGGTGTTATTGCAGGTGGAGCAGCTCGTCCTGTTCTTGAGCTTGCAGGTATTCAAGACATACTTACAAAGTCAATTGGTTCAAACAATCCAGGAACACTTGTTCGTGCTACAGTTGAAGCACTGACTCGTATAAAAGGATAGATGATGGGTATTGAAAATTTATTACCAGCCGTAGGTTCTACAAGCAACCGTAAAAGAGTTGGTCGTGGACAAGGTTCTGGTACTGGTAAGACTGCTGCACGTGGTCAAAAAGGTCAAAAATCTCGTTCAGGTTATAAGAGAAAAAGAAACTTTGAGGGTGGACAAATGCAACTTGCAAAACGTCTTCCTAAAATTGGATTCTTTTCTCATAACGTAAAGCCTTACGTTATTAATGTGGAAAGAATTAAAGCAGTATCTGAGTTAGCTGAAATTACTATGGAATCTATCCGTGGTGTTCACAAAATGGGTGCTTCTGTTTCTAAAGTTAAATTAGTTGGTGCATCTGCTAAAGATTTAGCATCAAAAATCAAAGACGACAACGTTACTACAACAGGTAAATAGTCGTGAATAAAAATCTTGTAAATAAGATACTTATTACTATCGGGTTTTTATTCATCTACCGTCTACTGGCATACGTGCCAGTACCCGGTGTAGATACTGCTGTTATTGCTTCATTTTTCGATTCACACCAAGCTGACGCACTAGGTTTATTTAATATGTTTAGTGGAAATGCTGTTGAGAGAATGTCTATCATCGCTCTTGGTATTATGCCTTACATCACTGCTTCAATCATCATGGAACTTTTAGCTGCTACTTTCGCTCCTCTAGGTCAAATGAAAAAAGAACGTGACGGAATGGTAAAGTATATGCAAATTATTCGTTATGCGACTATTGTAATTACAATGATTCAAGCTATCGGTATTAGTGTAGGTCTTCAAAGTTTAACTGGTCCAACTGGAAATAGTGCTATATTAGCTGATCATAATACATTTATAATTCTTTCTGCAGTTTCAATGCTAGCAGGAACTATGTTACTTATGTGGATTGGTGAGCAAATAACTCAAAGTGGTATTGGTAATGGTATTTCACTTATTATCTTTGCTGGTATTGTTTCAGCTATTCCAAGTGCAATTGGTCAAACGATTACAATGGTAAATACTGGTGCTATGGGATTCTTAACTGTAATAGGTATTTTAGCCCTTATATTAGGCACTGTAGCAATTATTATTTACGTTGAACTTGGCGAGCGTCGTGTACCTGTTACATACGCTAAAAAAGTTATGATGCAAAATCAAAATAAAAGAGTAATGAATTATATCCCTATCAAGGTAAACTTAGCTGGTGTTATTCCAGTTATCTTCGCTTCTGCGATTTTAATGTTTCCAATGACTGTAATGTCTAGTAGTACTAACCCTACTGTTCAGATGATTGCTGACTATTTGAATCCAAATAGTTACTTTTTTAACTTTTTAACATTTGCTTTTGTTGTTTTCTTTGCATTCTTTTATGCTTCGATTACTTTTAATGCAAAAGATATTTCAGACAATCTAAAGAGACAAGGTGGATTTATTCCAGGTATCCGTACTGGTAAAGCAACTATGGAGTTTTTGAATGAAACTGCTAGTAGATTAACTTTTACAGGTGCTTTATACCTTGGTCTTGTTGCAACTCTACCATTTATGATTATCAAGGGGATGGGTGTGCCTTTCTTCTTTGGTGGTACAGCGGTTTTAATCGTTGTTCAAGTTGCTCTAGATACTATGAGAAAAATTGAGGCTCAGGTTTACATGAGTAAATATGAGACGCTAAGTGCTGTTGGACTATAAATAATGGCCATCGCGCTTAGAAAACCTCAAGAAATTGAGAAACTACGTGCTGCTAACAAAATTGTTGGTGGTGCGCTAGAACTTCTTGCTCAAAATACAAAAGTAGGAATCTCTTTAAAAGAGCTAGATGCTATGGCAGAGGATTATATCCGATCTCATGGTGCTAGACCATCTTTTAAAGGTCTCTACGGCTTCCCTAATGCAGTATGTACTTCACTCAATCAAGTTATCATTCACGGTATACCAACAGATTATAAACTCCAAGCGGGCGATGTAATAGGTTATGATATCGGTACAGAGCTTGAGGGATGGTATGGAGATGCTGCTATCACAGTTCCTGTAGGTAAAGTTGATAAGTTAGATGAAGAGTTAATAGCATGCGCTAAAGACACTTTATATAATGCAATCGGTGAAATCAAAGATGGAATGAGATTTAAGGAACTTTCTTTAATTATGGAAGAATTTATTAGAGCTAGAGGTTTTGTTCCTCTGTATAATTTTTGTGGACATGGAATTGGTAAGAAGCCTCATGAAGAGCCTGAAATACCAAATTACCTAAATGGTAATAATCCTAAATCTGGACCAAAGATAAAAAACGGAATGGTTTTTTGTCTTGAGCCGATGATCTGTCAAAAAGAATCAAAACCAATTATTTTAGAAAATAAGTGGGATGTTGTTAGTGCCGATAATTTACGCGGTTCACACTATGAGCATACTGTTGCAGTAATTAATGGTAAAGCTGAGATATTATCTCTTGCTTAAGAGTTAGAAAAAGGACTTATAAATGGCTAAAGCTGATGTTATAGAAGTTGACGGCAAGATTATTGAAGCATTACCGAATGCAACTTTCCGTGTTGAATTAGAAAATGGACATATTATTTTATGTCATATCGCAGGTAAAATGCGTATGCACTATATTAAAATACTTCCAGGTGATAAAGTTAAATTAGAGTTAACACCATACTCTCTTGATAAGGGACGTATCACTTATCGTTACAAATAGAAAATAAAGGTTCTGGCATTTATGCCAAAACCTCTATTCCCACTTAAACCTAGTCATAGGTAAATCTGAATTATTTTCCCATTCTAAAAGCGAAGCTTCGTAAAGTTTTGTATTCTTAAATCCCATATGTTTATATAAAACATAAAATTCCATACTTGCAGAAAAAACATTATTACTATATACAACTATTTCATCACTACTTTTTAATTCATGTCCATCTATATAGATTTTTTCTAGCTCATTTTGATTTCTAAGTGAACCGTCTCTTAAAAAATTATTTTTGTAAAAACTACTTTTAGCCTGTGGAATATGTCCAATTGAACTTATCCCATTTGAACGTTCTATACCATAATAGATTTGTGGTGATCTAGCATCTATAATAATCGTTGAACCTAAAGAGCTTTTTATTGAATCCATTGTTACTAACAAGTTTTTATTAGGTTTTACAACTATATTACCTTCATCTTCAATATATGTAGGAGTTGCAGAAGTTAATCTTTCATTTTCAAATACCCAAGACACATAACCACCATCTAAGATTGTAAGATTCTCAAAGCCACTATATAATAATAAGAATGCTAAATAACTAGATTCTAAAACACGTTTATCTGTGTTATGTGAGTAAATTACCACCTTAGAATCTTGATTAATACCAAGATTTCTTAGCTCTTCTTGGATAATCTCTGGTGAGTTCATAAGTGAGTATATATTTTCTGGTTCTTGATTTATAAATTTAGAAACATCAGAGTTAATAGCGCCTTTAATATGACTGGTTTTATAAGTAAGAGCATCTGAAACATCTATGATAATTAAATTCTTTTTTTCAAGTGAGTTTTTTAATTCATTGGGCGTGATAAAAGCATCAGATGCAAGAAGTGTGAAGAAGCTTATGCTTATTAATAAAAAAAATTTCATGTTTATCTTTAAAATGTTTCAGTGTTACTAAATTCAGAGATTTCTAGTTCTACCATTTCATCTATCATAATTGTAAATAATTCTGAAATCATATTTGGAGACAAATTTAATTCTATCGCTTTATGACGAACTGTTTGCATAATATATTCAATACGGTCATCAGCCTTAACATCATCTATCGTATCTTTAAATGAAGCAGCTTTTCTTACAAAACGACTACGTTGAGATATTAACTCTACTAATTTAGTATCTAGTTTATCTATTTCTGTTCTAACTTCTTCGAGTGAATTACATTCAACCATATATTTTTCCTTAATTATTGTTCTTTTTTTGTAGTTTATTACTTGATATAAGCAATGTTATCTAAAAAGAGATAAGACTTCGTTAACACTTTAGTAACTATTACATAATATAATACTTTTACGATTCTCCATGTATAGCCTTAACTTGACTCTAAGGCTCTACATACTCTTTTAACTCCTTGAAACTTTTTAATCCTTTGATTTCAAAATAGATATTTTCTTAGATAAGTTATTACGTTCATCTTCATTTATAGCATTAACTCTTGCTATAATGAACCCCTAAAACTGAACCAGTAAAATTTGTTTTCTTATTTCAAAAATGATAAAATTGAAATAGAAAATATAGGGATTAAATATGAGTGTAA
>NZ_JADGFC010000063.1 GCF_016744025.1 Sulfurimonas sp.
ATATTAAATTAAAATATTAATTATTAAATTTAACTTTTATAAAATTTGTTATATCTTTAAGTAGAGAAGTGTCACGTCATCTTCGAGTTTCATTCCACTCATAGTAATCTTGGCACTATCTATTAACAGTGGTTCAATTATAAGATTTTTAGGAGAAAATATTTTTAGTTCATTTAGATCATGCTCAATTAGGCCATCACTATAAAGTAGTATTGATTCAACACCTTGTATATCTATGTCAATCACTTTTGGAGATGGGGAGAAGTTCATAAATGGTGTATTATTTGCCTTTACTTCTTTAATATTAATACCCTTATCTTTCATCAAGAGTGGATACATTCCAGCAGATGCATAAGAGAGAACTTTTGACTCTGGACATATCTTAATCATGATGTATGAGAGTTGTTCTATCTCACCTAAAAAAGTTTTTACCGCAGGAAAAAGTTGGTTTGTTAACTCTTGTAAGTCACTCACTTCCTTGACAAGTTTATTCATCGTTGATGAGATTGCAAAAACAGTTAAAGCTGGAGAGATGCCATGTCCCTGTCCATCTATGATATAAAGAAATCTTGAGCCGTCATCACTTTTGTATAAAGAGTAAAAGTCACCACTTAAGATATCAGAATGAGTGTATAAAACTTTACACTCATTCGCATTAAAGTCATTGACAATACCCATTTCAAGCTTTTCACGTGCAATATGTTGCTGCTCTGTGTCATATTCATGAAGAGCATTAATCTTATTATTTAAATCTTGAAGTTCAGTTATATCGTGACGGATAGCAATATACTCAATAATCTCACCATCAACATCTAAGATAGGAAATATCGAAGCCTCGACAATATAACTGCTACCGCTTTTATGCGTATTTTTTACAGTACCCGTCCAAACTTTTTTAGCTTTTATAGTATCCCAAAGATCTCTAAAGACTGAACTTTTTACATCAGGGTGTCTGATAATGCTGTGAGGTTTACCTATGAGTTCTTCCAATGAATAACCTGATATCTCAACAAATTTACTATTTGCATATGTGATAACACCTTGGAGATCTGTCTTGGAGACAATATTTGTAGCATCTACAATATGACGATACTGATTTTCCAAAGCTTGTTTAATACTAAAATCAATAACGTTGTTTTTATCGTTATTATTTTCATCCATTTTATAGGACTCCCTCAAGTTAAATATTTAATTTAGAAGTATAACAACAAGATATATAAAATCTACATGAATTGTCTTTCTTTTGTCAAGAGTAAGGATAAACTTTAATCAATAAATAAGATGTATCTATACTTTATTTCAATATAATCACATATATAAATTTTGGAGTATATATGCTTAATACTTTTTCTGATAGTAATTCTATAAATACAGTTTCTCATCTTATTCAACTCGCAGTTGCTCCAGTTTTCTTAATTGCTGGTATGGCTGGTGTCTTAAATGTTTTAGTAAGTCGTCTATCTCGTATCATTGATAAGTCTGAGAAATTAACTGAGAAACTTGAATCTCATAAAAAAGATAAATTATTCGATAAAAAATCATGTTTTATAAAAAAACAAAAAACTTATATGGCGAGACGTATTGGAAACATGAATTTCGCTATTTTATTTTGTGCCATGACAGGTCTTCTAATCTGTTTAGTAATTATGGTCATGTTTATGAGTGCCTTTTTTACTTTTGATGGTTCAACTGCAATATCAACACTATTTATCATGGCAATGGCATCTTTTAGCATAGCCTTAACTCTATTTTTAAGAGAGATATTTATGGCTTCTATGTACTTTAAAGGTAAGTTTTAAAACAATTTTCTTGCCTTTATAAAATCTTAAAGAGCAAATAAAAGTAAATAAGGGTCAACTTTATATAGTTTGATATAATTTTATTTATGAGACTAAGACTACTAATATCCATACTATTTATCATTGCTACATCTGTTACAGCCATACATGAGCTTGAGCATATCAATGGGAGTGACAGTTCAACATGTCAGATATGTATTGTAGATGACCACTCAATCTCTGCAAATATTGTAGCTGACTTTAAAAATATAGTAGTCTTTAAATTTGAGCAAATCAAAGCAAAAAACTTAGCTCAATTCTTTCACAAAAAAGACCACTCCTACCAGAATCGCGCACCTCCTTTTATAGCCTAAATACTAAAAATACAACAAACAATTATTACAAATATCATTTAGGATAACTATGAAAAAAATATTAATAACAAGCACACTATGTACAACTATCGTCTTTGGTGGAGTTGATGTACTCCCAGTTGAAAAGAGAACATTTGTTCAGTCAAAATATATACCTGATATCTCTTTAGTTATGGACACTTCTTATGTAAGCAGAGATATGTCTGATGACAAGGTTTCTGAGTTTGAAATCCCTGGTGTTGCAGAAGCTCTTTTGGGAAGTCACACACATGATGGAGTAGCTCATACTCCTTATAATGCGAGTAATGGGTTCAACCTAAACTACGCAGAGTTAGTTCTTTCTAGCTCAGTTGATCCTTTTTTCACTGTGGATGGTGTATTTCACTTTAGTGAAAGTAACACAGAAATCGAAGAGCTTTACTTTACCTCAACAGTTCTAGGATATGGAACAAGACTAAAGGGTGGAAAATTTAACTCGAACTTTGGTTACATAAATGAGCAACACCACCACTCATGGGACTTTGCAGATATGCCTCTTGTTTATGAAGCATTTTTAGGAATGCATGGTTTAAATGAAATGGGTCTGCAACTGCAGTGGATTGCTCCTACTGACACTTATTTAATGGCAGGAGTAGAAGTTCTTCAAGGCGAAAACTCTCAGATGTTTGGCAAAGATAAGATTGGTGACTACACAACTCAAGCAGATGCACCTGCTCTTTTTGTTGGATATCTTAAAACATCATTTGACATTAAAGATACAACAGTATTAGCTGGTCTCTCTTATGCAAGAGGAAGTTCAAGAATAGACCATACAGATGATGACGAAGCACATGCACTTAGCGCTATGAGTTCTATTTATGGAGCTGACTTACTTATAAAACACTATTTTGACTCGTATAGTTTTGTATCTTGGCAAAGTGAGGTTTTAAATAGAACGATGCAAGGAACTTACTATGATGTAGACAGTAGCGGTTCTATGACTGATAGTAGTGCCTTATCAAAAGATCAAACTGGACTTTATTCTCAAGTTATATATGGTGTCAACAAAAGTTGGCGTGCTGGAGTTAGATACGACACTATTTTTCAAAATGACGTTACAAAGAGTGGAACAAACGTAGATAACGGCAATAACTTTGATAAGTACTCGGCTATGATTGAGTACCACACAAGCGAGTTTGCAAGATTTAGACTGCAATATAATCATAACCACTCTTTGTGTGATGAGAATGGAGATAGACAAAGCTTTAACACTATTATGTTGCAAGCAAATTTATCTATTGGAGCTCATGCAGCTCATAGTTTTTAGTACCCAGATAAAAGGAAAATAATTATGAATAGATTATTAATCTTATTTCTTTTACCTCTAACTCTCTGTGCTAAGTTGAGCGTAGCTGTTAGTTACCCTTACATAGGTGCTCTTACAAAGAGCATCGGTGGTGAGAATATAAATACTGTCATATTAGCAAAAGGTAACTGGGATCCACACTTTGTGGTTCCTCGTCCATCACTAATATCTAAGGTAAGAAATGCAGATGCTCTTATTATGAATGGCGCTCAGTTAGAGATTGGTTGGTTAACTGCCCTGCTTCGTAGAGCCGCAAATCCAAAGACAAATGTTAACTCTGAGAATTTTTTAAATCTTTCTCATCATATTAAACTTATTAACAAACCTATCTCAGTTGATAGAGCCGGTGGAGATATACATCCAGATGGAAATCCTCACTTTCATCTAGACCCTAAAAATGTACTCATACTTGCAAAAACTATAGAAGAGTTTCTTATCTCCATAGATAACCAAAATGCAGATGCTTATAAAAAGAATTATGAAAAGTTCTCTGCATCTTGGAAAGTGAAGATGCAAGAGTGGAAAGAGAAGATGGCTGATAAAAAGGGGATGAGGGTTATACAGTTTCATAACAACCTAGCTTATTTTAACAAGGCTTATGGGTTAGAGAACATTGGTACTATTGAGCCTCTTCCAGGAATTCCACCCTCATCAAGACACATCATAAAAACTATAAAACTCATCAAAGATAAAAAGCCTTATTGCATCTTACATGATGTTTATCACTCTACAAAAACAGCTGAATTTATTCGTGATAAAACAGGGATAAAGATTGTTCTAATGCCTCATGACATAAATGCACTAGATAATATAGATGATTTAACTTCTTTGTTTGATTATCTAGTTGGAGCTATGCAATGACAGATATTTTTGTAGTTCCAATTGCTCTTGTAATCATACTTGTTATGATGCACGCATGGTTTGGAATAAGAATACTTCAAAAAGGAATTATATTTACAGACCTAGCAATAGCTCAGTTTGCGGCTCTTGGTTCTGCAATAAGTCTTGCTTACTTTCATTCAGAGTACTTTTATGCACTTACTCTTTTCTTCGCACTTCTTAGCGCTTTTTTAATCGCTATTGCATCTCAGAGAAAGATAAAACTAGAAGCTTTCATCGGGCTTTTATATGTTTTAGGTGCGAGTGGAATTATGATGGTTCTTTCTCATTCATCTGAGGGAATGGAACACTTTAAATCTCTACTTGCTAGTGATATTCTTTTTACTCCCTTAGATGAAGTAATGAAAAGTAGCGTTATCTATGCTTTTATAGCTTTGATTCTTTACAAGGTTTATCCAAAACTAACAGGCTTTTTTAAAGAGCTTATGTTTTTTTCTCTCTTAGCAATAACAGTCACATCATCTGTAGCTTTAGCAGGTGTGCTTGTAGTTTTTGTGCTTCTTATTGCTCCCGCATTAGTATCAACTTCACTTAAATTAAACAAATCACTTCTAAGTAGTTTTGTTTTTGGATGGTTTTTTAGTATAAGTGCTATTATAATATCTTACTATTATGATCTTCCAACTGGTTACACCATAGTATTTTTAGGTGCACTACTTAGTTCAATAATAGTTTTATTTACTTCAAAAAAAAATAGGACAGATATGAAGTATCCAAATGAGTGGACACAAAAAGAATTTTTAGAAAATAAAATAGCCTTAGAAAAAGATGGAATAAAAGTTATCTTAGTCGATACGATTTTATCTCCAATCCAAAAAGCTCAGACTACAGTTTATAACCCTTTTGAGCTAAAAAATGAGCCAGAGGGAAGTGTATTTGTTTTTTACTGCGATAGCGGGAAAGCTACACTAGATAGATTAAAAGAGTACAAGAAAAAGTTTCCCTCTCATCACTGCATCTCCCTTAAAGGCGGTCGTGGTTACTGGCGCAAAAATATGATGATACTAGATGCCGATTAAACATTTAAATGAGTTTGTAAAGTGCCTTGATGAGCAGAGATATTTTGATGCACATGAAGCACTTGAAGAGATATGGTTTCCTAGACGCTTTGAAGATGATGAGATGAAACTCTTAAAAGGTTTTATAAACGCTGCTGTAAGTTTTGAACTACAAAAAAGAAGCAGAGCAGATGCAAGCGATAGAGTATGGAAGAATTATCTAAAATATAGACCACTCTTAGATAAAATAGATTCTCCATATTTGGACAGATATCATTTCATTGCAAAACATCTTAAAAGTATAAAAACTCTTTCTCACCAATAACTCACTACAGTTTTGTTATAATTTTACAAATTTTATAATAAGGCGTTTATAATGGACTTAACAAAATATAGTGATATGACAATACTCTACGTAAGTCAATATGGGTTAAAAATCATTGCAGCAATACTAATTTTTATAATTGGTAAATGGGCTGTAGCAAAACTTACTACTCTAAGTAGAACACTTATGATTAGAGCGAATGTTGATCAAACTCTAGTTGAGTTTGCAGAGAGTCTTATCTATTTTGTACTTTTACTGATGGTTGTATTAGCATCTTTAAATGCTTTGGGTGTAAATACTACATCGTTTATAGCAGTATTTGGTGCAGCTGGTCTTGCTATAGGCTTAGCACTACAAGGTTCTTTAGCAAATATTGGTGCGGCAGTTCTTATTATTATCTTTCGTCCTTTTCAAGTTGGTGATTACATTGAAGCAGGTGGAGCAACAGGAACAGTTGATGATGTAAACCTTTTTTCTACTATTATTTCTCCATTTGACAACCGCACGATTATAGTTCCAAATTCTAAAATCATTGGTGGAAATATTACAAACTTCTCTAAAAAACCTCAACGTCGTGTTGACCATGTTTTTGGTATTGGTTACGGTGATGATCTTAAACTTGCGAAAGAGACTCTTATGCAAATCATGGAAGCGGATGATAGAGTTTTAAGCGAGCCTGCACCATTTGTAGCAGTGAGTGAACTTGGTGATAGCAGTGTAAACTTTGTGTTTCGTGCATGGGTTAACACAGATGACTATTGGGGTGTATATTTTGACATGTTAGAGTGTGTAAAACTTACATTTGATGAAAAAGGCATTTCTATTCCATACCCTCAAATGGATATTCACACAAGTAAAATAGAGAGTTAATTTTTAGAAGAAACTCTTTTACTCCAAAGGTATAAAAAACAAGATGCCCCAAGTGCGATAAAAGCCGTACTTAAAAATAGGTATCTTGGAAATAACTCATAAACATAACCTGCATATAAAGCTCCAACAAATCCACCTAAACCATAAGTAATACCTGAGAAAAACTGCTGTGCTAAAGACTTGTGTTTATACAGATGAAACAAGTAACTTATAGCCGCTGAGTGAAATAGTGCAAAGCTAAGAGCATGAAGTGTTTGAGAGAAAAACAATATAGTAAGGTTCTGCGGAAATAAAAACAGTAAAAACCATCTAAACGCTGTAACAGAGGTCGTTATCTGTAAAATTAAAAGAAGATTTCCACGCAAAAGTTTACCTTGAAAAAATAGCATAAATATCTCAGCAACTACACCAAAACTCCATAGATATATGGTCATATCCATACTTATTCCATAGTCTGTTTCATAAATGGTAAAAAAGTTATAAAAGGCTCCAAAACTAACTTGCATCAGAGTAAGTCCAGCCCATAATTTCCAGTCTGAAAGCAGACTAATATCATTATGAACTTCTTCAACTTTTTTACTGTTTATTTCTGAATTTTTCCCAATAACAAAAGCGGCCATAGCAGTTAAAGATGCAAGCACTACTAAGTAATTCAAAGCAATATCTGCACTGCTTAAAAATTTAACTAAAACAAGAGCTACTAAAACAAAACCCACAGAACCAAAGAGTCTTATCTTTCCATATCTCTCTTTTCCAATAATCTTTAAAGAGATAACTTCAATGTAGGGAAGTATAAGACTCAGACCTATGCCAAGACTTATATTTGAGAACAGAAGTTTGTAAAAACTATCTATAGAAAAATAAAAAGAGACACTACTAAAAAACATGATTAATATAGCAATATTGAAACTTTTTATATTGAGCTTCAAGCCTTTTGTAAAGGCAAATGGCATGATAAATCTAACCAATGGTCCAGCTGCGAAGATTATTCCAATATCGCTCGCAGAGTAGCCAATCATAGATAAAACTTTAGGCATAAAGATTACGTAAACACCGATAATTGCAAAATAGAAAAAATAGAAAAAAGATAAGAGTATGGGCATGTTAATAATAGGTCCTTGTCATTATGCAAGAATTATAGCAGATAATTATGGCTATGGCAGGATATACGGAGGAAGAATTAATTGGTAAGGCACACAGTATTATCCGTCATCCAGATATGCCAAAGGCTGTTTTTAAATACCTTTGGGACACAATAGCTAAAAAAGAAGAAGTTTTTGCTTTTGTTATCAATAAGACTAAAAATGGAGATGCTTATTGGGTATATGCGAATATAACAGCCTCAATAGACGAAAAGGGTAAAATTATCGGTTATTACTCTGTTAGAAGAAAGCCAAATCCTAAAGCTCTAGACATTATAATACCCCTATATAAAAAAATGCTAGAGGTTGAAAAAAGAAGTGGAGTTAACGCTTCATTTAAAATTTTAACAGATATATTACAAGAAAAAGGAGTGGGCTACGATGAACTTATTATCGCTATTCAAGAATAATCAGACTGTTTTACTTTTTGTCGCACTTGTTGCTATCGCAATATTTGGTTTAATTAGTGCAAACTACATTTTAACTGCTCTTATTGTTGTAGTTTTAATAATTACACTGTTTGTACCTGCAACTTCAGCAAATAGCAGTGAATCACAACTATCTCAGTCAATGTTTAGAGTTATGATAAACGCTTCTGAAGGTAATTTAGATGATCGTGTAACACATATACCTGATGACAATTCACCTCTTTCAGCTCGTGCATGGGCTCTAAATAATTTACTAGACCAACTAGAAGCATTTATGAGAGATACTGCAACAACAATAGAGTATGCTGCTATCGGAAAGACTTATAGACGTACATATTCTGGAGGTTTACACGGAATCTTACGTAATACATCTAAGAGTTTAAATAAGGCTATTAGCTCTATTGCTAGTGGTTATGAGACAAAAATCAAAGGAGAACTTGCTCAAAGCCTAAGTACATTAGGTGGCGGTGTTAGTTCTGGATTAATAGTAATTCAAGAAGATATAAATTCTGCACAGATAAATGCTAATGAAATTGTTGAAGTAGCTCAAAAAACTGAAGAAGAATCATCAAAAAGTTTAAGTACGGTTACAGATATTGGTCAAAGACTAAATAACTTAGTTGAGTTAATAGCATCTAGCCATGAAGGAATAGTTAGTTTAGAAGGTCGCTCAAAAGAGATATCTGAAGTAGTAAACCTTATTAAAGATATTGCAGATCAGACAAACTTACTTGCACTTAATGCAGCTATTGAAGCAGCACGTGCAGGTGAACATGGACGTGGATTTGCAGTTGTTGCTGATGAAGTAAGAAAACTTGCAGAACGTACACAAAAAGCTACAAATGAGATAGAGATTAACATCTCAACTCTTCAACAAGATGCAAATGATATGCGAACTAACTCTGACAACATTTCTGAGATTGCGCAAAGTTCAACTACTGTTATCCATGAGTTTGAAACTACTTTCTCAGAACTAAACTCTTTAGCCGAGCACTCTTCTAGTTCAGCAATACAGATTCAAAACCGTCTGTTCACTGCTCTTGTAAAAGTTGACCATATTATCTTTAAATCAAATGCTTACTCAACTGTTTTAGAGGGAGATAAAGAAGCTGTTTTCCCAGATGCTGCGAATTGTAGTATGGGTGAATGGTACCTCGGTATTGGTAAAGAAAGATTTGGACATACAAAAGCATTTAAAGAGATGAATACTCCACATAACACTGTTCATGAATCAGTATTTAAAAATATAGAGTTTGTAAAAGATGGGTCTACTCTTAAATTTGACAATCCTAAAATAATTATTGATAACTTTACAACTATGGAAAATGCTTCTAGTGAGCTATATGTTAAACTAGATTCTATGATTGATGAGTTTAATGCTAAAAGTAAGTAGTTATATTTACTTAACATTAACTTATAATTTATATAATACCACATCTCAATTATGTTTATCCCCCTTTTTTAAACTTAGTCTGTTTTCCTCCTCCTTTATGATAAAATTCTAAAATGATAATCCTAACAACTTTAAACTCCAGATTTACCCATAGTTCTATCGGTCTTAGATATCTATATGCAAATCTTCAAGAGTTACAACAAGATGCAAAAGTACTAGAGTTTAGTATCAATGATGCCCTCCAAACCATAGCTGAGAAGTTACTCATAAGCTCCCCAAAGATAATTGGTATCGGTGTTTATATCTGGAATGCAAGTGAAGTAAACGAACTCTTACACATTATTAAAAAAATATCTCCCCAGACTAAAGTCATCCTCGGTGGACCTGAGGTTACACATGAACCTTTTAGAGTAAACTTTGATGAAGCAGATTATATTATTCAAGGTGAAGGTGATATAGCTTTTTATGAAATTTGTAGAAAAATTTTAGATGAAAAAGAGATAGAGAGTAGAATTATAAAAATGTCTCTTCCTTCTTTAAAAGATATTGTCCTTCCTTATGAGTTTTATACAGACTCAGATATACAAAACAGATATCTTTATGTAGAAGTCTCTCGTGGTTGTCCCTTTTCATGTGAGTTTTGTCTCTCTTCTATGGATGAAAAAGTAAGAGCCTTTGACTTAGATGCAGTACTTGCAGAGTTTGAAAAGCTTTGGCAAAGAGGAGCTAGAAACTTCAAGTTTGTAGATAGAACCTTTAACCTAAACATGATGACAGCAAATAAGATACTAGATTTCTTTTTAGCTAAAGATGATCAGTATTTTGCACACTTTGAGGTTATTCCAGACCATTTCCCTGCATCTATAAAAGAAAAGATAAAACAGTTTCCTCATGGAGCACTGCAACTTGAGATTGGCATACAAACACTAAATCTAGAGATTGCAAACAACATTTCAAGACAACTCAAACTTGACAAGATTAAAGAAAATATTGGATTTTTAGAAAATGAAACACATGCTCATATTCATCTAGATTTGATTGTTGGTCTTCCAGGTGAATCACTTGAGAGTTTTGGTGCAAACCTAGATGAGTTAGTTAGCCTAAGTAGTTGTGAGGTTCAGATAGGTATACTTAAAAAACTCTCTGGAACTTTCATAAACCGACATGATATAGAACATGGAATGGTCTATAGTGATAAGCCACCTTATGACATCTTAAAAAATGCAAAACTTAGTTTTAATGATATACAGATTATGAAAAGGTTTTCAAGATTTTGGGACTTAACTTACAATAGTGGAAACTTCAAAAAGTCTGCTCCCCTACTTTGGAAGGACTCTACAAAGGTATATAAAAACTTTTATGCTTTTAGTGCGTGGATGTATGAACAGACGGACTCAACGTGGAAAATCTCACTTCAAAGACTTGGTGAACTAATGTTCATGTACTTAAAAGATGTAAAAAAACTTGATCCTGAGTTCATTGCATCTATAATGTTAGAAGATATGATGAAACTAAAAGGAAGAGCAATTCCCGCTTACTTAAAACCATATAGTAAAAACTTTACTACAGATGCAAAGAGCGGAACAGCTGGCTTTAACAAGAGACAGGGTTAAGACTTATCAAAAGAAAAAACTAGACTAAGCCCTACTTTGCCTTTTTCATTATCTACAGATACAACTTCTATCTGTGGTAAAAACTGGTTTAGCGATAAAATTTCTAAAGGGTGAGCAATTCGTTTTTCACTCATTTTAGATATATGAATCATTCCATCATTTTTAAGCCCAATATCTACAAAAGCACCAAAGTCTGCAATGTTACGAACAACACCTGAAACAAAACTACCCTCTTTTAACATCTTGATATCCGTAACATCATCTTTAAATGGTATCGCAGGTAAATCCTCTCTTGGGTCAAACCCAGGCTTTACAAGCTCTTTAACGATATCTTTTAAAGTCTCTTTACCAACACCTAGTTCTTTAGACTTTGCATCTGCATCTATCTTACTAAGCTCTAGTCCATTTAGTTGTTTTGCAACAGCGTAACTCTCAGGGTGAATACCGCTGTTATCAAAGACATTTTTACCATTTTTTATACGAATAAATCCTGCCGCTTGCTCATAAGCTTTTTTACCTAAACCCTTTACTTTTAGTAGTTCACTTTTTGTAGTAAAGTTACCAATCTCAGCACGATGTAAAACAATATTTTGAGCTATCTTTGCTCCTATACCTGCAACATGAGAAAGAAGAGATGCAGATGCAGAGTTGATATCTACTCCTACACGATTTACTAAGTCACAAGTTACATCATCAAGTCTTTTCACTAAGAGCTTTTGGTCAACATCATGTTGATACTGACCGATACCAAGAGACTTAGGGTCTATCTTTACAAGTGTTGCCATCGGGTCACGAAGTCTCTGAACTATAGAGATAGCTCCTCTTATGGTTACATCCAAATCATGATACTCATCTTGTGCTAGTTTAGATGCAGAGTATACAGATGCCCCGGCTTCTGAGACTACAGTGTAGTTTAGGTTTGTTCCCTCTTCACGGTTGATTCTGGCAAAGAACTCTTGTGTCTCACGAGAGCCTGTTCCATTGCCAATTGCAACACCTGTGATGTTATACTTCTTTGTTAGTGAGAGGACTTTTTTTTTAGAGTTTTCATAGTCGTTCTTTGGCTGTGTTGGGTAGATAACAGCGGACTCCAAGTAGTTTGAGTTTTCATCTATAACAGCTAACTTACAGCCACTAACATAAGCGGGGTCAACACCTAAGAGAACCCTCTTTGTAACTGGTGGAGTCATAAGAAGTTGGTTAAGGTTTTTACCAAAAACATTAATGGCTGATATATCTGCTTTTTCTTTTAGTTCACTTTGAACTTCTCTCTCAAGAGATGGAAGAAGAAGTCTTTTTAGTCCATCTTTATATGCGGCAAAAAGAAACTCACTTGAGCTAGATGCATGGCGAGGAATTTTGTACTGTTTTATGTTTTCTTCGATGCGATCAGTATCTGTAGTTATTTTTACAGACAGTTCTTTTTCTTTTACTCCACGCATGATAGCAAGATAACGATGCGATGGAATGTAAGCAACTTTTTCACTCTTTCCAGCGAAGTTTTTAAAAGTTCCATTTTCATCAAAGTGTTTTGTCTTTTTAGTCTCTAAGTTTCCAAAGCGTTGCATAGAGTTTCGGATAGCTTCACGCTCACGAGGAAGATCAGCATATCTCTCAGCTAAAATATCCTGAGCACCTTTGATAGCATCTTCGACAGATGCAACCTTGCCCTTTACGAACTTCTTTGCTTCTTGTTTAAACTCAAATGCAGATAGTCTTGCACTCTGTAGAGTGTTGGCTAAAGGAGTCAAACCGTTTGCCATAGCAGTCATAGCACGTGAACTTTTTTTCTCTTTAAAAGGTCTGTAAATATCTTCCACAGCACGAAGAGTCTCTGCATCTAAGATACTCTGTTTTATGGCATCTGTAAGCGTTGCTCTCTCAGCGATAAGGCGAGAGACCTCTTCTTTACGCTCTAGTAAACTTTTAGAACTAAGATAAATAGTTTCAAACTCACGAAGAACTTCATCATCAACACCACCAGTCATCTCTTTACGATAACGAGCAATAAAAGGAATAGTAGAACCTTCATCTAGAAGTTTTAAAATATTTTCAATCTGTTCTTTTTTAAGAGAAGTCTTTTGTGTTAGTAGGGTTATTAGGTTTTGCATAGTTTATGATTCTTTTTTAGGGGAATTATACTACTTTGTTAGAATAAATATATGAGTAAAGTAAAAATATACACACTTTTAGGTTTATATATGTAATAAAACACATATTTAAATTATAGAAGAAGAACTAAAAATTATATTTAATAGAATAAAATAAAATAAATTATAATAAAGGAATCTATTGAATTATATTAATATTACTAATTATAAATCATTTGAAAAATGTGAACTTGATATAAAGCCTATAACAATTTTATTAGGTGCGAACTATAATGAACCCCTAAAACTGAACCAGTAAAATTTGTTTTCTTATTTCAAAAATGATAAAATTGAAATAGAAAATATAGGGATTAAATATGAGTGTAAAAAGAAAAAGTTACAATGCAGATTTTAAAGCAAAATTAGTACTGGAAGTTTTAGAGGGTGAGAAAACTGTTAATGAGATTGCCAGTGCATATGGAGTTTTACCTTTGAGTTTGAGAAATTGGAAAAAACAGTTTCTTGAAAATAGACTTAATTAAAAAAACGGGTGCATAAAACATTCATTAAAGTTCGGTATAGTAGGAGTAAACAAAGGTTTATTTACAAATGGCTGTAAAAAAGCTCT
>NZ_JADGFC010000064.1 GCF_016744025.1 Sulfurimonas sp.
TACACTCATATTTAATCCCTATATTTTCTATTTCAATTTTATCATTTTTGAAATAAGAAAACAAATTTTACTGGTTCAGTTTTAGGGGTTCATTATAGTCTCAGACAATACTTTTGCTACTGCTCCACTTATAGTGGCAATCAGAGCACTTAAAAGCATAAATACAACGCCCTTGTCGATTGATTTTAATTTTGATCTATACTTGTTTAACATTTAGAACCTTTGTTATTTGTATGCTTTGAACGGAGAGTAAATATAAGAGGGGAAAAGTAGTACCTATAAGTATCCCCATCTGAATGATGGGAATACTAAAAGTTATTGCTTCATTAATATATTTTTATAAAATATAATCAACAACTTTAGATTCAAGTGTAACTGCTTTTATAAGTTTTACAACACTTACATGTTCTTCATGAACTGCATAAGTCTGAAGATCTTCTTTATTCAAAAATGTACTGTATAGAGAAAGGTCAAATGATCTTTCAGACTGAGCAAAGTCAACTCCAACTTCCATTGTCTTAAGAGCAGGGATTAGTTCTACTAGAGTATTTAGTCTTTTCTTTACTTCTTGTATATTTGCTTCTTTATTTTCGTCTTTAAATTTTAACATTACTATATGTACTATCATTTTTATACCTTTTTTTGTGCAATTCTATCATAATCTAAATCTTAACTAAGAATACCTTTCCAAAAAAACTCTGCTATCATAACTATCAAAAATATTCCTACAAGATTTAAAACTATCCCGTATCTAATCATACTCTTAACATCAACAACGCCACTACTCATAGCTATTGCATTTGGTGGAGTTGCTATTGGAAGCATAAAAGCATAACTAGCACAAAGTGTTGCTACCATCATAAATAAAGTAGTGTTTATTCCTGTCTGCTGAGCCACTGAGTAGATTACTGGAAGCATGATAGATATAAGTGCCGTGTTTGATGTTATCTCTGTTGTGAAGGTTATAAGCATGGCAACTGCAAAGAGTAGGACAATAGGATGAAGTTCTGTCATAACAATAAGATAAGATGCCACCTCAGATGCAAGACCTGTTGCACTAAAAGCTTTTGCAATAGAAAAACCTGCACCAAATAAAAACATAATTCTATATGGGATTTTTGCCTTATCATCCATCCACTCTAGTATATTAAAAGGTGGCATAAAAAGAATAAGCCCTGCAGCCAATAAGATGCCAGCTTCACTAAGACCTAGTCCTCCCCAAAATGGCTTCATAGGAGCGTTTAGAAGTAGTAATAAGACTAGTCCTCCTATAATGTATAAAACTTTCTTTTGAACTGTGTTTAATGGTACTTTTTCTCCATCTCTATTTATAGGAGTATTTGAAACTCCCAAACTAAGAATCATACTTACTATTACAAACATAATAAAGGCAAGTGGAGCTACCATCCAGACCCACTGAAAGAATGGTATAGTCTCCATTCCTTTATCTGACATGATACCTAGTAAGATAAGATTTGGTGGAGTTCCAATAGGAGTCATAATCCCACCAACGCTAGCACCATAAGCAATTGCAAGGGCGAACCTAAGTTTTAACTTTACATCATCTGTGATAAAAAGAGCAATAGACATAAGAAGAAGTGTTGTTGTTGTATTTGATAAAATCGAACTAAGAAGTCCCGATGTAATAGCCAAAGAAAAAATCATTCCTCTTGGAGTATTTGGAAATAAAGATAGCATCTTATCTGCTATCCAAGTATGAAGACTTGTTTTTTCCACTGCAATAGCCAATAAAAAACCACCTAAAAATAAGAAAATAATAGGATGTGAGTAGTTAACAGCAGTAGCTTTTGTATCCAAAATAGAAAAAGCTGGAAAGAGAACTATAGGAAGAAGAGATACAACAGCAAGAGGTAATCCCTCATTTGTCCAAAGAACAACCAAAAAGGCTATTAGAGCTAAGAGTGAAGACTGAGTTGGATTAAAGACAATTGATGAAATTGCAAACACAATGATAGCAATGAGTACACCAACCCCTATTTTTTGGAACTGTTCTTTGTGTTCGCTCATTACTTTCTCCTAGTGTTTTGTCTTACTGAGACTATGAATTGGTAGATTAGGTATGCCATAGTTATTTTGAATAATAATAATCCAAAAGTCATATCAGTTTCAATTTTTGAAAATGGATATATATTTTTTGCTATTTCATTAACTAGTGATAGACTAATAATATTTATAAACTTCCAAATGTTAATAAAATAAAATAAAGATATGGCAAATAAAAATGGCATAAATATATTAAAATATTTTGTGAATAGATTATATTTTCTAGTTTTATACATAATAATATAAATAATACTAAAGTAAGTTATAAAAAAAGTCATTAATTGAATACCATGTGATTCATATGTATAAAACATACTAAACATCACTATCCAAAATAATGCCAACATCCAATTTTGAGAATGTTCTGATGACTCTCCATGTAACTTAATAACAATCCACTCAAAAAAATTACTTTTTTTATCCTTATCTAATTCTTTTTCTCTTTCTTTCATTTCTAAAGCATAAAACTTATTAGCTTCAATAATATTATTCGATTTATCATAAAAGTTTTTAATTACCCTTGCTGTCTCTCTATTAGCTACATTAATTACTTTTGGTTCACCATAATACTCTCTATTATCATCTTCTTTTCGTTCTTCTTTTGTAATATCAAGAAAAGTAGCTTCATCGTCAAATATTGCATCTCGTAAGTTTAGTTTACCTTTGATTACAGTATCTCTGAATATTGATTTACCTAAAAACTTTGTATATTTAAAATTAACATCATTATTAAAGTTAGCTTTACTAAAAACTGAAATTCCCTCAAAGTCAGTTCTTTCAAATATAACTTCATTAAATTTTGTTTTATAAAAATCCGCTAAGTCTTTAAATTTTGTATTATAAAGTATTGATTCATTTTCAACACTACAGTATTGCATTTTAAATTTTTTATGAAAGGTTGAGTCTGTCAAGTCTATACTATCAAATTTAATTTCAATTAATTCGTCTCTATCACTATTATCCGAAACTTTAAGTATAAAATCATCTTCAAACTCACAATGAACAAACTTTATTACATCTATATGCTTAGATTTTTTTTCATCTACAATCTTAATAAATGGCTTTTTAAAAATTATTCCTTCGCAATCTATTGAGGTAAAAGTACAATCAAACAGTTGTGAATCTTTTGATATATCTTTTTCTTTACTAATGTTTTGATATTCAAATTTTTCAAATTTACATTTAGAATATACTATTTTTTCACATATGATATGTTTCCACTCATTTTTAAATTCACAATGTGAGAATCTCAAATCAGTATTCTGTTTAAATTCAACTTTTCCCATAAATGTACAACCAATAAAAGTTATTGCATCATATTTTGAAAATTCTTCTTCTTGTTTTAAATCTGTACTATTAAAAGTTTTATGTTTGTATTGTTGCTTGGCTTCCATCTAATCAACTTCAATCATATATTAAATTCTTTAAAGAGATTGTTTTTGTAATCTAACTCTTTTGAGATGTTATTTGATTCATTTATAATAAAATCAGATACAAAAAAATTATTTCTTATTTTATACATAAATCAATTTGACAAAAAGTTTTTTAGACTCACTTGAGGGTCTTTGCCCTCTAACATCTCATAGACTTCTTTTGCAATTGGAAGATACAGATCTTTATTTTTAGCTATTTTATTAAGAGCGTAAGTAGTTCCAATACCCTCGGCTACTTCACCTAACTCTTCTAGTATCTTTTCTTGGCTTTTACCTTCTGCAATACCAAGTCCAACACGAAAGTTTCTACTCATAGTTGATGAAGCTGTTAAGAAAAGATCCCCTGCTCCACTAAGTCCAACAAAACTTTCTTCTTTAGCACCATATACATAACCAAATCTTTGCATCTCAACCAATCCACGTGATATAAGTGAGGCAGCGGCATTTTTACCAAGGCCTAAACCTTCACAAATTCCAGCAGCTATAGCAATTACATTTTTATATGCTCCAGCAACTTCGGCCCCCATAACATCTGTAGAAGTGTAGGTCTTTATAAAAGATGGAAAAAAAGTTGAAAACTTTGAACTTAGTTCTTCGTTGTAAGAGTTAATAACTAGTGCTGTAGGAAGTGATTTTCTAACCTCAGTTGCGAATGAAGGACCAGATAAAAAAGCAATGTTTTCATCAGGAACATAATGTTTGTAAATATCGTTTAAAAATTTCCCAGTAGATGCTTCTATCCCTTTTGCAGCTACTAAAATCTTTTGGTTATTAAAAACAAAATTTTCTTTTAACCATGATGAAATTTGTTGAGCAGGAATAGCAATAACTAAGTATTCTAACTTTAGTATTTCTTCTAATGAAACAAAATTTTCTATATCTCTTGGTGTTCTAGATGTTATGAAAACTTCATTTTCTTGACCCAGTGCAAAAGCTAATGCCGATCCCCATTTTCCAGCCCCTATAACTCCAATTTTACTCACATCTACTCCCTATTAACTTCTTAAATTCTTTTATATCATTATCAAAACCAACGACGACAAAGATATCACCACTTTTGATGATATGATGTTTAGCCTTAGATGAGTAGATAAACTCTCTGCTCATATCTTCATGAACAACTGAGATAACAATAATTCCATGATCTCTACTCCACTCTATATCTGAAGGATATTTTCCATCAAATCTACTGTGATCTTCTATTTTTATCTGAGCTATCTCAAGTGCACTCTTCTCATATAAGATATCATGCAGAACTTCTGTAACTATTGGTTTTTCTAGCATCTCAACAATTACATTTGCTGTTGTTTGAGTTGTTGGAAGAACTCTAGTAGCTCCGGCAAGGCTTAGCTTCTCTGAGCTCTCTTTATCATTAGCAAGAGAGACGATAGTTAAATCTTTAAATGAATCACGAAGTGAAATAGTTAAAAATATATTTTCTGCCATATCTTCTAATACACAAAATGCAACACAATCTTTTATCTCAAATCTATTACTTAAATCATCCCAGTCATCACTCAAATCAAAACTATTTTCACCATCTTTTGCTAACTTAAATATATATACATTCTTATAATGAGATGATATATTTTTTTCTATCTCATATGTAAAATCATTAAGCCCAAATATTAAAGCGTTAGTCTCTGACATTTGAACCTCTTTTATTTAAATGTGTGCTAAATTCTTTTAAAAATAGTGAGTTTCCTATAACCAATATATAATCTCCAACTTCTAAAACAGTACTATCGATAGGATTAAAAAAGAACCTTTTTTTATTTTGCTTGTATACACCAAGAAGTACTATTCTGTATTTTTTATTATCAAGTTCTCCAACTGTTATATAGTTATTTAATACTCTCTCGGTAATAAGAAGTTCTTGAACATCAATATTATTATAGTTTGAGCGAAGAGCATGAATAGCTTCAAAGGCAACTGGTTGACCTACAAACTCTTTAGCAATAATTCCCACTAATTCTTTTTCATAAAATAGCTCATTTACTCCTGCAAAGTTTAACTTATTTTTATTCATCTTATTTTTCAAAATAGAAAGAATAAAAACATCTTTATTAAAAGATCTAACTGTTAAAGCAGTATATACATTTTCAACATCACTATGACTAAGACAGAGAATAGCTTTTACCTGAGTCTCAATATTAATACGAAGTTTTTTATAACTTTGTATTGAACCTGGAGCATAGTTAAGGGCTATAAAACCATCTCTTTTTGCCAACTCATATTTGTGAGTGTCTTCTTCAAGAATAATAACTTTGTTGTTTCTACTTAACTCTTTTGCAACTTCTTTAGAAACATTTTCATAACCACAGATAAGATAAAACTCTTTCATTTTTGCTATATCATCTATAGCTTTTGTATCTTTTATTTCATCTAGCTTTTCAGTAAAAGATGTAACAATCAGTGAAGTTGTAAATGAAAAAACACCAATACCCGCTACGATTACAAACATTGCAACAATGCGTCCCTCTTGAGTTACAGGAGTAATATCTCCAAAACCAACAGTGGATATAGTAACAATAGACCAATAAACGGCTTCAAAGAGAGTATCTATAGGAGATTCTGGATTATTTCCTTCCATCACATATATAAGAACAGAAGATACAAAAATTATTATAGATGCAAAGATTAGAAGTGTTAAAAACTCAAACTTTTTAGCTGAAACAACAGATGTAAACGTCTGAATACTTTTTGCATATCTAAATAGTTTAAAGACTCTAAATAATATAAAGATACGAAGAAGTCTTAACTGATGGAAAAATGGAATAATAGCAAGTAAATCTATCATTGCTTTAAAAGATACTATATACTTTAATTTAGCCTTAGTTATTTCAAAAAGGGCCTTAGAAAGTCTAAACTTATCCCCAAGCATAAGATCATGTTCACTCTGCTCAATTATCATTTTACTTGCACTACTACTAATCCATAGTCTAAGCATATATTCAATAAAAAAGATAATAGAAATGATATAGTTGTTAAAAAAGAGAAGGTTGTCATTTACATGAGATTTAACTTCTCGTATGAGGATGATTACACTTATAAAAATAAGTGTAATCATAAAAATATCGAAATATTTTTTATATTTATAGTTACTATTTTCTAGTAAATTGTAAAAAAAACGTTTATTTTTTTTGTAAGCTTTTGATGTATTTAAATAATATGCAAAATCTACAATCAAACGTTTTATCAAGTTCATTTACCCCAGCTTAGATTTTAGAACTTCATTTACAGATTGTGGATTAGCACTACCCTTAGAAGCTTTCATTACTTGACCTACAAAGAAACCAAATAGTTTCTCTTTACCACCTTGGTATTGTTCAACTTTTTCTGGATTTGCAGCAATAATTTCATCACAAATTACTTCAATTGCGCCTGTGTCACTTACTTGTTTAAGTCCAAGTTTTTCAATAGCAGCATCTACATCTTGGGCATTGTCCATTAAATAGTCTAAAACTTCCTTAGCAGCTTTTCCACTAATAGTTTTATCTTCAATACGTTTAACTAAATGTCCAAGTTTTGTAGCATCTACAGGTGAATTGGTAATATTTACATCACCTTTTAAACGACTTGGAAGTTCAGTAGTTAGCCAGGTGAGTGCATTTTTAGCACTAATACCTTCTTTCATCATAGTCTCAAAGAAATGAGCCATTTCAACACTTGAAGTTACAACACTAGCACTATAATCATTCATGCCATATTCGCTTACGAACCTAGCCATTTTTTCATCTGGAAGTTCAGGAATTTTAGAGTACTTCGCTAGCATCTCATCACTTACAACAGCTTTTAGTAAATCTGGTTCAGGAAAGTAGCGGTAATCTGCCGCTTCTTCTTTACCACGCATAGAACGAGTCTCTTGTTTAACTTGGTCAAAAAGTCTAGTCTCTTGGCAAATCTCTTTCTCGTACAGGCCATCTTCCCATGCTTCAGTCTGTCTAGCAACTTCAACTGCTATTGCTTGTTGAATAAACTTGAAACTATTGATGTTTTTAACCTCTACACGAGTATAAAGTTTTTTCTCACCCTTTGGTCTGATAGAAACATTTACATCAACTCTAAATGAGCCTTCTTGCATGTTTGCGTCACCTATATCTAAGTAACGAATGATAGAGTGAAGTTTTTTTAGATATAAAGTTACTTCCTCTGCACTACTCATATCTGGCTCAGATACAATTTCTAAAAGTGGAGTACCTGCACGATTTAAATCAACTTTAGAGATATCACCATCATGTATATTCTTCCCTGCATCTGCTTCTATGTGAGCACGGTTAATTCTGATAGTTTTATGAGTTCCGTCTTCAAAGTCTATTGTTAAAGAGCCATGTTCAACTATTGGTGTATATAGTTGAGTGATTTGAAAAGCACTAGGAGAATCAGGATAAAAGTAAGACTTTCTATCAAAAAATGATGTCTGATTTATAGTAGCGTCTATAGCTGTACCTAACATAATAGACTTGTGTAAAACTTCTTTATTTAGTACTGGTAATGCACCAGGAAGAGCTAGACAAGTTGGACAAGTATTTGTATTTTGTTTGTGATTGAAACTCGTTGGACACGAGCAAAAAAGTTTTGATATTGTGTTTAGTTGTACATGGACTTCAAGTCCTATAACTACTTCAAACATATAGTTCCTTGGATAAATAATAATTGATTATCTATTTTATCCAAATTTTGCTTTAAAGGGTTTTATGTACTTTGTGTAGAATAAATTTTTTCTAAAAGTTCAGTCTGTTTTTTAGCTTCATCAAGTCTTTGTCTATTGATAGCAAATGAGTCTAATCCTAGAATCATAAAAAAAGCGATAACAATAAAAATAATTGTGATAAAAAGAGCTAAAGATAAACCAAGAAAAAGGAAGAGTTTAAAAGTTATAAGAGCACCAAAAATGACTATGGCCCATGATGCTCCAAGCAAAAAGCTTATAATTCTATCGAATTTATCTTTTTGCATATTGTATTACTAAGACTTAGTGCTCGTCCATAACTACGGCAGAACCAAGGTAAACTGTTGTAAGCATCATGAAGATAAATGCTTGTAAGAATGCCATGAAAGTAAGTAGTGCAAATGGAACCATTGGAAGTATCCACGGAGCTAACATTAAGATTACCATCAAAAACATATCATCACCTTTTACATTTCCAAAAAGACGGAAAGAAAGAGAAATAAGACGAGAGAAATGAGAAACAATTTCGATTGGAAACATTAACCAATATAACCACCAAACTGGACCCATAAAGTGTTTGAAATACTTAATAACACCTTGACGACGGATACCTTCAAAGTTATAGTAAACAAATACAACAAGAGCAAGAGTTAAAGGCATTTCTAAGAATGCAGTTGGAGCTTCAAAACCTGGAATAACACCAATTAAGTTAGCAATAGCAACAAAAAGACCAATTGTAGCAACAAGTGGAACATAACGACGAGCATGTTCAGTACCCATTACATCTACACCCATTTGAAGAACACCACCAATGTATGCTTCCATTAAGTTCTGTGCACCCTTAGGAACAAGTTGAAGATTTGACATTGCTGCTCTTACTAGTAATAAAGCTAAACCAGCAGATAATAACATGTGCGTTAAGTAGATAAAAGTCTTATCGTGAGATATTAGACCGAAAAATAAAAATAGATCACCCATAGGCGTACTCCCTCGTCTCAAATTAATTGCGTGATTATAATCTAACTTGCATTAAATTATTATAATAAAAGATGTTTTTTTTCAAATTCATCTTTTATTACTATTTTTTACTCTTTGCTTTTACGTCTTTTGCACTATAATTTTTGCCTGCTAATGATTCTAAAAACACTGTTGCATAAGAACCTTTTGGAAGTGAAAAAGAGATATTAAGAAATGTCTGTTTTTTAACATAGTTACATTCTATATCTTTTGGATAGATAACAGCATCTCTTCTATAACCTTTATCTTGTAAAAATTCATCATCATATTCTTTTTCTACTTCTCTTGCATCTAAGCGTGCACGAAAGACATCTCTTCCACATAAAAGACCAGTTGGAACTAGCTTTTTACTCTCATACTCATTTTTAGGCATAATTTTTGGAGTAGACAATTTACCATCTGCTGATTGGTATACATCTCCCTCAAGAAGTTTAAACTTAGTTTCATCATTGTCTAAAGTTAGCATAACTCTTTCTCTTAGCCAATCATTGAAAAATGTACTTTGATAAATAGAAACAAGAAATTTCTTTATCTTATTATCTTCTATAAAAAGCTCACCTTGAATCATCTCTTTAGCTTGTTTTATACTTTCTGAATCACGACCGAATCTTTGATAACCAAAATAGTTAGGTAGACCATCTTTAGCAATTTTTCTAGCAACTTTTTCTATTTTTCCTGCATCTATATTATCAACAAAGTGCAGATTTATGCTAAATCTATTTCCTGCTAAGTCACCCATACGAATAGAGTGAGAGTGTCTGATAGTACTAAGTATTTTTATTTGCTTATGGTAAAACTTTTTAAGTAACTTCTCATAAGATGCATCTACAGAGATATACTGAGTAGTTGTAGCGTGCTTATCTTTTAAACCAGCATAACCTATCTTCTGTGCAGGGACTGCCATATATTCTGCGAATATAGCAATCATATCCCAGGTTGTAAGTTCTATTTTTTTAATATGAAGGATTAGATAGTTTCCCTTACCTTTAAACTCTGTAGATGCTATTTCATCAACAACAAAATCAGTAGGAGTTTGATAAAATTTAAATCCTAAATCTCCACTAACACTTTGTAAATATTCTCTTTTTCTCATAATTGCAATAACTTTAATTTTTGTGAAGCGATATTGATGTCACTCTGTATCGCTTTTTTCAACTCCGCAATGGAATCAAACTTTTTATTATCTCTTATAAAAGAGATAAAACTTATCCTAGCTTTAGTATTACATAATACTTCGCCATCTAGGATATGTGACTCGATGGCAAATGAGCCATCCGTTGTAACCCTGTGACCTATAAAAGATACTGATGGATGATAATGTTCTTCATCGTCTATACGAGTCAAAGTTACATAAACACCCTCTTTTGGTATCAAAAATCCTCGTGCTTCTATGTTAATAGTAGCTACAAGCTCTTTTTTACCTATCCCCTGTCCTGCGACTAAAGGTCCTTTTATAGTATAGTTATGTCCTAAAAAGTCATTTGCACCTTTTATATCACTGATTTGAAGTTTGGCTCTAATCTTGTGAGAATGAACTGAGTCGTCATTATGCGTAACTTCAGCAACAACTTTCACCTCTCCGCTAAAAAGAGTATCTAAATCTGCAAATGAGTATTTTCTATCTTTACCAAAATGAAAATCATAACCAACAACTATCTTTTGAAGTTTTGGAAATTTACTTTTAAGTAGAGATATAAAACCCTTTCCATTTAAGTGACGAATCTCGTCAAGTTCAAGATAGAGTATATGATGTTTAGAAAAATTCTCACGTTCTTCTTTTGGTGTAAGGTTCGCATATCCTGTCTCGATAACAACGATTGTACCATTTTCACCTAGTTCTGCAAAAAGATGCTGATGACCTATATGCATACCATCGAAACCACCGATGGCTATGGCAGTACTATTTTTCATAGAAGTAGCAGTATTCAAGATTACCCTCTTTACCTGTTAGTTTTGAAGGAGACTTCTGCGTCAATATCCATCCTTTGAGTTTACAAGCATCTTCGAATTTTATCATCGCTTTGCTTATAGCTTTCTCATCTAATACAACTCCATGATTATCTCTTTTAGCCTCACGTCCAACTTCAAACTGAGGTTTAAATAATAAGATTATTTTACTAGATGCTAGTCTGTCAATATCGTCTAAGATATTCAATAGAGAGATAAAGGCTACATCACTTACAACTATGTCAAATATTTTATCACTTTGAAACTTTCTTATATCACAGCTTTCAAAAGATAACACTCGTCTGTCTTCAAGTAGAGTTTTATGAAGTTGTTCTTTACCTACATCAACTGCACTAACCTCTTTAACTCCAGACTCTAAAAGTACCTGAGTAAATCCACCAGTAGATGCACCAATATCTAAGGCTATATCATCTTTTAGATCCAGCTTAAGCTCTTGTAAAAAAGAACTCAGTTTATGCGCAGAACGGGACACATACTCTTTATGCTCTTTTACAGATACCTCATCACTCTCTTGTAATTTAAATGCACTCTTTAAAGTCACTTTAGAGTTAACACTTACAAAACCATTTTTTATAAGTGTCTGCGCTTTTGTTCTACTTCCAGCTAGTGAATTTTCTAGAAGATAGTTATCTAGTCTCATCAAAATTGATACTCAATAGCAGTAAATATAAGCTTGATATTCATGGTACGTTCTGTAGTGCCTTCTTGATAATCAATTACATAGTTATCATAAGCTGCTTTTACACTTATCTCATCACTGATTCTATAAGCAACACCTGCTCCATATATCATAGTAAAACCTGGAGAGCCTACACCACTTGCACTCATCTCACCTACACCAAATTTTGCATAAAAATCTAAGCTATCTTCAAAAAAAGCATAATGAGCCAAAGTACTAACATTTAATGATGAAAAAGTTAAAGATGTGTCTACACTTGAACAATTAACAGCTTCATATGAATTTCCTGAATTAAATTCTACTTTTGAAAGTTCTACTGAGAAATTTTTATTTATATAAGCTCCAACATAAAATATCATCGTCTCAGAGTCATCTTTTTTTATCTCTTGAAATATATCATCATCAACATATTCTGACATTCCATATCCTAAACCTATATATGGACCACCATCTCTATCAGCTAGTAAAATACTACAAAATAGTAGTATTGATAAAATTATTTTCATTTAGGCATTCTCACTTATTTTATTTTTCATCTCATCTTCTGTTAAACACTCTACTCCAAGACTTATAGCTTTGTCATATTTGCTTCCTGCATCTTCACCATAAATCAAGAAGTCAGTCTTTTTAGAAACTGAACCTGAAACCTTTGCTCCAAGTTCTTCTAATTTCTCTTTGATAGTACCACGTGATTCACTCATAGTTCCAGTTAAAACAGCAGTTTTTCCTTTAAAGGGATTCTCTACTGCTTCAGCTTTTTTAGTAGGTTCTAGTGGTTTTAAAATACCTTGTAAGTTTAAAATCGTCTCACGATTTACTCTTACAAACTCTAAAACTGACTCAGCCATCTCTTCACCAATACCATCACATGCTATGATTGCCTCTTTTGTAGCATCTATAAAAGATGAACCAAAGTTTTCACTTAGAGTCTTAGATGCAACTTCACCAACATGTTCTATTCCAAGAGAGTTTACAAATCTCCAGTAATCACAAGCTTTTGAAGACTCCAAAGAGTTTAGAAGGTTTTGAGACTTCTTCTCTTTAAATCCTTCAAGAGCTAATAGTTTGTCTAAAGTCAAATCAAACAAATCAACAACACTCTTCACCAATCCAGAAGTAAATAGAGTTTCTACTATCTTGTTTCCTAGACCATCAATATTTAAACATGGTTTAGATGCAAAGTAAATAATAGAGTTTACAACCCTAGCCTCACACTCTAAGTTTTGACACTTAAGTAAAACACCTTCATCTAAAAGCTCACTCTGACATACCGGACAAAGAGTTGGACGAAGATATGCAACTTCACTTCCATCTCTTTCATGAGTAAGGACTTTAATGATTTTAGGTATAACATCACCACTTCTTAAAATGATTACCTTATCGTTTAGACGAATATCTTTTCTATCTATCTCATCAAAATTATGAAGAGTTGCACGCTCAACAACAACACCGTCAATATCTGTAGGCTCTACCTGAGCTACAGGAGTCACGGCACCGCTACGCCCAACCTGAAGTACAATCTCTTTTACAGTAGTTATTTTCTCAACTGCTGGAAATTTATATGCTACTGAAAAACGAGGGTTTTTAACTGTATAACCCATATCAATCTGAGATGCTATTTCATTGACTTTTATAACCATTCCATCAAGCATCATTGAGTAAGAGTCTCTATCATCTTTCATAACTTCATATATAGCTTCTATCTCATCATAGCCTTTACAAGTAGAACTTTGAGGTGGTTTTCTAAAGCCAAGCTCATAGATGTAAGTCATCTTCTCACTAAGTAGCTTATGTTCAAGTGTGTCTTCTCCAACACCATAAGGTAAAAAAACTAAGTTCCTAGATGCAGTGATACTAGAGTCCAACTGTCGTAAACTTCCAGCAGCTGCATTTCTAGGGTTTGCAAAAAGTGCTTCACCATCTTTTAATCTTGATTCATTTATCTTTTCAAACTCATCTTTAAAGATTACAACTTCACCACGAATTTCTATTCGTTCTTTATGCTCTATAGTAAGTGGAAT
>NZ_JADGFC010000210.1 GCF_016744025.1 Sulfurimonas sp.
CTTTACCCTATTGCTATTCCTTATTGCAACTATTTCGCTAAATGCACAGAACATAAACATTCCCGATGCCAATTTTAAAAAAGCACTGGTTGATAATACTAGCATTAACACCAATGGAGATGGGGAGATTTCGGTAAGTGAGGCGGCGGCTTTTACTGGTAAAATTAACGTTGGAGACAAAAATATATCCGATCTTACGGGTATCAAATATTTTATAAACATTACAGAACTTTCTTGCGATGGCAATCAATTAACAAGCATAAATGTAAGTAACATACTAAATTTAGAGCATTTAGTATGTTCCAGGAACTTACTTACAAGACTAGACCTAAGTTTCAACACAAATTTAAAGAGTTTAATGTGCTATGACAATCAACTCACCAATTTAAATCTGATAAATAATAAGGCTCTAATAAGATTAACTTGCAATAATAATAAATTTACAACATTAGATTTAAGCAGAAATAAAAAATTAGAGGGTATAATATGTCGTAATAATCAACTTACTCGTTTAGATTTGAGTCAAAATACTCGTTTGAAGGCTTTGTATTGTAACAATAACAAGCTTATAAAATTAGATTTAGGTAAAGGTTCGAAAATCAGATATATATATTGTGTTGAAAATCAATTCCCATTCTCAGAATTACAAAAAATAAAAATTAAATTTTCGGGTTTAAGCTACAGGTCCAATAAAACAATATTTACACCTCTAATTAAAAATTTAGAAGAGGAGGTAAATTACTCTGCGCAAAGAGAGTTTAACGGCCATTTAACTACTTTTATCTGGTACAATGATTCTGATCTGACGGTTGATGCCAAAGTGGTTAAAGAAAGTACTACAAGCCCTGGTGTTTTTCAGTTTCTTAAAGCAGGTCGTTACTATTGCAAAATGCGCAATACCTATTTTGCAGGAGCCGAACTTAAAACCGAGAACATTACTGTTTTGGATCCTATAATTACTTTCCCTGATGCAAATTTTAAAAATGCTCTACTCACCCACACTGGTATCGATATCGATGAAGATAGAGAAATAAAAATAAGTGAAGCTCTAGCTTATTCTGGTGAAATTAACGTTACAGGTAAAAGTATATCTGACCTTATAGGAATTGAATATTTTATAAATATTACCGATCTATCTTGCAACTCCAATCTCCTGACAAATTTAGATGTCAGCAAAAATAGAGCATTAATATGTTTAAGTTGCGATATGAATCAACTCAAAACATTAAATATTACACAAAATACGGCTTTAACTAGTTTATCTTGCAGCTCAAATCAACTCAGTTCATTAAATATTAACAGAAATACGTTATTAACAGATTTACACTGTAATTCAAACCCTATCAATAAATTAAATGTTAATAAAAATATTGAACTAACTAGTTTATCATGCAGTTTAAATCAACTCAAAACACTAGATGTTACCAAGAATAAGGCTTTAACTAATTTATCTTGTCACAAAAATCAACTAAAAACATTAGATCTTGGCGAGAATACAGCATTAGCTGATTTAGATTGTAGCTCTAATCAATTCGAAGTATTAGATATTACCAAGAATAAGACTTTAACTAATTTATCTTGTCACAAAAATCAACTAAAAACATTAGATCTTAGCGAGAATACAGCATTAGCTGATTTAGATTGTAGCTCTAATCAATTCGAAGTATTAGATATTACCAAGAATAAGACTTTAACTAATTTATCTTGTCACAAAAATCAACTAAAAACATTAGATCTTAGCGAGAATACAGCATTAGCTGATTTAGATTGTAGCTCTAATCGGATAGAAATATTAGATATTCAAGAGAATACGGCATTAACGAAATTGATTTGTTTCTCAAATAATTTCAAGACTTTAGATATTAATAAGAACGCTGCAATAACAACCTTGTTTTGTTACTCAAATCAAATCAGAACGTTATATGTTAGTAATAATACAGCATTAATAAATTTATATTGCCAAAACAACGAACTAAGTAAGCTAGACATAAGTAAAAACACTCACTTATTTGATTTGAAATGCAATAATAATTTATTTCCCTTTTCATCTCTCAAAAAAATTAAAGATTATTATACCGAATTAAATTATAACTCAAATAAATTAATTTTTCAATCCAAAGAGGAAAAATTTGGTTTCGAAATTGATTTCACTTCAGAAGTTGACTTCAATGAAAACAAGACCACATTTAAATGGTTCAAAAATAACAATGAAATAGATCAGAACATCATCAAAAAAATTAAATTGGGGATATTTAAACCTTTAAAAACTGGAAACTATTACTGTGAAATGTCTAACGATTATTTCAATTCAACGATATTAAGAACTAACATTATCAAGATTACTAAAGGAGAACAAACTATTACTTTTGCTGATAAACCAGAAACAGTTAAAGCAAACGACGAAATAGAACTAAATGCAACAGCGAGTTCTGGTCTTGCAGTAACATTTGAATTAATTTCAGGAGATGCTAATATTACTGGGAACTTTATAACTTTCAATGAAGTTGGAACAGTTGAGATAAAAGCTTCTCAAGCTGGTAATGATGAGTATGAAACTTGTGAAAACAATATTACAATTACAGTTGATTTTGCGACTGGCATAGAAGATGTTTTAGAGTCGTCAACTCAAATTTATCCAAACCCTGTTGTAAGTGAAATGGTCGTGAAGTTTAAAAGTAGTGACGAAAGAAGCATTCGTATTTTCGACCTGCAAGGTAGATTAAAACTGCAAGAGGAAACCTCGTCTACTTCAGAACGATTGAACCTTTCCGACTTTAAGAGTGGCATGTATCT
>NZ_JADGFC010000065.1 GCF_016744025.1 Sulfurimonas sp.
ATATAAATTATAAATATGAGGAACTCCGCCAAATTTGCCTTCTAAGTAGTTTTTTTCAAGAGAAGTGTCTTTTCTAGCTCCAAAATCTATTAGAGAAAAAATCTCACTTTCACCATATATATTTTTTTCTACAAACCAAATTTGGTCTCTACGAAATAATTTATGAGTTAATAAGTTTGTATCGTGAGTAGCAAAAATCAATTGAGCATTTTTTGGATTAGTTTCTTTAGAATTAAATAGTTCTATAATAAACTCAGTCATTTGTGTATGAAAACTATTGTCTAATTCATCAATAATTAAGATTTCACCTTTATCAAGAGTTTCAATAATTGGACCAGCAAGTAATAAAAATTTTTTTGTACCTGTTGATTCATTTTTAAATTTAAATTCAATATCTCCAATATATTCATTTTGCTCATTATATTGCATGTGTTTTGTTATTATCTCTGCATGAGTAATCTTACTTTTTTCTGCTTTATCATCTTTTATCATCTTTTGTATAGAAGAAGGAACTTCTTCATACTCTACATCTGTTTCTTTCATTTCTACATCTTTTATACCCATATCAACTGATAAAAGTAATTGAAGAATTTTACATTTATTTTCTGAATCACCAAGCATATTAAGTGTATAGTGTTCAAATTGATTCTTGTCAACATTTGATGTAATATTAAATTGATTAAACCAATTACTTATATCTTTTGAAATACTGCCATTAAACTGTGCTACAACTGATAAAAAAAGTGCATTTTCTCTAGTCTTATCTTCTTTTACAATCAGTTTACCTTCAGAAAAAGCTTTTGACAAATCGAATTCTTGACCAGTTCTAATAAATAATTTTGTTTCTCTAATCTTTGTTTGAAATAGCCATTCATCTTGCACAATATTACTGTCTAGTCTAAAACCGTACCTATATTTAATTTCATTATGTATAAATGTTGTCTCAAATAAAGATGGTTTTTTTTTAGTAAGTGTGTTTAGTTTAAATGGCTCTACTTCAATTGTATCATTTGGCTTGTACTCAGTTGCTGAATTTTCAACAAAACTTCTCATAAAATTCATAGCATTTAATAGATTACTTTTTCCACTTGCATTAGGACCATAAATTACGGATGATTTTAATAAAGTTTGTTTTCCATCTTCAAAAATGTTTTTAGAATGGTCTTGTATTGCTGTAGCTTCCATTGTAAAAGTTATAGAATCTTTTATAGATTTATAATTTTCGACAGTAAAGTCAATTAACATTTAATATCCTTTTTAATTGAGAGGATTATACTACAATATTTGTGAACAAATCACAAATAATTGATTTAAGCATACGGTAAATGGTAAAAAGTCACATATTTCAAGAATATTATATCAATTGTAAATAGATAATAATATGTTAAAGGAACTTAGAGAATGTTTTTTTGCATAGTATCTAGTTATTGCAATGATATGAAAATCAGTAGATATGCTATGCAAACTATCTGCAACAACTTCTATAATAATACGGTTAAAGGAGTTCAAAATGTCTAAGAAACTTGTAATTCACACTTTTATAGATGCTTTTGGGTATGAGATATATAGACACTACCCTTGCTTTTTAAAAGGAATTGTGACAAATAGCAAACCTTTAAAATCAGTTTTAGGATTTACAAACACTTGTTTGCCTTCTATCCTTTCAGGTCAGTACCCACAAGAACATAAACAAGCTTCACTGTTTTTTCATAGTGATGACTCACCGTTTAAGTGGATGAAACCTCTTTCTTTCTTGCCGGGATTTTTTAACCGTTTTAGAGTTAGAAATATTTTAAGCAAAATAGTAAAAAAGCTTCACAACTACACAGGGTACTTTCAACTATACTCTATTCCTTTTGATAAGCTTGGTTATTTTGACTTTACGGAAAAGAAGGACTACTTTGTTCCTGGTGCTCCGTTTAAC
This sequence comes from Sulfurimonas sp., assembly GCF_016744025.1. GTDB lineage: Bacteria > Campylobacterota > Campylobacteria > Campylobacterales > Sulfurimonadaceae > Sulfurimonas. The sequence continues at coordinate 1,925 of NZ_JADGFC010000065.1, forward strand.
ACCATCTTTGACTACTGTGTACAAAACAACATAGATTACCATTGTTCAAACTGGCGTAAAAGTGAAAGTGAAAACTTAAAAGCTATAAAACAAGATATTAAAGAAGAAAAAGTAAACTTTGCTTGGCTTTACCTTCCTAGTTTAGATGGAACTATGCACACACATGGAACAACCAGCGATACAACAAGAGCAAGAGTGGCTTACTTAGACAAAGAGCTAAGAGCTGTTTATGAAGAAGCTTTAGAGCACTACGATGAAGTGAGCTTTTACGTCTTTAGCGACCACGGTATGTACGACGTAACAACAGGCTATGACCTTATAAGTGACATAGAAGCTCTAGACTTAGAGTACGGAAAAGATTATGTTGCTATGTATGACTCAACAATGGCTCGTTTTTGGTTTAAAAATGAGACAGCAAGAGAGAAGATTACTAAGGCTTTAAGTCTTGTAAAAGAGGGCAGCATCTTAGATGATGATGATTTAAAAAGAGTAAAAACATACTTTGAAGATGGACGTTTTGGAGAACTATTTTTCTTAATGGATCCAAAGGTGATGATAAATCCAAGTTACTTTGGTAAAAACCTTATAAAAGGTATGCACGGTTATCACCCAGATGCAAAGGGTTCAAATGCTGCAATTTTAAGTAACAAAAAAATAGATGATTCCATTTTAAGCATTACAGATATACGTAAAACAATGGAACAAGAGTTAGCAGGATAAGGTTATGAAAAATACATCAAAGATAAAAGAAAACCACTACTTAATAGAGCCAATGCGCTATCTAAGTGCATTGCGCAAAAACTTGTGGCTTGTTTTTTTGCTTGGAATTGTTTTTATATTTGTAGGTATTGGAATCTCTAAAGCTAAAGAGTCTTACTCTTGGAGTGCTATAGCAAAAGTTATTCGTTATGACAAAAAAATATCTATGCCAACAGATATTCCTTACCAGTTTCAAAACTTCAATTATGAAACTGCTCTTGAGACTATTCGTACACGAGCAAATCTTTTAGAGCTTATTAAAAGACTTGAACTAATCACTACACCTGAAGCACTTTTTTCAAAGTTTGAGATTAAGCGTGGACGTAACTCAGACATCATAGAAGTTATCTACACAACAGATACAAAAGAACTAGCGGCAAAGGGAGCAAACACTCTTAGTGAGATTTTTATAAAAAACTTTTACACTATTCAAAATGCTGCTATAGAGAAAATCTATGCTTATTATGAAAACTCAAAAGAAATCAAAGTAGTAGAACTTGAAAATGCTAAAAAAGAGATAGCAGATTTTTTAAGTAAAAATAATCTTATATCATTAAAGAACGAACTTGAGATGCTTTACTCACAACTAAATATTATAGAACTTGAAAGACTTCAAAATCAAACAAAAACAAAAGCTTTTAACATAGCCATAATAGAAATAGCTTTATCTTTAGAAAAATTACCAGATGAGGTGAAACTTCGTTATGCAGTAAGATCTGCAAATAAAAAAGCACTAGAATTAAAAGTAAAAGAGTTACAAAGACTTAAAAAAATATATACATCACTACACCCAAAAATAAAGATGATACAAAGTGAAATAAAACAGATAAAAGATACTATGAAAGAAGACAAAAGTGTTGCTCCAGATGAAGTGACTTACGGGACAAACCCATTAAAAGATGAAATGAATATAGAACTAAGTAAAACAAAAATAGCTTATGCAACTGCCATAAACAGTGAAGAGGCTTTAAAAGTACAGATCAAAGAGTTAAAAAGAAGCATAGCAAACTTAAGCTCTTTAAAAAAACATTTTGATAAACTATTCACTAACAAAGAAGAAGCACAGAATCAATTGAAACTTGTGTCAGACCGTTTGTATGACCTTAAGATAACAATAGGATCTAGCAAGGAAGATTTCAAGTTTTTCGAACGTGCAAAAGAGCCTAAGTTTCCTAAGCCAAGTTATAAAAAAGTTATCGTAACTGTGCTTGGAATATTTGGGATAGTTTTAGCAATAGCGTTCATTATACTAAAAGAGTTTTTAAACAACTCTATAAAAACAAAGTTTGACTTAAGTGAGCGTTTTGGTATAAAAGAAGTGATTCAACTGCCTGTTGGAAAAGAACTAACAAATGATATTAAACATAGTTTTTCTTACTTAGCAAATTCTATTATCACTGGTAAGTCTGATAAGACAAAACTAATAGCAGTAGGAAGCGATATCCCTAAAGGTATGAGTACAAATGTTATCTCAATGTTGTTAGAACAACTTAACCAACAAGACAAAAAAACTCTTTATGTAGAAATAATTACCAATGCTGATGAGGAGATAGCTCAAAAAGCTTTTTGCTTAAAAAACAGACCTAGTAAAAAAACTATATCTGTAAATAACATAAGCAAGAACATAGACAAAAGCTACTGGCTTGTAGAGCAAAACTACTCTATATTTATACCTGAGATTGAGTCTATAAATTTAGTAATTGAGAACTTAAGAGAGCTTGGATATGACTATGTAATAGTTCAACTTCCTCCATATAGTGAAGCAGAACATTTTGTTCCAACACTGATAAACCTTAGCGATGCATTTTTTCTTATTGTAGAGTTTGGAGTATCTTCTAGAAAAGTTATTCACCAGCTTGTACAAAGAGTAGAAGAATCAAGCATCGACAAAATAAAAGGAGTAATCAATGAAACTCATAAATATTTTATATCTTAATTCATTAATAGTCTTAGCACTTAGTATGAATGGATGTTTAACTCACCCATCACCAAAACCACAAGAGAATATAAAACCTATAGTATATGGTAAAGTAGTTGATGAGAAAAAATATATCTCTGGTGAAGTATTGTACTTTGAGCATAACAGTTATGAGTTGAGTAAGGAAGTCAAAACAAAGCTAGATGCGATGATAAAGTTACTAGTACAAGACTCCAAAGTGAAGTTAAATGTTACAGGTCATGCAAGTGAAAAAGGAAGCATAAACTACAATATAACACTTTCTAAATCAAGAGTAGCTGCTGTTGTAAACTACCTTTTAAGTAAAAAGATTTCTCAAACTTCTATAGTCAAAACACAAGGAGTTGGAAAAAAAGAACCGGTATGTATTGAAAATACTAGAGAGTGTCATAAGATAAGTAGAAGAGTAGAAATAGAAACTATATATGGAGTAGCAGAAGAATCTTACAATGTTGTAGATACTGATATAAAAATGCTTCGTAAGTCTAAAAGCGATAAACAGATAAAAGCTGAACTATTGCATCTACAAAAAAATAGACAAGGGACTTATACTATCGGTTCAGGTGATAAGTTTGACCTTTTTATATATGGTGAGCTTGAGCTTAGTATTAAAAATGGTGTTGTAAAACCAGATGGAACTTATACTGTTTCTATGGTTGGAGATGTGAGAATATCTGGACTAACCATAAATGAAGCGATGAAAAAAATATCTTCGCATCTAAAAAAATATATGATAGAGCCTATTGTTACTTTAGTGCCATCTGAGTTTAGATCTAAAAACTACACTATCTTAGGAAAAGTCTTAAGACCTGGTAACTATCCAGTAGAAGAAAACTCAAAAGTACTTGACACAATTGCAGATGCAGAGGGACTTTCTATTGGGATATTTAAAGACAACACTATAGAGCTTGCTGACCTTGAACATGCTTTTATCCGTAGAGGTACAAAAGTGCTTCCTGTAAATTTTGTAGAGCTTGTTCGCAAAGGAAATCCTCTACATAACATTCCTCTTCAAGACAAAGACTACATCTATATTCCATCTGCATTAAATACAGAAGTATATATTTTAGGAGAAGTAGAACTACCTGGATACTTTGGATATAAAGAGCATATGACTCTATCACAGCTTATCAGTTATGCAGAAGGTTTTAAAGAGACTGCAAACATAGAAGAGATAGCAATCATTCGCGGTCGTCTTGATGATCCATCGGTTTATGTAGTAAATCTTGAAGATATTATAGAGGGTGAAAGTATCGACTTTTTACTAAAGCCATATGACATGGTCTTTATTCCAAAATCAAAACTTGGTGATTGGAATACTATTTTAAATCTTATAACACCTAGTATTAGTGGACTTACTAGTGCATATATACTAAATCAACTAGTAGGAGCAAACTAATGAAAACTATAATCAAAGCATTATCAGCTGACATATTGATGATAAGGGCAAAAGAGAGTAACTCGTTAAGTGATATTTTTTATATTATTCACCCTAGAGTTATTCCTGTTTTTCTTATGAGAGTTGCTAATTTATTTAGCCGATATCATCTTGGAATACTTGGAAAGATAGTTGCGTTTACTAACCAAATACTGTTTGGATGTGATATTGCCAGAAATGCCAAAATAGATGGAGGTCTTTATTTGCCACATCCTATGGGTGTGGTAGTAGGTGAACATGCCGTTATCGGTAAAAACTGCATCTTACATCAAGGTGTAACTCTTGGAGACAGAGGTGAGTGCCACAAGGGAAGTGATCCTGTTTTACAAGACTATGTTGAAATAGGAACAGGTGCAAAAATCTTAGGCTCAATAAACATAGGACGGTATGCCCGTGTTGGAGCAAATAGCGTAGTTTTAAAAGATGTTGTGGACTTTGGCGTAGCTGTTGGACTTCCAGCAAAAACTATATCTATACGAGATGACAAAGAAGAGTTAGAGACAAGAAGCTAAGGGAGTCAGGTTATGTCTGAGTTTAAGTACATCATATTTTTTGTAGTGTTATTTATAGGCGTTCCATTTAACTACATACTGGCACGCAAATATGTTCACTATGAAAAGTTTTTATGGTTTTTACTAATCTTCTTTACTGCAAATATGGTGGACATAAACTTTATATCTATGGAGACATACAGAGGAAGTTCAAAAGGTTTTGAGATAGGGATGGTCGATATAGTAGTTTTTTCTATGTTGGCTGTTGTCATCGGAAGAAAAGATGAGCATCCACTAAAAATACCTCCAGGAACAACTCTATTTTTTTTGTACTTTTTCTTTAGTCTAGTCTCCATCATAAACAGCGATGTACTTGTTTACTCATTTTTTGAAATATGGAAAATGACTCGTATGTATATCTTCTTTTTTGTGGTCTACAATATGATTAGAAAGTTTGAAGAGTTCGATGATTTAATGCTTATTATCTCGTTTATTACTCTGTATATAACTATCATAGTTTTAAAGCAAAAATACATGCTTGGCATCTTTCAAGCATATGGACCCTTTCCACATCAAAACTCTCTTGTTATGTATATGATAGTTTTTGGAGCTTTGCTTTTAGCATATCTACTAAACAACAATAAGATTAAACTCTTTTACTGGCTGATGATTTTTGGAGCTGCTGGCATAGATATTATTGCGACACTATCAAGAGGAGGAATGGCCCTTTTTGCATTCTCAACTTCTATAATATTTTTGTTCTCATACACAAACAAGATGTCTTTTAGAAAACTAGGGATTACTCTAATTTTCATAATTTTAGCAAGTGGAGTTCTCTACAAAGCAAGTGATACAATTTTAGAAAGAGTTAAAACCGCACCAACTGAGTCTGTAGATGTTCGTGTAGCTCTAGCAAAAGCTGCCCAAAACATGGCAAACGATAAGTTCTTTGGCATCGGGTTAAATAACTTTGGTCTTAAAATAAACCCTCCATATCCGTATGCAAACCATATAGAGAGAAAAGATGAATATGAAAAGGGTGGTCTAGTTGAGACTATTTACCTTATGATAGCGGCTGAGACTGGCTGGCACAACTTGGGTGTATTTGTCGTATTATTACTTTATTTTTATGTTAAAAATATTCGTAATTATTTTAGAATGAAGGGAAGCATCTACAGGTATATTCCACTAGCTCTTATAGCGGCTTTGAGTTCTGTATATGTACAGTCAACTTTGGAGTGGGTGCTAAAACAAACAAATAACTTCTACCAGCTTATGTTTATCTTCGCCATCATAGGTGTTGTCTCAAGACTGCTAGATAAAAAAGATGAAGAAGATGAGAAAAAGGAGATGTCATGAAAGTAGAACCGTTTAATAAAGAATACTTCTTTAACCAATGTGATCCAACTATAAAAGACTCACTCTCTGATGAACAATCCAGAGAAGTAAAAAGACTTCTCAAACTCAGTATGCAATGTACTCGAACTAAAGCTACTAAAGTCAACTTTGACATTTGGTTTTTTGGCATTTATTTTGTGACTCTTTACTTTGGTAAGGAACATCGTAGTCCTCTGAGACGTTTTAAAGAGAGTAGCAAAGTAGAAGTTTTTGTCTCTATAATGAGTATGATTTTTTCATCTCTTTTTACTCTAAGCATAATTGTTGCAATCTTTTTAACCCTTTACTATGTAAAAACATTTGCAGGAATAGACTTCTTTGAAGAAAGTCATTTAAGCGATATATTTAAAATGGAGTAATTTATTTATGTTGTTTGTTGCATCTACTTGGCTTTAATGGGTTATATTAAAAATAACAAAACACTTTGTCATAAAATAAGCTATTTCTTCAATTTATAAAGGACATATTAAATGTATCTTTAATAATCATATTAATAGTTGTTTGTGCTATAGTGTTCCTTGAATAAATAATTATATTATAAAAACATGAATGGAGTCACATGAAAGTACCCGCAACAATCATTTCTAGTATTGCTATTTTAGGCTCAATCACATGGTTGTATTACGAGCCTGGGTTTGAACCAGCAATAACAACATTACTTGGAATATCAGGATTATTGTGGTCGTTATCTCAATCAAAATCGTCAAATAGCAATAATGAGTCAGTCGTAAGTTCGATGCACTTAAAGCACGCTGGAATGCGGAAAAGGCAATCAAGTCACCATCTATTAATGATGGTCGATTGTTACTAGGGGAAGTATTAAACTTTTTGTCTACTCTCCGAATTGAATATAGCTCGGATCAATATCATACTAAAATTGATGAGTTTACTCAGAAAATAAAAGTAACGCAAAATATGCAAATATTAATAGATGGCGGTAAGACATATGCTCAATTCTGGAATGATGGAACAGAGGCATTAGAAGAGATTGCAGTAATTGTACAAAAAATATAACAAAACCTCATATATTCTACTTTTACCTTTAGAAGTCAATGGAATTGTTAATCAAGATACTTTAATTGCTATGGACAAGGCTTTAGTTGATGGCTGGAAGTATAAAGAGCCTGATTATAAAAAAGCACCGTGGGTAAAAACTGCTGAAACTCAAATAGGTGTTAGTGAATATGCTGGCAAACATAAAGAGAATCCTCAAATTAGAGAATATTATAAAGCAGGAAAATATTTATGGGCAACTGATGACTCTGGTTCAGTGAATGCATGGTGCGGCTGTTTTGTTGCTTGGGTAATGCAAAAAGCAGGATATTCTAGTGTGAAAAATGCATTCAGAGCTAAATCATGGATGTCATATGGCAAGAAAATTGATGAACCTGTGCATGGAGCAATAGGTATAAAAAGTAGAAAAGGTGGTGGGCATACTGCTTTTATAGTTGGTAAAAGTAAAGATGGTAAATATTATTACATGCTTGGTGGAAATCAATCAGATCAAGTGAATATCAGTAAATATAAAAAAGAAGACTGGGATATGTTTGTAGTTCCAAGTAAATATGACACTACAAATGCTAAACTTCCAATTTACTCAAAACAGGCAGATAAATCAAGTAAGGAATCATAATGTATAAGACTTTTATATTTTTATTGCTAATTATAGTAAATGTGTATAGTGATGCTAATACTATACTTCTAAAAGAAAAGTGTTTTGACGATAATAAACATACTATTAATAAATGGATTTATGTTTCAAAACAAGATCAAGTAAATGAAATAACTTTACCCTTACAGTTAATTAAGAAAAATATTGAAGAATATAACTATAGTGCTCTAATGCAGATTGATAAATTTAAAATTACTAATTTTAATAAAGAAAGCAGAGAAAAGCAAATTATTTATCATGCAAATATAATTGAAACATTTAAAGGAAAAAAGCTATCAGAGATAGAGTTTTCTAAAACTATTGATATTGATGAAAAAATTTGCTTAGATAGTACAATTGTTGGGCATACTTTATTAATTAACTTGGAAGAGTATGAAAAAAAATATTATGGACCCGATGTAGGGTGTGTTAGCTCTATTGCAGATAAAGATAAAAATAAACTAATGAAATTATTTAAAATAAGTGGAGAATACAATTAAAAGTATAACAACACCTATCAGTAAACGCATAGCGTCACTGAAGATAAACGTTATCCGCTCACTGCGTGACACCTTGTCAACAACCTCTTATATTTGGAATACGAAGTACTCATATTAGTTTTGTGTGTTCCACAAAGTGTTCAAAAAGTAAAAACTACTAAGTTCCACAAACCTTAAGGGATTATGGAACAAAAAATCTTACACAAAGTTTTGAACACTTCCCTCATCAACTGTGAGTAATTTACTAGTAATTACAACTTTTCCGTCTATAACAAGATCTGGTGTACTAACAACCTGATACTCCGTGTAAATTACATCCACTTTCTAGTCTTACTTGTAGCTTGAGCGGTTAAAGGGTCATCTGGCCAGTAGTGTCTTTTATATTTTCCACGTAACTCTTTTTTTACTTCAGCATAAGTGTTTGCCCAGAAACTCTCTAAGTCCTGTGTTATTTGCATGGGTTTAGATGCAGGAGAGAGCAGGTGAATCATTAGTTTAACTTTTCCATTTAGCACACTTGGTGTACTCTTTGTCCCAAACATCTCTTGGAGTCTAACTGCTAGTACGGGTTTGTCTGCATCTGAGTAATCTATATAAATATTAGAACCACTTGCTACTTTTAATTTTGAGGGTGCTAAAGTATCAAGAGATTGCATCTGCTCCCATGTTAGTAATCCTGAAAGAATAGAGTAGAGGTTCAGAGATGCCAGAGATTTTAAAGAGTTTTTTCCATCAATGTAAGGAAGTAACCACTCTTCCATAGATGCAAGTAAAAACTCATCTGAAAAATCAGGAAACTCACAACTCAGTTTAAGAGCTTTTTGAGAGTTTATAAAGTTAATACGATGTCTGAGACCAAGAGCGTCTTTTGAGTACTCTAGAGAGTCTAATCCTAACTCTCGTATAGCTTCTAATAAAACTTTTGATACTTCTTCACCTGAACTGCTCTGCATCTGAGTCTCATTTATAACTATACTTCCAAAATAGCTTCTTTTTCTAGCCTCAACTCTTAAAAGCTCAGAGTTCCAAGAAAGAGACTCTTTAGTTTTTATGTTGTCCTTTAGATAGATTTCTATTTGAGATTTTTCTATAGATGCAGCCTTATATATAAGTGCATTTTGCCCTTTGGCATCTAAGTCACAGATAACCAAATACTCAGAGTCAAATAGTTCATCTTCTTGGTGAAGATAAGCACCTTTTTTATTTGCAAGTAGATATGAACAACTATTTTTATCTCTTCGTTTTGATACTCTATCGGGGTAGGCAAGAGCTAACAAAACTCCAATCATATCTAGGTTTACAAGACCTTTTTGTTTTTTCTCTATCCTAGAAGCACTTTGAAGTAAAAACTTAGCGTTTTTTATATCTATATGAGATGCATTTATAGAGATGCCACAACTTACATCATGTAAAATAGAAACTCTTTCTCTTATATCGCAAGATCTGTACGATGAGGTGTAGATATCTTTTTCTTGTATAAGAGCACAGATAAGAGAAGCTTCATAAGAGAGTTGCATCTTCTTAGCTTTTATCATCATATGTGCAAGACGCGGATGCATACCAAAAGAACACATCTCTTTTCCATGTTGAGTTATTCTCCCCCTTGCATCTATAGCTCCTAGTTCAAAGAGAAGCTCTTTAGCATGAGTCATTGCACCCTCAGGAGGTAAGTCCATCCACTGAAGTTCACTTATATCTTCATTTCCCCAAAGAGAGAGTTCAAGTAGCATCTGAGTAAGGTCAGTTGATAGTATCTCTGGTTTGTCATGTTTTAGAAGTATCTTACCCTTGTGCCAAAGATGGTAACACTTACCAGCGCTCAAACGTCCTGCACGCCCAGCTCTTTGAGTTGCAGAATCTTGTGAAATAAAAGAGCTTTGAAGTCTATTCATTCCTGAGCTAGAGTTAAAAACAGAAGAGTTTTGCAGACCTGAGTCTATAACTATCTTTATGCCCTCTATGGTTAAACTTGTTTGTGCAATATTTGTTGCAAGAACGATTTTTCGCTTACATTTTGGAGGTGCTTTTATAGCTCTGTCTTGTTCTTCTTTAGATAGGTTTCCATAAAGAGCAGAGATGAAAACATCTGTGTTATTAGTGTTTTTTAAAGATTCACTTATTAGCATCTGAGTCTTTTTTATCTCTGCAATTCCAGGAAAGAATACAAGTATGTTCCCCTCATCATTTTCTAAAATATCTCTTATAAGTTTTGAAACTAAAGTTGGAATCTCTTTTTTTGTTGGCTGAGTAGTCTTTGCATCTAAGAAGATGCTATCAACTGGATATGAGCGTCCCTCACTCTCTATGAGTGGAGCATCTTGTAAAAGATTGCAAATCGCATGAGTGTTTAGTGTCGCTGACATAACCAGAAGTTTGAGGTCTTCTCTGATGATTGACTGAGATTCTAAACAAAGTGCTAAAGAGAGGTCTGCATGTATACTTCTCTCATGAAACTCATCAAATATAACTAAGGCAACATCTTCAAGACTAGGGTCAGCTTGAAGTTTTCTAGTGAGGATTCCTTCTGTGACTATAAGAATTTTTGTCTTTTTACTTTTTACAGACTCCATCTTTATCTGGTAGCCAATTCTCTCTCCTACTTTTTCACCAAGAAGCTCTGCCATACGAGAAGCACATGAACGAACTGCTAAACGACGAGGTTCTAACATGATGATGATTTTGTCTTTTAACCAAGGTTCATTTAAAAGGGCGATAGGAAGTGCTGTTGTTTTTCCAGCTCCAGGAGGTGCCTGAAGAACTAAAGTATTAGAACTTAGAAGTTCTTTTTTTACCTGAGGAAGTACTTGGGTTATTGGTAGGTTTTGCATAAAGCAATTATACTAGAACTTTTGCTTAGTTATAAATATACAACTTGGTTTCTTCCATTATGCTTTGCTTTATATAGAGCTTTGTCAGCCCTAGAAATAAGTTCATTTCTTCTTTCATCTTTATTGTGAATTGTTACACCAAAACTTGCAGTCTTATGTTTTACAACAGAAAAATCATGAACTTCAATAGTCTCTTTTATTTTATTAGCCAAATTCATAATGCCTTTTTCATTTGTACTCTCTATAATAATAAGAAATTCTTCTCCACCCCATCTTCCAACTACATCTGTTTGCCTAGAAATATCGCTAAGTACCTTTGCAAACTCACATAAAACTTGGTCACCTACCTGATGTCCATGCTCATCATTTACTAACTTAAAGTAGTCAATATCAATCATAATTACACCAAAGATACTATGATGTCGTTTTGAATGTTTGATTTGATATTCTAAAGCACTGTCTAGTTTTGAACGGTTATAAAGACCTGTTAAGTAGTCTTTTGTTGCAAGCTCTTTTAGTCTTTTATTTGATTCTTTGATTTCCTTACTATGATTTTCTTTCTCAATAGCGACAGATGCAAGGTGAGCATAAGAGCTAATAAGTTTTAGCTCATAAGTACTTGGACTTTTTGCTATATTATTACGCCAATTCTAAAATCAAGTGCAATTTTTTGAAAGTAAGTTGAAAGATAGGATTAATCGATAATCTGCTAATCTTATTCGACCAAAAACA
>NZ_JADGFC010000066.1 GCF_016744025.1 Sulfurimonas sp.
TAGGTTTGAGTAAAAGCTTGAAGTTAAATTTAGTAGATTATTATTTGGTCAATTATCAAAAAAAGAGAGTTTTTAAACCCCCGTTTTTTTAATTAAGTCGCATTTTTTATAAATTCAAGATACAGGTTCATTGGTTTTTGATAAGAAATAGCTGAATGAAATCTCTTGAAATTATATTTATAAATGTAGTTTTTGACACCTTCTTTTAGCTCCTTAATTGATTGATAATCACTGATATAAATATTGCCATATTTGAGGGTTCTAAAGAATCTCTCCATCACGATATTATCTATTGACCTTCCTCTTCCATTCATGGATATTTGAATATCATGTTGTTTGAGGACTTGAGTATGCTCATAGCTTGTATACTGGCTTCCTTGATCTGTGTTGAATATCTTTGGCTTTGGATATTTGGCAAGCGCTTCTTTGAGTACATCTGTCGCCAGTGTTGCATCTATAGAATTGGATATCTTATAAGACAGGATTGCTTTTGTGTGCCAGTCTATAACTGCAGCAAGATACATAAAGCCACCATTTGTTCTGATATAGGTAATATCTCCGCTCCAGACTTCGTTTGGAGTTGGAACATATATTTGTTTAGTTTTACCGGTTCTTGTCCAATACTCTTTGAGCAGATACTCATATATTTTATGTTCTGGGTTACCGATGCTTGTTAATCTCTTTTTAGTTTGATATATTGCTTGTATACCCATAAACTGCATGTATTTAAGTTACTCTATCTTTTCCTATGCTGTAACCATCTTCAAGCAGTTGCTGATGGATAAATCTATAGCCGTACTCTGAGTTGTCTGTAGCTATCTCGTCTATGGTATGCATTATTTTTAGATTTACTTTGCTTATTGGTACAGGTTTATAGTAGTGAGTGGCACGACTAATACCTAGTAATTTACATTGTATTGTTTTAGTGAGTTCAAGCCCGTTCTCTATGAGAGTTTTTCTCTCCTTATATGAGACCGAGCTCTCTAGCTTTTTTGTGAGCCATTCCTTTTCAACAACGGATTTACCAAGCTGTTTTTGAAGCTCTTCTATCTCTTCATCTTTAGTCTTTATCTAATTCTTAAACTCTTCTACCGCTTTTGCTGGTTCAAATGCAAGTGAAGCATTTTTAAGAAACTGCTTTTTCCACTTGCTAATTGATTGAGCAGTGATTTTATACTTAGTGGTTATTTGAGCAATAGTCTCTTCTTCCTTTAGTAACTCTAGCACTATTTTAGTTTTCTGTTCAGCTATATAAGTTTGGCCTTTTTTACGACTCATATTCTTCTCCATTAATTCTGTAATATTTTAACGATATTAGAAATTAACTTTGCTGAATCTCTGTCTTAAATATTCAGGCCATTATATATCAAGTTTAACCATATTCTAGGATATTTTACGGTATCCTTTTTTAAGAATTGTTTTATTTAATAAAACAAAAAGAATCTAAAATGAAACAAGTAAAAAGGAATATATATATGCCACATAAAAATCACTCTGAAACAGATAGCTATACATATAATGACTCACAAGTAAAAATTATTACTATATTCACAGAAGATGGAAAATCGACTGCACTTGTTGAAGATGAAAATGGTGAACTATTTGAAGTAGCAAAAGACTCTCTAAGACAAAGTATTTAACAAACTACCCCCTCTCATTTCAACACATTTTAACTATAAAACTTAAAAGTCGCAATATTGCAACTTTTAAAGATATCCTTCTATCTAAATATGTTATACTTTATTACATTAATATAAGTGAAGATAATAATGAAATCAACAAAGTATCTAGCAATAGACAAAAGTATCATTACAGAAGGTATTAGTTTAGAGTTTAATATTTTCATGCTCTCTTCAGATAAAGAGATGAACTGCTTTAAAGAAAATGGCATTTGTTTTACTCATGATGATAAAGTTATTGTTGACTCTGCAGATGTTGTATATGTTGAAGAAGATCAACATAATGAGTATGAAATATTTTATGAAAACTTTTCAGAAGAACTAAAGGATATCAAACTAGACCACAAACCTGCGGTAACATACAAACATGCTTCTAATGTACTCAACAAACTTTTTGCAAATCCTGAAGCTTTAGGTAATTACGAATCTTCTAAAGAAATTGTTAATGAGATGATAGATACTATTTTAGATGATGATTTTACTATTAAATCTCTAATGGATATTGCTACACATGATTACTATACTCACACTCACTCTATCAATGTATCTATTTATGCACTAAGTTTAGGTGCATATATGAAAATGCAACCAGAAACACTCTCCGAACTTGGAGAAGCAGCTCTCTTACATGACTTAGGCAAGAGTAAAGTAGACTCTGCCATAATCACAAAAGATGGAGCATTAACAGATAGAGAGTTTCATGAAGTAAAAAAGCATTCTGATATAGGTTATAAATTGGGATTAACATTAGGTATCAATAATAAAAACATATTAGATGGTATAAGATATCATCATGAGAAAATGGATGGAACAGGTTACCCATCTAGACTTAAGGACCATGACATACCTCTTTTTGCTCGTATCATAGCTGTTTGTGATATTTTTGACGCACTAACTAGTAGAAGAACTTATAAAGGTGCAATGAGTACATTTGAGGCTATAAAACTTATGAAACTAGAAATGAACAATCATGTTGATGTTAAACTACTCAATAAAATGATTATGATGTTTAGATAGCAACTAAATTCTATAAGCTAATATTTTTTCAAAGCCTTTAAAGTTTTATTTTCAAATAATATATATATGATAGAATTCGCCTCATGAATCAAAAACTATACATGGTGTCTCTAGGTCCTGGAGATGTCGAATTATTAACACTCAAAGCTTTAAATGCTTTTAAAAATTGTGACGCTATTTGTGTACCAACTAAAAGTAAAAATAATAGTTTTACAAAATCTATTAGTTTTACAATTGTTTCCAAAGCATTAGAAATATTAAATGTTGAAAAAAAAATTATTCCTATATATTCTCCTATGCAATTTATGCAAGAAGATTGGGATAATCAAGCAAAAACTATTTTAGATGCAAGTAAAAAATATCCCAATATTTGTTTTGTAACACTAGGAGATGCAGGAGTTTATTCTAGCATCTACTATCTACTTCACCGTATTAAAAATATAAGTGAAGAACTTTATGAAAATAGTGAAGTAATAGCAGGTGTTACATCTTTTAGCGCTGCATCTGCAAGAAGTAAAAAAGCACTTTGTTTAGGTGATGAACAACTCTTAATAAGACCAATAAATCCACGTGATGATGTTAAAACTACTGAAATTTTAATGCGTCCTAAAATAGGAATGGATACAAAAGAGTTAGGAGAAGGTGATTTTTACACTTTTGAGAACATGTATCTTGATGATGAAAAAATCACACCATCAAAGATATCAAAAGTTAGAAAATATATGACTCTGTTTATTAACTTCGCAAAGAGAGACTAACTCTCTTTACGCCAACCATCTTTTTTACTACCGCTTAAATCATACTTATTTAGATATCCACGAGGAGTTAAAACTCTTCCATCTTTAGTAAGTTTTGTAGTAGAGTTTCCGATTAAAAGCGTAGTAGACATATTTACATCTTCATTCTCTACTCCTGCATCTATTAACTCTTTAGCAGTAGTAATTATAATCACTTGATTTTCTCTTCCTAAGTCTCTAGCTATTACTATTACTCTTGAAGGCTCAACCACAGATAACTTCTCTAACATACCAATATACGGGCCCAGTCTACTTCTACTTTTTGGGTTGTAAATAGCAATAACAAAATCACATTCAAGAGATAGTTTGATTCTTTTTTGTATCAAGTTAGGATCAGTCAATCTATCTGATAAAGAGATAAGACAAAAGTCTTGAGAAAGTGGCGCTCCAACCTCAGATGCTAAGGCTAAAACAGACGATATACCAGGAAGTGAAGAGTAGTCGATATCATCCCAATAATCCTTAACATCAATAAGTTCAACTACTAAAGAACCCATTGCATAAACATTTGCATCTCCATTTGAAAGAAGTGCAACTGTGCGACCTTTTTTAGCCTCTTCTATAGCATAGTCAACTCTCTCTATCTCTTTAGTCATAGGAGTTGTAAAAACTTCCTTTTCACTCATTAGAGTAGGTAAATCTTTTGCATACTTAGTATATGCAACTATTAGGTCTGCTTCTTGGATTGCTTTAATTGCTTCATTTGTTAGGTATCTACTTCCACCTGCCCCAGTTGATACTAATGTTAATTTTCCCATATATTTTATCCTTTAAAATGAGGCTGCGATTGTAACGCCACCATAAATTCTTTTACTTAAAAAAAGTACTTTATTATTACTTGCTAGTAGTGAAGCTGGTTCAGCTACACCTTTTATGTTAAAAAACTTTGTTGCTTGTGATGGAGAGAAGTCTTGCTCTAGAGCATTTATCTCATCTTCATTAAAAAACTTCAACTCTTTTGCAACTTCTTTTGCAAACTCCAAAAGTCCTACTTCATCAGCCTTTGCTTCAAAACTTGCTAAGTGAGTTACATTCTCCAAAGATATAGCATGCTCAAAACAAAATCTAGTAACGGCTAAGCTTATCTCTTTAGACGAAGTTCCTCTATTCATACCAAGGCCTAGAACTATCTCTTTAGGATGTAGCTGAAGAGAGTTATATGCTAGTTTCTGAGGAGTTATATAGACAGTTGGAATCTGAGTATCAAAACTCTCTAAATCATCAGGAGAGTGAAATATAATACTATCTTCATTATAACCCTCAAACTCTTTTATATTTTGTATATCTGATGGATAAGCCACGACTTGAACTGCTTGTTTGTTGATAATTCTATTTGCAACTTGAGCAAGCGATTTTAGATTGCTTATATCATAGTTCATTTTTTTAGCGAACATATCAAAAGCTAATAATTTTATCTGATCAGATGCAGTAGTAACAAAGTTTACACACTCATCAAGTGACTCGCTAATCTCAATACTTAACTCATTAGCTCCACCTAAATGACCTGAAACCAGAGGAATAATTCTTTTTAAATCCAGTGTCATGATTAGAACTGCTGGGTCTGTTGCCTTGTCCTTTAAAAAAGGTGCAATTTTTCTCACAACTGCACCAGTAGCCATGATAAAAATGATAGCGTCAAACTCTGCCCATGCTGTTGGCATGATATCGTCAACCTTATCAAAGATTACGAAGTTATCATTTTCTTGCGTCTTATTAAAAACTGTACAATCATGATTTTTAAGAACTGGTAAAAGTTTTTTTGCAGACTCTAAACTTGGATTATTTATAGTAGCTATAGCTATTTTCATTCATACACCTTTATAAAGCTTTAGAGTCCTTAAGACCCTCTTTTTTATACTCTTTAGCATAAAGATGTGACTCTTCTTTTGCTTCTTGATTTAGGTAATCTCCAAACAAGATTAGAGCTACACCCTTGATATGAGATACTTGTTCTTGTATCGTATCGATGCTTCCTTTGTATATTTTCTCTTCACTCCAAGAAGCTTTTTCTACAACCCAACATGGTGTCTCTTTTGAGTAACCAAGTTCATAAGCCGCTGATTTTAGTTTTTGGATTAGTTTGATTGAAAGATAAAAAGCGAAAGAGCTATTTTTATTTGAAAGAAGTTGTTTTATACTTTCAGGATTTGGAGTTTTTCCCTCAACACGACTAATAATCAAAGTTTGAGAAACTCCAGGAATAGTATATTCTATACCTACAGATGCAGCGGCTGCAAAAGCTGCTGTAACTCCAGGAATAACCTTATAAGCGATGCCTTTCTCATTTAAAAACTCTATCTGCTTTGCAGTAGTTGAGTAGATAGATGGGTCACCAGTATGGAGTCTTACAAAGCTTTTCTCATGATGAAGTTCTAAAAAAGCAAATATCTCTTCATAATCCATATCCGCAGAGTTCTCTATTAAAGTTCCCTCTTTACACCAAGTAAGAAGTTCTTTTGGAACTAAAGAACCAGTATATAAAACTACCTCTGCTTCTTGCATGGCTTTTTGTCCTTTTACAGTTATAAGGTCTGGGTCACCCGGCCCTGCTCCTACAAATTTAATCATTTTTATCCTTGTCTAGTTTTTCTTTTTTAACAATTATTTGGTGCATTACTCTCTCAGGTTCTGGCATAAGCAGACTCATCTTATAAGTTGTTAGAGATACACTCTTTACATCAAACTTTATATTTGCATTTTTAAGAGTTGTTATAGCAGTTGTTAGGTGTTCTAGAGTTACAAAGTTTGCTACCATCAAACCACCATCAGCTAGTCTGCTATAAAGATAGTCTAACTCACTTATAACTTTAACTCCACCGCCACCAACAAATATTCTCTCAGGTGTACTTTTCTCATTTTTATATAATTCACTTGCCTCACCAATACAAAGTTTTGTATTTAAAATCTTATGAGTTGATAGTGAGTTTTTTATCATCTGTGCACGTTTCTCATTTTTCTCAAAAAGAATAGATTTAATCTTATATCTTTTATATCCATCTATACTCATAGAAGCACTACCTGCTCCAACATCCCATAGAAGTTGATTTGGTTTTAGTTCTAAGTTTTGCAGTGAGATATGACGTTTATAGCTCTTTGTTATCATCCCATTTTCATGTTCAATACTATCATCACTTGAAATATTTGGAAGTGTTTTAAAGTTACGTTTTATAAGAATCGAGAATGGCATCTTAGGTGGATTTTTTAACATCTCATCAAGTGTAGGATTTGAGAACTTCTCGTTTTCATAACCAAACTGCTCTCCAAGTGTAATGCTAAAGTCATCTTCACTTAGATATCTCGTGGCATCTTTTATAAGTGCTGGAGTATTTTCATCACAAATGATAAAAGTATAATCCTTTACTAAAAAGTTTTCTAAGTCTATTTGGGACTTTCCATGAAGAGTTACGATTCCTGTTTTAACAAGAGAGACTCCATCATGAGAAAGCATATAGTTTAGTGATGAAGTATTATCTATAATTTTAAAAGCTATATTTTCTTTTTTTAATACATTTAAAATCAAAATTGCACCTGAGTAAAAAGTTGGTGAACCACTTACAATGTATAAAATCTCTTTATCAAGGTTGACTAAGATGGCATCTTTAACATCTTTAAAACTTCCCTTTACTACATTGTCCAAATCAGTTTTAAAATTTTGATCACAAAAAATCATCTCATATTTTGTAAAATCTAGGTTAATATTATTAAAGTTGTATTCGCCCATTCCCGAGCCTGCTATTGTTACCATCTTAACTCCTTATTGTTCACATCATCACCATTTAGTGTAATTATCTCTATCTCGTTTATCTCTATATCTAACTCTATAAACCATTTTTTAAAACTCTGAGCGGCTTTATAACCCAAGAAAGTTGTAAATAGTTTTGTTTCTTTTTCTGGAAGTTTTTGTAAAACTGCTTTTAAAGTTAGGTATTCATCACTAGTTAAGTCAATTTTTAACTCTTTAATAAGCCATAATTTAACCTCATCAAAGTCTATACCACCAAAGCGGTTATGAGTATTTTTACACTCTTGTGCAATTTTACACATCTTTGCAACACTTGCTACAAAGACCATCTTTTTAAACTTTCTGCCTTTGAGACGCAGTGAAGCATCGTAGATAAAGTTTCCAATCTCAACAACTATATTTTTATCATAATTTTTATTTGAATAATCATGAGCACTGTTTCCAAGCGTAAGAATAACTTCTTTAGATGCAGAGGCTTCAATTACTGATATCTCTGCATCTATACTATCTAGATAAGCATCCGCAGATATAGGCTTTACTATTCCTCTTGTTCCAAGTATAGATATTCCACCGATTACACCAACTTTTTCATTTGCTGTATCTTTGGCAATACGCATCCCATCATCTACACTAATCACTAGATGCAAGACTCTTGTCTCATCTTTATCTACAAGACTTGAAGCGATATCTTTCATCATTTCTAGAGGAACTGGATTTATCGCTGGATACTCAGGAGAGATTTTTAGTCCAGCCTTTGTAACTATCCCTACTCCATTTCCACCATATATAAGAAGCTTTGTCTCTCCAAGTTCTATCTGTGATGGTTTTTGAGCCTTTAGGTCAACAGGAGTACTTAAAAAAAGCTCTGCATGTATGCAACACCCTTTTGTAACATCCAAGTCATCATTGTCTACTTTTATAGTGCTAAAGTGCCACTTACTCTCTCTTGTTACATCTATCTTAACGCTTGCATCTACCTTTGGCAGAGATACATCTAAAGATAAAATCTTTTCAGACTTATAAAACTCTACTAAGACTGCTCCAAGAACTGCTGTTGCATGAGTTCCAGTCGTGTAACCACTGCGCAGTTCTTTACTCATCTTAGTTTAGTTGTACACTTTCATAGGTATAAAAGCTTCTGCATCTAAGTTATCAACTAACATCTTTCCAGTTGAGAGTAATTCAAAGATATTTTTCCATTCATCTTTCGTATATTGATGAGTATTTTTAAGCCAAAGACCGTTGTTCTTAGCTACTCCATTTGCTTGTGTATTTGTTGTAACTTGCGTAACTGCTCTAAATCTACAAGCTCCATTACAAGAAGTACGAGTTACTTTTATACGGTTTGCACCCTTATTGAGTCCCATATCTTTTAGCATATCTCTAAGTTCGATTGATTTATCGCCTTTTTGAGCCTTATGGCATCTCTCATCATCACAAACTAAAAGAAGAGATTGGTAGTGCATAATAGGACGAGATGCGTCAAAGTCAACAGGTTTACAAGCAAAGCCTTCTACAACTTCATTTCCCATATCATTTAGTTTTATCTCTTTATTTGCCATTATACTTACCAAACTCCGTGTCATAATCTTTTATAAGTCTATATGCCGCGTGAAGAGATGCTACTACCATTGTAGAAGCTCCATAACGACCTTCAACTATTATGCCCTCAACACCAAAGTGATTCATAAACTCTTTTCCATACTCTTTTGACTCAACAACATTTACGAAACCAACTGGAAACAGAAGTAAAATAACATTATCAAGATTTACATTCTTCTTTATAAGTGCATTGATAGCTGCGTATATAAAAGTTGGTGCATTACCACAAGCTAAAACCATAGGCTCATCTTTAAATTTCTCTATTGCCAACTCAACTGCCGCGTAAGAGCGAGTAGTCTTATTTTGCTTTGCCATCTCAAATACTTCTGGCTCGTTTACATAACAGATAACTTCATTCTCATACTTATCAAGATAAAATTTACTTAGTCCTGAGCGAATCATATTTGTATCGACTATGAGTTTTGCTTTTTTCTCTAGTAACTCTTTTAGTTTAACCATCGCATTATCTGAGAAGTATATATTGTCAATAATCTCTTTAAAACATGTCGTAGTATGAATTAGTCTCTCAACCAAAGCTTTCTCATTCTTATCAAATCTATCGAAGCCTTCGTACTCAACTGCTTCAGCTTGAATCATTTCAAAAGATTTCAGACTTATTTGATCGCCTATATTTAAAGGTGGTTCTTGTATTTTAAAATTCATTATTTTTTATCCGTTCTTTGTATTAGTTGCAAGTCAAAGCCTGCTGTTTTATATGGTATATTTATCATAGTTTCTTCTTCTTTGTCATCTATCTTATACACTATATTCATAGTCTCATTTTTTGTTACATGTTTTGCAGAGATTACTGTTATATATTCACTTTTGTAAATGGCTCTATCGCCCTTTTTTATTTTCTGCTCATCATCATAAAATCCGCACATTATCTAGTTTCCTCTCCACATTGTATGTAAGTATGTTGCTGTAATATTAGCATATTTATATCCTCCGTCTTTCATCGTTTTTTTTGATGATTTGTATAGTCCTATATCACCCTTTGGAGCGGATGTTATATATGAGTAGTGAAAGGCGTGACCTTTTGTAGTCTCCTCACTCTCAAAGTCTAAACCATAGTAGTAACCAAGTCTCTCTCTTTTGTTACCTAACTTAAACTCTATATCTAAGATGCCACTCATCTCTTTTTCATCTATACTTTTACCAAGATATATAAGTCCTGCACACTCTGCGTATATACTCTTATCTTTTTTAGCATGATTAATAAGTGAGTTTTTAAACCTCTTAGAGTCTTTTACTCTTGCATAACTCTCATCAGTCTCAACATATCCACCAGCAATTATGACCATGTCTGCATCTAATGGTATCTCTTCATCTTTTGTTGAATCAACAAAGACTACTTCTTTATAAACTTCTTTTAAATACTCGATATTATCATGGTAGATAAAAGAGAAGTTTTTGTCTTTTACAAGAGCACACTTCTCATCTTTTTTAACTATAGTTTTGAATGGATAAAGCTCATTTTTATTTATTTTTATATCCATGATATTTTCAAGAAGATTCATATCTATATATTTGAGCACATCTACTGCAATAGTATCAAGCTCTTTTGTTTCTAACTCTTCTAAATCAAGTCCTAAATGTCTAGAGCTTATTGCAGGTAGGTTTTTCTCTATCCAACCAGCAAGCACTATATCCTCACACTCTAACTCTATATGTTTTTTTACAAGTTCATAGTGCATCTTTGAAGATACTTTATTTAAAACAACTGCTCTGATAGTGTTGTCACCTCTAAACTCTTTCATACCTTTTAAGATAGCGGCAATTGTTATATAACTTCCGCTTGCATCTAAGATAAGAAGAGTGGGGATATTGAGTATTTTTGCTGTGTCATATGCACTAGCACCCTTATCCATTCCATCATAAAAACCCATCACACCCTCACAGATGCTAAGGTCCTTATCTGCATACTTTGAAAATATCCAATTTTGCTGAGTTTCATTCATCATAAAACCATCAAGATTTACCGATGGATAAGATGCAACTTTTTCATGAAACTGAGGGTCTATAAAATCAGGTCCTATTTTAAAGGGTCTTACTCTATTTTTATAGTAGTTTAACAGTGCCATTGTAAGTAAAGTTTTACCTTGGTTTGACGCTATTGCTGATACGACTAATGCTTTTTTCAACTTATCTCTCTATAATTATTAAAAAATTTGGATTTACTATGAAACGATATAGACATTATAACAAAGGTACCGCAATAATTCTTTCATGTTTTGGGTCAGTTATTGAACAAGACAAATACTTTAAGTTTGAAGAATACATAAAAAATCATTTTAAAGGGATTCCTGTATTTACCGCATTCTCTTCAAAGATGGTTATCAAAGAGTTAGCCAAAGAGGGAAAGGTTTATAAAAACCTTCCTCAGGTTATGGCTGATGTTGATATGGAAGGTTATAAGCACTATATAGTTGTATCAGTAAATATCTTTCCAACTGATGAGCATGAAGTTCTTGTTCGTATGGTTAAGGGCTTTAAAAAATTCTCTCTTGCAAACATACGTTACACAAATCCTCTTTTACATAGAACTAAAGAGACATCTCTTTATCTTAAAAATTTAGATGCAAAGATTCGTGGGAAGAAAAAAGATATCATAAACTTATATGTAATTCATGGTGTTCCTGTTTTAAATCTTGGTGGTCTAGAGTCAGTTTCTTATGCTTCAAACTTCTTAAAAATGATAAACAAAAACAATATCACTTGTTCTTTAGAGGGAGAATTTCCATTTTATGCAGTCAAAGATGCTATTAAACAAGAAATATTAAAACGTATAAAAAAGAACCCAGATGCTAAGGTTCAAGTTGTTCCTATGCTATTAGTTAGTGGTAATCACTACTTTAAAGATATGATAGAAATTTCTCAAGAGATTGGAGAGTACTGTGACTCTAGTATCGTTAAACCTTTAGATGATACAGCGAAGTTTAATCTGCTTGGACAAGATGAAGTAATAGAGATTTTTAGAGATAATATTGAGGTAGAGATTAAAAAACTAGGGCTTTAAAAGCCCTTTAGTTTTATGCTTTGTTATAAAGTCTTTTTTCTATTAAGTTTGATTTGCTTAAAGTATCTTTTATAGATTTAGCAAATGCTAAAACTGCTAAATCTACAAGTGGCTCTATTGTTATTACTAACATATAAGCTCCACCAAAACTAAGAACAGATGCTAAATTCTCTGCACCAAAACCTTGACCATAAAATGCCCAAAAAGAAACCCATGCAACTATTCCAGCTTGATAAGTCATAGAAAGTTTTAAAACTTGAGAATACTTTAGTTGTGTATATGTTGTATCTTGAGGTATCACTTTTTTAGCTAAGTAAGATATTGCAATTAGTGGCATTATTATTGAAGTTACATTCATTCCAAACTGAGGAAGATCAAAAGGAGCGAAGAATAAACCTTGCGTTAATAAACCAAGAGCTAAACCAATAGCAGCTGGAGCAGCACCAAAAAGTAAAAACAGTGTTGAACCCATAATTAAATGAACTTCAGAAACACCTACTGGATAGTGAGGAAGAACTTGGAAAAAAGTAAATACTAAAAGTGTTGAAGCAATTACTTTGATTAAAAAAGAGATAAGATTATTCTCTTTTATATTATCGTATGAAAGTTTTGCAGAAGCTAATAATGCTCCTGAAGCAGTTGCGTATGAAAGTCCTATCTTTGCAGCGTCTACAATTTCTGGTTCTATATGCATGTGATATCCTTAATAGTTTATATATTTGAATTATAGCAAAGTTAGCTGAGAATGTTTAAGGGAATATAGTATTATTTAGAAAGAGTTTTGTTGATTATTTTATGATTTTTTGAGGTTTTTAAATAAAGAAGTCTTCAAGTGGTGGAGAAGACCACTTATATATATAGCTCTACAACTCTTTAAAATAAGCACTTTAAGGAGTTAGCTTCAAAAAAAGGTAACACATAGGTAACACTATGTAAGTTTTAGATACATCCATTCATGTTTATCCGTCATATATCTAAATTCCATAGACTCATAAAATGCAACTAATTTTTTATTTTCTTTGCCACCATCAGGACGTAATATTAAATATCTAACTCCAGCAAGTCTTGCTATCTCTTCAGCTATTTGTATCGCGTAATAAAGAAGTGAGGTAGATACCTTTTCTTCTAAGTGTTCATATATTTTATTTCTATGTTCATAATCCACAAAAAGATAATCAACAATTACAGAAGGAAATGATTTATCCTCAAGCTCTAGCTTTCCAACAGACAAAGCAACTAAACCTAATGTTCCTGTAATACTTTTTGTTGAATCAGTAACTTTTGTAATAAGTGTGTTTCCTAAAGAAGCGTCAGATAACGTTTGCATTAAAATAGCTTTTTCTCTTTGTCCTCTAGTAGGATGATAAGAAAAAGAATCAGCAATCATTTGTTTTGATTTCTGACAACTAGAAGATGAAAGTTGCTTAAATGTGGATTTTAACAATCACTAAACTCTTTGAATATTAAGTTTAATACCCATAACTCTTTTTAAAAATTCTTTAGGAACATCAGCATTTTCAACTCTTTGTGCGTCACTACCTCTAAGCTTAGGTACTTTTACTAATTTTACTTGTTTTTGTTTTTCATCATAAGAATATACCATTTTAATGTTCCTCCATTTAATTAAATAAATTACAAAATTTTGTAACTTCGTAATTGTACCATTTTAGTGGCATATTTACCACTTTTTGTAATATACGACTTAATTAAAAATATGGGGGTTTGAAAACCCTTGCAAACTTCTGTATATTGGTAAGAAACCAAGGTATTTCTATAATGGATTATAAAAAAGCTCT